>NZ_JBSAXD010000021.1:0-157500 GCF_053427715.1 Burkholderia sp. MR1-5-21
AGCGTTTCCCGGTCTATCGCTGATCGCTCATGCGTTGCCCGTTCTGCCGGCATGACGACACGCAAGTGGTGGATTCGCGCGTGTCCGAAGACGGCGCCGCGATTCGCCGGCGCCGCCGCTGCTCGGCCTGCGACAAGCGTTTCACGACGTACGAGCGGGTCGAGCTGGCGTTGCCGGCCGTCGTGAAGAAGGACGGCAGCCGCACGGAGTTCGACCGTCGCAAGATCGTCGCCAGCATGCAACTCGCGCTGCGCAAGCGGCCGGTTGCGGCTGACGCGATCGACGCGGCGGTCGCCCGCATCGAATATCAGCTGCTCGCGACTGGCGAGCGCGAAGTGCGTAGCGAGAAGCTCGGCGAACTCGTGATGAACGAGTTGCGCGGTCTCGATACGATTGCCTATGTCCGTTTCGCGTCGGTGTATCGCCGGTTCGAGGACGTTTCCGAATTTGCCGACGTAATCGAAGAATTCCGTCGCGCCTCTCCCGCCAAGGCCCCGCGTAAGCGCTGACGCGCTGCGCTGATTCATCCCTATCCCTCCGGTTGTTCATCTCGCGTCGATTGTGGTCGGCGCGATGGCGTCGCGCCAGCTGGCCGTTCGGCATATGGTGCGCGTGCGCACACGCCGCTACAGTCGTCGCATCACGTTGGCGGAGGGTGGCGATGCGGCGTAATGAAACACGGTGGAAACCGCTCGGGCATGCATGCGGGTTCACGCTCGTCGAACTGATGGTCGTGGTCGCGCTGATGGCCGGGCTTGGTTTGCTTGCGGCGCCTTCGTTCGATCAATGGCGGATGCGCGAGCGCGTCGACGCCCGTTCGCGCGCGTTGCTCGGCGCGTTGTCGTTTGCGCGGAGCGAGGCCGTACGCCTTGGCGTGCGTGTCACGCTGTGCAGGGCGGGGAGCGACGGCGCATGTCTGAACGCCGGCGAGCGCTGCGACGAGGCCGAATGGTCGTGCGGATGGATCGTGAGCGGACACTTCGACGAACAGACGCGCGTACTGAGGCGCTACCCGCGCGACGCGAACGTCGCCGTTGCCGGCGTCGCGCACGATCTGGGGTTCGCACCGCCGGCCGGGCAGGCGATCGGCGGCATCCGGCGCTTCGAATTGCGTCCCCGGCGCGACGCGCCCGTCGCGGACGACGCACATGCGTCGCGGTGCGTGCGCATCGCGGCGGGCGGCCGCGCGCGCGTGGCGACCGGCCGTTGCGAGGCCGTGTCGTGAGCGCGCGACGCATGGTGTACGGCACGTCGCTGATCGAGGCAATGATCGCCGTCGCACTGCTTGCCTTCATGATGCTGACCGTCGCCGGCAGCCAGCTCGCGATGGCGCGCGCGCAACGCACGACGATCTGGCGAGAACGCGCGCTATGGCTCGCCGATGCACGCATCGAGCGCATGCGCATGGTGCCGGACGCGGATGCAAGCCTGGCGGCACTCGCTGCGGCGATGTTGCCGGATGGCGCGATGGCGATCGAGGGGGGCGTGGGCGGCGTGAGGCGTATGACGCTCGGATGGCGCGACGGCGACGCAAAGGCTCCCGCGCGATGTGGTGCAGAGGAACGATCGATGCGTCCGCCGTCATGCGTGCAGATCCCGTTCAGCGAGGTGACGGCCAATGACCGGTGAGCGTCATGCTCGCGCCCACACGCTGCTCGAAGTGCTGGTCGCGATGTCCGTCGGTCTGCTCGTGCTCGCGGCCGTCGGCGCGCTGTACCACGCCCAGCGCGTCGCACAGCGCCGCGCCGACGACGGATTCCGCATGCGGGACGCTGCAGGTACCGCGCTGGTGTTGATCGGTCAGCAGATTCAGATGGCGGGATTTCGATCGCTCGACAGCATGACGCCGTCGCCGTGGCCGCCGGTGTTCGGCTGTGCATCGGCGCGCGTGCGAGGCGACGACGCGCATGCGCACTGCGAGCCCGGTCACGCGTCGACCGATGCGCTGCTGATCCGCTATGTCGGCGATACGGTATCGACATGGCCGACCGCGAACGGGCAGGTGTCGGATTGCCTCGGGCAAGGCGTCGGCGTGCCGGGTGAGCGTCCGCTGGTGTCGAACCGCTTCGATGCACACGTCAGCCCGTCGACGGGCGAGCCCGAACTGTATTGCGAAGGGAGTGGTCGCATCGGTACTGCGCAACCGGTCGTCGCGGGCATCGATCAGCTGCGTTTTCGCTATCTGCGACGCGGCGACACGCGATTCGTTGACGCCGGGGCAATGCGTGCCGATGACTGGCACGACGTGACGGCCGTGCACGTCTGTGTTCGGGCGCGGGGCGACCCGATGCGCGAGCGTGCCCGCCACGTCGATTGCGATGGCAACCATGCGGTGGCGCAGGACGGTCGCGCGCGCCTGACCTTGCATCGCATCGTTGCGCTGAGGAACGCAGCAGCCGGTCCCGGCGACCGTCCGCGCGACGGGCTGCGGGCATTGGGAGCGTCGCGTTGATTCGGACCGGACACGCGACGCGTCGGCGAATGCCCGGCATGCGGCAGCGGCGTGACGCGGGCATCGCGTTGCCGGCCGTTATCGCGGTCGGCGCGGCCATGGCCGCACTGACGGGCACGTGGTTCGAATCTGCGTTGACGGAGGCGCGTCGCACGCGTGCGCTGTCCGAGCGCCTGATTGCATTTCATGCCGCCGACGCAGCGCTCGTTGAATGCGTCGCGCGTTTGCGACAGGACGTGGCGCCTTTTTTGCGCGCAGGCGATTCGCGCACGGAACCCGACGCATGGCGGCGCACGCCCGCGCTGACGATGCCCGAAGCGCTCGCACCGTTCGCCGTGTGGCCGATGGCCGCGCGGCCGCCGCGCTGCCTGATCGAGGCGTGGCGCATCGCGGGGCTTGTCGAAGGCGAGCGCGCTTACCTCGTGACTGCGCGTGGCGTCGGCGCGCAGGCATCGAGCGCCGTGTGGTTGCAGATGCAGGTCGCGATTCGAGACGGACGAATCGTCGCGCAGCGCTGGCGCCGCGTCGCGGCGGTGGATCGATGAGCGGGAGGACCGGAGTGCGTCGCTCGGCCGCATTCACGTTGCTTGAGCTGATGATCGCGCTGGCGATCGTCGCGGTGCTCGCGGGCTTTGCGGTGCCGCCATACCGTCAGCACGTCGCGCACGCGCATCGCGCATCGGCCGTAACCGCGCTTTACCGTGCAGCGCAGTATCTTGAGACACTCGACGGCGTACCGCCGCCGACACTGCCGGACGCGCTTGCGCAAGCGCCGGCGGAGGGGCGGGCAGTCTATCGATTGACGATCCGGCGTCCGGACGACGGTGCGTCGGTCGCGTATGAGCTGGAAGCGACTCCGCTCGACGGCGGGGCGATGCATGACGATGCGTGCGGCGCGTTCACATTGCGCTCGGATGGAACGAAAGGCAACGTCGGGCAGGGCGGTGCGAGCGAGCCGGATCCGGCGTGCTGGGGCGTGCGATGACAAGACGAACAAGCTGATGCAACGCACTGCGCGACGCATCGAGCCGCGCGTCAATCCTCGCTTGCCGTCGCGCGTTCGCGCTCCTCGCGGGACTGCTTCATGAACCGGTAGATTTCCCACGCGGCGAAACCGAGCGATCCCCACTTCAGCGCCGGCCCGGCGCCGGCGCGCAACAGCGAGCGGACTGGCTTCGCGAGCACGATCGACACGAGCGAGCTCAGCATCGGATACTGGTTGACGAGATTGCCGAGGCTCGTGTTGAGGTTCTTCGCGGACTGGCCGAACGCACCGCCGGTGAGCCCGGGGACGAGCACCTTGAGCCAGCGGAAGCGGGTGACGGCCTGGCGCATTTCCGCGCCGGCTTCCGCGAGCTCCAGCCGCTCGACTTCGGAGCGCAGGATCAGCAGTTCCTTGCGGATTGCACGGTTCTGCGCGGCGTTCAGACGCGATTGCGATGAAGATGGGCGGTAACGGTTGCCCGGGTTGCCCGTGGCATTCTGGCTCATGGCGCGTCGGCGAGATGGAGGAAAAGGACGAACGCGTGCGCGTTCACGATTTGCTGCGGAACAGTTCGCGGTCTTTCTCGAGTTCGGCGAGCGTGGCGTCGAACACGATCGGCGCATCGCGCAGCCCCGCGCGCGCTTTCAGCGCACACACGGCGCCGGCGACCGCATACAGCGCGGTGATCACCGTGAGCGATTGCCAGCGATACGTATCCCAGAATGCGATCGTGACGAGCACGGTCAGGCTGATGAGCGCCATCGTCGCGAGCATCATCGCTGCGAGCCCGAGGAACAGCACGCCCATCAGGCGCTCCTTCTCCTCGGCGAGCTCGATGCCCACCAGTTCGAGGCGCGTTTGCAGCAGCCCGATCGCGGAGCCGACGAGGCGGCGCAGCGGCCCGTGCCCGGATGACTGCGAGGTGGTGTCTGTCGTCATGAGTGGTGTGCTTGCGCGTGCGGAAAACGGCTGAGGCAAAGCCGACCGGCGGGCAGCCGCCAGTCAGCTTCGGCGCCCGCGAGCCGCATCATGGGCGGCCCGCAAGGCGGAACGGCGCTCGCGCGTTACTTGCGGTTGACCAGCAGGCCGATCAGCACGCCGACACCGGCCGCGATGCCGATCGACGTCCACGGATGCTCGTGCACGTAGTCGTCGGTCGCGCGCGCGGCCTTCTTGCCTTTCTCGACCACCACGACCTGGACGTCGGTTGCCTTTTCCTTGGCCTGCTTCAGGCGCGACATCGCTTTCTCGCGCAGCTCGGCCGCACGGTCACCCGTGCTGCTCGCAGCTTGCTTGAGCAGATCTTCGGCGTCCGCGAGAACGGTTTTGATATCCGACATCAGTTTCTCCTTGTTGATTTCCGACATTGCAACTCCCTTCATGCTGTCATGCTGCAGGTTCACATCGTAGCGAAACGCTTGCCGGCTGGCGAGCCGGGATGACGCATGGCGGACGCGCAACACCGCATGGTAAACGACTTGTAATGCATGAAGAGAGCCGTGAACAGGCGGAAAAGTTTCCCGGCACGGGGGGGCGCGGTCCAAAAATGACAAAAATGTATGAATATCGAACGGAATAATCGTTCGCAGGTTCATCGGCTTCCCGTAAGCTACGCCACTGTCTCCGCGGTTCGCGCGGGGATTTCACGCACCGTTCAAGGAGGGAACGACATGAGTCTGCGTCTTGGCGACATCGCGCCGGATTTCGAACAGGATTCGAGTCTCGGCCGCATCAAGTTTCACGAGTGGCTCGGCGACGGCTGGGGCGTCCTGTTTTCCCATCCGGCCGATTACACGCCGGTGTGCACGACGGAACTCGGGCTGACCTCGAAGCTGAAGGGCGAATTCGAGAAGCGCAACGTCAAGGTGATCGCGCTGTCGGTCGACAGTGTCGAATCGCATCAAGGCTGGATCAACGACATCAACGATACGCAGTCGACGATCGTCGGCTTCCCGATCATCGCGGATGCCGATCGCAAGGTCTCGCAGCTGTACGACATGATCCACCCGAACGCGAACGAGACGCTCACCGTGCGTTCGCTGTTCGTGATCGATCCGAACAAGAAGGTGCGGCTCATCATCACGTATCCGGCCAGCACCGGGCGCAACTTCGACGAAGTGCTGCGCGTGATCGACTCGCTGCAACTGACCGACAACTACAAGGTCGCGACGCCGGGCAACTGGAAGGATGGCGACGACGTGGTGATCGTGCCGTCGCTGCAGGATCCGGAAGAACTGAAGAAGCGCTTCCCGAAGGGCTTCAACGCGGTGCGTCCGTACCTGCGCCTCACGCCGCAACCGAACAAGTGAGCATCGCGCGCCGCGTGACGCGGCGTGTGTTCCCGGTTGCAGGCAGCCGCACATCGCGTCGCGATCAATCGCGGTGAATGGCGATGCGCTGGCGCACAGCGCAAACGGCCCGCCCGGCATGTCGATGCCGGGCGGGCCGTGTCGTTTGTGCCGCAAGCCGTTGCGCGCGGCAGGGCGCCGTCAGCGCCGCGCGATCAGAAGAACGCCTGGATGCCCGTCTGGGCGCGGCCGAGGATCAGCGCGTGGATGTCGTGGGTGCCTTCGTACGTGTTGACCACTTCGAGGTTCACGAGGTGGCGCGCGACGCAGAACTCGTCCGAGATGCCGTTGCCGCCGAGCATGTCGCGCGCGAGCCGCGCGATGTCGAGCGCCTTGCCGCACGAATTGCGCTTCATGATCGACGTGATCTCGACGGCCGCCGTGCCTTCGTCCTTCATCCGGCCGAGCCGCAGCACGCCTTGCAGGCCGAGCGTGATTTCGGTCTGCATGTCCGCGAGCTTCTTCTGGATCAGCTGGTTCGCGGCGAGCGGCCGGCCGAACTGCTTGCGGTCGAGCACGTACTGGCGCGCGGTATGCCAGCAGGCCTCGGCGGCGCCGAGCGCGCCCCACGCGATGCCGTAGCGTGCCGAATTCAGGCACGTGAACGGGCCGCGCAGGCCGCCGACGTTCGGCAGCCGGTTCTCCTCGGGCACGAACACCTCATCGAGCACGATCTCGCCCGTGATCGACGCGCGCAGGCCGACCTTGCCGTGAATCGCCGGCGCGGACAGCCCTTTCCAGCCTTTCTCGAGAATGAAGCCGCGGATCGTGTCCTTGCCGTCTTCCTCGAGCTTCGCCCAGACGACGAACACGTCGGCGATCGGCGAGTTCGTGATCCACATCTTCGAGCCGGACAGCGAATAGCCGCCGGGCACTTTCTTCGCGCGCGTGACCATGCTGCCCGGGTCGGAGCCGTGGTTCGGCTCGGTGAGGCCGAAGCAGCCGATCCATTCGCCGGTCGCGAGCTTCGGCAGGTACTTTTCCTTCTGCGCGTCCGAGCCGAATTCGTAAATCGGCACCATCACGAGCGACGACTGCACCGACATCATCGACCGGTAGCCCGAATCGACGCGTTCGACTTCGCGCGCGATCAGGCCGTAGCTCACGTAGTTGAGCCCCGGGCCGCCGTACTGCTCGGGAATCGTCGGGCCGAGCAGGCCGAGTTCGCCCATTTCACGGAAGATCTCGGCGTCCATGCGTTCGTGGCGGAACGCCTCGGTCACGCGCGGCGCGAGCTTGTCCTGCGAGTACGCGTGCGCGGCGTCGCGCACCATCCGCTCGTCCTCGGTGAGCTGTTGCTCGAGCAGCAGCGGATCGTCCCAATGAAAAGTTGCATCGCTCATCGTGTCATCTCCTCACTTGACTGGAGTTCCGCTATGCGGAACAATGTTTTGCAAATTGAACCCAGTGTAGCACCAGATGACACTTTCAACCATCGACGATCAACCGATCGACGAACGCAAGTTCGTCGTCGCGCTCGCACGCGGCCTCGACCTGCTGCGTGCGTTCCGTCCCGGCGAGACGATGCTCGGCAACCGCGATTTCGCTGAGCGCACGGGCCTGCCGAAGGCGACGGTCAACCGGCTCGCGTACACGCTGACCGTGCTCGGCTACCTGCGCTACGACGACATGCTCGGCAAATACGCGCTCGACGCGGGCGTGCTGTCGCTCGGCTTCGCGCTGCTGTCCGGCGCGGGCACGCTCGATCTGGCGCGGCCGCACATGCAGGCGCTCGCGCGCGAGATCGGCGCGGCGGTGTCGCTCGGCTGCCGCGACGGGCTCGACATGATCTACCTGGAGACGATCCGCAGCGAGACCGCGCTGACGCTCGGGCTCGCGCCCGGTTCGCGGCTGTCGATGCTGACGAGCTCAATGGGGCGCGCGTATCTGGCGGTGCAGCCCGACGACGCGCGGCGCGCGCTCTATGGCGAGCTGCACCGCGCGGCCGGCGCGGGCCCGGACGCCGATGCGCTCGTCGCCGCCGCGCAGCAAGCGGTGGCCGAGTTCGCGTCGGGCGGATGCTGCTATTCGTTCCGCGCGTGGCACGCGGACGTCAACGCGGCCGCCGTGCCGTTTCGCGAGCCGCGCGAAGGGCGCTGGCTGATCCTGAGCTGCAGCGGGCCGGCGTCGTCGATGGGGGAGGACGTGTTCCGGTCGCAGGTGGGGCCGCGCCTGAAGGCGCTGGCGCAGCGGCTCGGGCAGCTTGCCTGATTACGCGGTTTCGCGGGTGGCCGGCAATCTCGAGACGGATGCATCCGACAGCCGCTGGTTGCAGACACGGCGAACGGCGCTCATCATCGTTCGCCTGACGCCCGAATACGACGAGGTTCGCGATGTCACGACTGGAAACCCCGCCGGAAACCCAGCCGGAAACGCCCCTGGACACGCTGGAAGGCGGCTGCGCCTGCGGCGCGATCCGCTACCGCATCACGCAAATCCCGACTGACGCCGGCTTCTGCCACTGCCGGCTCTGCCAGAAGACGACCGGGGCCGCGGTGCTCGCATCGGCGTCGCTGCCGATCGACGCGTTCGAATATCTGCGCGGCGAGCCGGTCGTCTACGCATCGAGCGCATGGGGCGAGCGGCGTTTCTGCGGCCGCTGCGGCACGCAGCTCGAATACCGGCTGATCGATGCGCCGAAGAAGGTGGAGATCAATTACGCGACGCTCGACGATCCGTCGAGGATTCGGCCGACGTGGCACATCTGGTACGCGAACCGGTTTCCCGGCATCGAGATCGGTGACGATCTGCCGAAGCACGACGACGGCGGCGAGGGCTGACGAGGGCTGAAAACCGGCGCGCGCTTTGCCGCGACTGCCGGGTGACTTCGTGACTTCAATAGCCGGAAATTCGACGCCTGAAGCCCGAAGCCCGAAGCCCGAAGCCCGAAGCCCGAAGCCCGAAGCCCGAAGCCCGAAGCCCGAAGCCCGAAGCCCGAAGCCCGAAGCCTGACGCCTGACGCCTGACGCCTGACGCCTGACGCCCGAAGCCCGAAGCCCGAAGCCCGAAGCCCGAAGCCCGCGCTCACTTCCCTGTCAGACCGGCACCACCTTCGCGAACACCGGCCCCTGCATGAACCGCACGTCGTGCTGGCGCAGCAGCTCGCACTGCGTCTCGTCGGCGACGCCGTCGAAGATCAGCGGGATCCGCACGCGCTGCGCATATGCGACGAGCGCCTTGACCATGCCGTCGCGCAACGCGATTGCCGCATCCATCTTGATGTAGTCCGGCCGCGCCATGTCCGATTCCACCGCGAGGATCCGGCCGGGATCGGGCAGCTTGTCCGCGACCTTGAAGCCGTGATTCTGGTAGCTGCGCGTCAGGTAGCCGAGGAACGTCTTGTGCGCGACCGCGGCGGCCGGCAACTCGATCACGATCCGCTCGGTCGGCAGGCCGAAGCGCTGCAGCACCGATGAAAAGTGCTTGCCGTGATCGTATTTCACGCTCTTCAGCAGCCGCTCGTGCACGCGCAGGAACAGCAGCCCGTGGCGCTGCGCGCCGAAGAAATTGATCGAATGCAATGCGCGCGCGAGCCGGTCGACCGCGACGAGCGCCTGGTCGTCGGCGGCCGGATCGAACAAGTCGCACACGGCGCCCGTCACCAGCGTGACGGCCTGGAAGCCCAGCTCGTCGCCATAGCGCTCGATCGTGTCGGCAAACGACGTCGATTGCGGCGCGCCCGGCATCGTCACGTCGTAGATCGGTTCATACGCGCTGTTGATGGTCCGCTCGGGCAGGCGCGCATAGGCGCTGCCGCTGTCGGCGAGCGCGAGGTGATCCCGCAGATACGGCAGTTGCCCGGCGCGGGCGACCAGCTCGGGAATGGTGGGCGGAATCATCGGGGATCGGACATGGAAAAACGGCGGCCGAACGGGCCGCCTCATGACTCGATAGTAGCAGCGCACGCCGCGCTCGGCTTGGCGATTCGCTCATATCGTTATCCCGGCTTCCAGTCGATGCCTAGGGTTTACGTTGATTTCACTATTCGTAATTGGTTTTACTATTCGTAAATCCTGAGTTTGTCGTCGATCAAGAACGAGCAGCTTTCGGGCGTCGCCGTGCGATGCCCTGTCCCCGATTCAACAGGAAGCAAGGAGCGAGACGTGGCGGGTGAAAGGAAATGGGCAGCGCACGCGGGCCCGGCAGATCGGCAGGCCGCAGGCGGGCAACTGTCCGGGCAGGCGGGTGCGGTGTCGCGCCCGCGGCAGGGCTGAGCGGACGGATGGCGACCATGAGCATCGATTACCAGACCCTGAAATTTGCATACCGGCCGCGCGCGGAGCGCGGTGTGGAAAGCGACGCGGCGACCCATCCGGTGATCGTCGTCGGCGCCGGCCCGGTCGGCTTGTCCGCCGCGATCGATCTCGCGCAGCAGGGCGTGCCCGTCGTGCTGCTCGACGACGACGACACGCTGTCCACCGGCTCGCGCGCGATCTGCTTCGCGAAGCGCACGCTCGAGATCTTCGACCGACTCGGCTGCGGCGAGCGCTTCGTCGACAAGGGCGTGAGCTGGCACGTCGGCAAGGTGTTCCTGCAGGACGAGCAGCTGTACGCGTTCGACCTGCTGCCGGAAGAGGGGCATGCGCGTCCGGCGTTCATCAACCTGCAGCAGTACTACGTCGAAGGCTACCTGGCCGAGCGCGCGTTCGAGCTGCCGAACATCGACATCCGCTGGAAGCACAAGGTGACGGGCATCGAGCAGTCCGCCGATCACGCGACGGTGACGGTCGAGACGCCGGAAGGCGTCGAGACGTTGCGCGCGCAGTACGTGATCGCGGCCGACGGCTCGCGCAGCCCGATGCGTACGCTGATGGGCCTCGAGAGCCACGGCCGCACGTTCAAGGACCGCTTCCTGATCGCCGACGTGAAGATGAAGGCGGAATTCCCGACCGAGCGCTGGTTCTGGTTCGATCCGCCGTTCCACCGCAACCAGTCGGTGCTGCTGCACCGCCAGCCGGACAATGTGTGGCGCATCGACTTCCAGCTCGGCTGGGATGCGGACCCGGTCGCCGAAAAGCAGCCCGAGCGCGTGATCCCGCGCGTGCGCGCGCTGCTCGGCCCGGACGTCGAGTTCGAGCTCGAATGGGTGAGCGTCTACACGTTCCGCTGCCAACGGATGGATACGTTCCGTCACGGCCGCGTGCTGTTCGCGGGCGACTCCGCGCACGGCGTGTCGCCGTTCGGCGCGCGTGGCGCGAACAGCGGCGTGCAGGATGCCGACAACCTCGCGTGGAAGCTGAAGCTCGTGCTCGACGGCAACGCACCCGATCGCCTGCTCGATACGTATGCGAGCGAACGCGAGTTCGCGGCCGACGAGAACATCCGCAATTCGACGCGCTCGACCGACTTCATCACGCCGAAGAGCCCCGTGTCGCGCGTGTTCCGCGATGCGACGCTGAAGCTCGCGCGCGACTGCGAATTCGCCCGCAAGCTCGTCAACAGCGGGCGGCTGTCGGTACCGGCCGTGCTCGCCGATTCGCCGCTCAACACGCGGGACCGCAAGGGCGACACGTTCGCGTGCGCGATGCGCGCGGGCGCGGCGGCGGCCGATGCGCCGATCCGCACCCCCGGCACGCACGGCGCGGCCGGCTGGCTGCTGCAGCACCTGCGCGGCGGCTTCGCCGGCGTGCTGTTCGGCCTGCCCGGCGATGCGGCCGCGCTCGCGCAGGCGGTGGCCGGCCTCGCGCTGCCGGTGAAGCCGGTGCTCGTCGTGCCGAAGGGGCATTCGGGGCACGCGCAGGCGGTGCCCGGCATCGACGTCGTGGAGGACGTCGACGGCCTCGCCGCGCAACGCTACGACGCGAAACCCGGCACGTTCTATCTGCTGCGTCCCGACCAGCACGTGTGCGCGCGGATGCGTGCGCTCGATCGGCAGGCGGTCGGCGACGCGCTGGCGCGCGCGATCTGCGCGGCCTGAATGCCAACCCGACATCGGAGACACCCGTCATGCACCACCTCGACACCCGCTTGCGCCTGTCCGATCCGGACGCGTTCTACGAGGCGCTGATCGACATGCATCGCGACCTGACCGACAGCGACAGCCAGCTCGTCAACGCGAAGCTGATCCTGCTGCTCGCGAACCAGATCGGCGATCTCGGTTTGCTGCGCGAAGCGATGGCGCTCGCGCGCCAGGGCGTGACGCCGCCCGCGCATCCGGCCGCGGAGGCTGCGCAATGAGCGCCGCGCCGGGCGCGGCACGCACGCTCGAAGTCGAGCGCGTGATCGACGAGACCCATCGCCCCGCGTTTCACTGGATGCTGCTCGCGCTGTGCGGGCTCTGTCTCGTGATCGACGGCTTCGATGCGCAGGCGATGGGCTACGTCGCGCCGAGCGTGATCGCCGAGTGGGGCGTGCCGAAGCAGGCGCTCGGCCCGGTGTTCAGCGCGAGCCTGTTCGGAATGCTGCTCGGCGCGCTCGGCCTGTCGGTGCTCGCCGACCGGATCGGGCGCCGGCCGGTGCTGATCGGCGCGACGCTGTTCTTCGCGCTGACGATGCTCGCGACGCCGTTCGCGGGCTCGATCCCGGTGCTGATGGCGCTGCGCTTCGTCACGGGCCTCGGCCTCGGCTGCATCATGCCGAACGCGATGGCGCTCGTCGGCGAGTTCAGCCCGAGCGCGCATCGCGTGAAGCGGATGATGATCGTGTCGTGCGGCTTCACGCTTGGCGCGGCGCTCGGCGGCTTCGTCAGCGCCGCGCTGATCCCGGCACTCGGCTGGCGCGCGGTGTTCTTCGTCGGCGGCGCGGTGCCGTTCGTGCTCGCGTTCGCGATGGCCGCACGCCTGCCCGAATCGCTGCAGTTCCTCGTGCTGAAAGGGCGTGACGCGCAGGCGCGCGACTGGCTCGCGCGCTTCGCGCCCGAAGCCGGCATCGATGCCGGCACGCGCATCGTCGTGCGCGAAAAGGCCACGAGCGGCGCGCCCGTCGCCGAGCTGTTCCGCGACGGCCGGCTGCCGGTCACGCTGCTGCTGTGGTCGATCAGCTTCATGAACCTGATCGACCTGTATTTCCTGTCGAACTGGCTGCCGACCGTGATGCGCGACGCGGGCTATTCGCCGGGCACCGCGGTGATCGTCGGCACCGTGCTGCAGACGGGCGGCGTGATCGGCACGCTGTCGCTCGGCTGGTTCATCGAGCGCTACGGCTTCGTGCGCGTGCTGTTCGCGTGCTTCGCGTGCGCGGCGGTGTCGGTCGGGCTGATCGGCTCGGTCGCGCATGCGCTGCCGTGGCTCTTGATCGTCGTGTTCGCGGGCGGCTTCTGCGTGGTCGGCGGGCAGCCGGCCGTCAACGCGCTCGCGGGCCAGTACTACCCGACGTCGCTGCGCTCGACGGGCATCGGCTGGAGTCTCGGCATCGGCCGGATCGGCTCCGTGCTCGGGCCGCTCGTCGGCGGACAACTGATTGCGCTCAACTGGTCGAACGGTGCGCTGTTTCACGCGGCGGCACTGCCGGTGCTGTGTTCGGCGCTGTTCGTGCTTGGTCTTGCAAATGTGACGCGGCGGCGCGGTGCTGAAGCGCCGCGCGCCGTCTGAACGATTGATGGAGAAAGGAAACGATGACGCTTGACCTGTCGAAACCGGCGAGTGCCGGCTACCTGAGCGGATTCGCGAACGAATTCGCGACCGAGGCATTGCCCGGTGCATTGCCGCACGGCCGCAACTCGCCGCAGCGCGCGCCGTACGGGCTTTACGCGGAGCAGCTGTCCGGCACCGCGTTTACCGCGCCGCGCAGCCATAACCGCCGGTCGTGGCTGTACCGGATCCGCCCGGCGGCCGTGCACCGGCCGTTCGAGCCGTTCGGCGGCCCGCAGCGGCTCGTGTCGGAGTTCGGCGATTCGCCCGACGTGCCGCCGACGCCGCCGAACCAGCTGCGCTGGGATCCGCTGCCGATGCCGGCCGAGCCGACCGATTTCGTCGAAGGCTGGGTGACGATGGCCGGCAACGGCTCGGCTGCCGCGATGAACGGCTGCGCGATCCACCTGTACGCGGCGAACCGTTCGATGCAGGACCGCTTCTTCTACAGCGCCGATGGCGAGCTGCTGATCGTCCCGCAGCAGGGGCGCCTGCATATCGCGACGGAACTCGGCCGGCTCGACGTCGAGCCGTTCGAGATCGCGGTGATCCCGCGCGGCGTGCGCTTCACGGTCGCGCTGCCGGACGGTCACGCGCGCGGCTACATCTGCGAGAACTTCGGCGCGCTGCTGCGGCTGCCGGACCTCGGCCCGATCGGCTCGAACGGCCTCGCGAACCCGCGCGATTTCCTGACGCCGCAGGCCGCCTACGAGGACCGCGAAGGCGCGTTCGAACTGGTCGCGAAGCTGAACGGTCGCCTGTGGCGCGCGGATATCGGCCATTCGCCGCTCGATGTCGTCGCGTGGCACGGCAACTACGCGCCGTACAAGTACGACCTGCGCCTGTTCAACACGATCGGCTCGATCAGCTACGACCATCCCGATCCGTCGATCTTCCTCGTGCTGCATTCGACGAGCGACACGCCGGGCGTCGACGCGATCGACTTCGTGATCTTCCCGCCGCGCTGGCTCGCGGCCGAGGATACGTTCCGCCCGCCCTGGTTCCACCGCAACGTCGCGAGCGAATTCATGGGCCTCGTGCATGGCGCGTACGACGCGAAGGCCGAGGGCTTCGTGCCGGGCGGCGGGAGCCTGCACAACTGCATGTCGGGCCACGGCCCGGACGCGGACACGTTCGAGAAGGCGTCCGCGAGCGATACGACGAAGCCGCACAAGGTCGACGACACGATGGCATTCATGTTCGAGACCCGCACGCTGATCCGGCCGACGCGCTTCGCGCTCGACACCGCGCAGCTGCAGGCGAATTACTTCGAATGCTGGCAAGGCATCCAGAAACACTTCAATCCGGAGCAAAAATGAGCGACACCCCTGAACTGCGCGCGACGCTCGACCCGGCCCGCAAGAGCTGGGTCGACGCGGCGAACGAACCCGCGTGCGACTTCCCGATCCAGAACCTGCCGTTCGGCATCTTCAGCGATGCGAAGCAGGCGGCGCGGCGCGCAGGCGTCGCGCTCGGCGACCAGATCGTCGATCTCGCGGCGCTGTCGCGCGCGGGCCTCGTGACGCTGCCGGCCGGCGCCGCCGACGTGTTCGCGCAACCGACGCTGAACGCGTTCATCGCGCTCGGCCGCGATGCATGGCGCAGCGTGCGCGTGCAATTGAGCGAGCTGTTCGCGCGCGACACCGCGCGGCTGCGCGACGATGCAGTGCTGCGCGCGCAAGTGCTCGTGCCGCAGCGCGACGCGGCGCTGCATCTGCCGGTCGACATCCCCGGCTATACCGATTTCTATTCGTCGAAGGAGCATGCGACCAACGTCGGCTCGATGTTCCGCGATCCGAAGAATGCGCTGCTGCCGAACTGGTCGGAGATGCCGATCGGCTACAACGGTCGCGCGTCGTCGGTGGTCGTGAGCGGCACGCCGGTGCGGCGCCCGAACGGCCAGCTGAAGCTGCCCGACCAGGCGCGCCCGGTGTTCGGCGCGTGCCGCAAGCTCGACATCGAACTGGAGACGGGCTTCATCGTCGGCCGGGGCAACGCGCTCGGCGAGCCGATCGCGTGCGAGGACGCGGAAGCGCACATCTTCGGGATGGTGCTGCTGAACGACTGGAGCGCGCGCGACATCCAGCAGTGGGAATACGTGCCGCTCGGGCCGTTCAACGCGAAGACGTTCGCGACGACGATCTCGCCGTGGATCGTCACGCTCGACGCGCTCGAGCCGTTCCGTACCGCGCAGCCGGAGCAGGTGCCGCAGCCGCTCGCGTATCTGCAGCATGCGGGCAAGCATGCGTTCGACATCGCGCTCGAAGTGACGCTGCGCGCGGAAGGCGCATCCGAAGCGACATCGATCTGCCGCACCAACTTCAAGCACATGTACTGGACGATGGCGCAGCAGCTCGCGCATCACACGGTCGCGGGCTGCAATACGCGGGTCGGCGACCTGATGGGATCGGGCACGATCAGCGGGCCGACGAAGGATTCGTTCGGCAGCCTGCTCGAGCTGACGTGGAACGGCAAGGAGCCGATCGCGCTGTCGGGCGGCGGCAGCCGTGCGTTCATCGAGGACGGCGATGAACTGACGCTCAGCGGCTGGTGCCAGGGCGATGGTTATCGGGTCGGCTTCGGCGCGTGCGTCGGGAAGATCCTGCCGGCGTTGAAGGCGTAACACGTCGATACCCCGCAGATACGCGGCGGCCTGCCTCGCGAATGATTTTTTAATTCAGGGGGGGCGTACCTTGTCGGTCGCATTGTGGCGTCGTGCGTCGCTTGTTTGGCTCGGCAAAACGGCGCGCCTTGCTCGTTGCGCGCGCCCGAAGAAAGTCCCCTTGGGGCCAGCCGGCAAGGTAGTTCGCAAGCCCGCTATTGGCGTGAACGGGCGCTAGACCGCGCGCTGCAACGCGGCGCGGCGCTCCCACAGCGCGGCGGCGACGAACGCCGCGACGCAGACGATCAGCACGCCGACGAGCGCGTTGCTGCCCAATTGCTCCATCAACGCGCCCGCGACGAGCGGGCCGCCGAAGCTCGCGGCGCTCCATGACGCCGACACGAGCGAGCTCGCGGTGACGAGCGCGGCGCCGCGGAAGCGCTCGCCGCATGCGACGAGCGACAGCGTGTAGATGCTGCCCGCGGCCGCGCCGAGCACGAACAGCAGCGGCCACGACAGCCACGGATTCGTGACGGCGAACGGCAGCAGCGGCAGGCCCGCGAGCACGACCCAGCCGGCGCCGAGGTGCACGCGCTCGCGGCCGAGCTTGTCCGCGAGCCAGCCGATCGGGAACTGCATCGCGGTGTCGCCGAACAGCATGATCGACGCGAGCAGCACCGCGGTCCCGCTTGCGACGCCGTGATCCATCGCGTAGAGCGGCAGCAGCGACAGCGCGAGCGTATCGAACAGCGCGAAGAAGCCGGTGCCGATGATCAGCGCCGGCATGCGCGGCAGCACGCTGCGCCAGTGGTCGTGGTCCGCGTGATGCGTGTCGCCGTCGCCGAGCGGCGCGCGGCGGATCGACGCGAGCGACGGCAGCGCGAGCAGGAACAGCGCGCCGCACAGCGCGAAGCGAATGCCGGTGAAGCCCGCGATCTGGCTGACGAGTACCGGGCCCGCCATCTGGAACAGCGTGAAGTTGGTCGCGTAGAGTGCGACCACGCGGCCGCGCGTCGCGTCGTCGGCGAGCTGGTTGACCCACGCCTCGCCGATCGTGAACAGCAGCATCAGCGCCGCGCCGCACAGCACGCGCAGCACGCCCCACACGACGAGGTTCGACGTGAATTGCATCACGGCGGTCGCCGCGGCGAGCAGCAGCACCGACGCGACGATCGCGCGGCGCGCGCCGATGCGGCGCGCGAGCACGGTGACGAACGGCACGATCGCGAGGCCGCCGCCGGCCTGCGCGGCCGTCAGCATGCCGACGACGTTGGTGCCGTGTCCGGCTTCGGTCAGTGCGAGTGCGGTGAGGGGGAGGGTAGCGCCGGTGCCCAGGCCGACGACCGCAACGCTCATGATGAGCGCGAGGAAATCCCGATTAATAATGGCTTTCATCGGGCGGGATGCTACACCGGCGAGCTGCATCGGTCCATGAAGGCCATCAGGTGCGCGTGGTGTTCGCGCGCACCGGTGGCGCGCCGCGCGGCCGGGTCTGCAAGCGCATCGCCTTCGTGATCGCGCAGACGTGCATTGACGGCCGCATCGCGGCGCCGATCGCCGTTACACGTATTCGGTCGGCGCGGCGACCGGGCGGCGTTCGAGCGACGCCGACCACAGCGTGAGCGCGAGCGCCGCGACAGCCATCGCGACGCCGACCCACGGCAGGTTCACGAGCGGGATGCCGGCACCGATGGCCATCCCGCCGAGCCATGCGCCCGTCGCGTTGCCGAGATTGAACGCGCCCTGGTTCAGCGTCGAGGCGAGGTTCGGCGCGTCGCTCGCGCGATCGACGATCAGGATCTGCAGCGGCGGCACGATCGCGAACGCGAGCATCCCCCACACGAAGATCGTCGCGAGCGCCGCGAACGGCACGTGCATCGTGCCCGCGAACAATGCGAGCACGACGCCGATCAGCGCGAGCGACACGATCAGCGACGGCATCCGGCGCCAGTCGGCGAGCTTGCCGCCGAGCGTGCCGCCGACCGTGAGCCCGAGGCCGAACAGCAGCAGCACGTAGGTGACCTGGCGCGGCGAGAAGCCCGTGACGTCCTCGAGGATCGGCGTGATGTACGTGAACACGCTGAACAGGCTCGCGGACGCGAGCACGCTGATGCCGAGCACCATCAGCACCTGCGGGTGCTTCAGCACGCCGAATTCGCGCGTGATGCTCGTATCCGGCATCTCGAGGTTCTTTGGCAGGCAGACCGCGAGCGCGGCGGCCGCGGCGATGCCGATGCCCGTCACCGCCCAGAACGTCGCGCGCCAGCCGTACGCCTGACCGAGCGCGGTGCCGAGCGGCACGCCGAGCACGTTCGCGAGCGTGAGCCCCGTGAACATCAGCGCGATCGCCTGCGCGCGGCGGTTCGGCGCGACGAGGTTGCTCGCGACCACCGAGCCGATTCCGAAGAATGCGCCGTGGCAGAACGCGGTGACGATGCGCGCGGCCATCAGCACTTCATAGCCGGGCGCGATTGCGCAGAACAGGTTGCCCGCGATGAACAGGCCGATCAGCCCCATCAGCGCGCGCTTGCGTTGCATCTTCGCGGTGACGACCGCGAGGATCGGCGCGCCGATCGTCACGCCGAGCGCATAGCCCGACACGAGCATCCCGGCGGCCGGGATCGACACGCCGAGGTCGCGCGCGACGTTGGGCAGCAGCCCCATGATCACGAATTCGGTGGTACCGATTCCAAATGCGGCGACAGCAAGGGCAAAGAGAGGTAAAGGCATCGCGGTGGGCCCGGAAAATGCCGCCGGGCGCGGGATGCGCAACGCAGGCGGACGGAGAACGTCAGCCGCGATTCTACTTCAGTGAAAACCCTTATGTTTGGGGCCGGAATGGCTGTTGCCGGCATGCGACGGCACACGAAGCGCGTGCCCACAGTGTGGGATCGCGCGGGGCCGGTAGGGGTGTGGATAACAGCGGCGCAAAAGCAGTGTCGGCGCTGTGGCCTGATGCTCAGACGGCGTTTCGTGCCGGCGTGGCGGTTTTGCCGGACTCGCCGGACTCGATGGATTCGATGGATTCGATGGATTCGATGGATTCGATGGATTCGACGGATTCGCCGGCATCACCCGCCGCACCGTTCCAGCCGTTCTCGAACACGCACGCTTCGAGCGGCATCCGTGCGGCCCAGCGCTCTTCCTCGAGCATCGGCTTCGCGTAGAACGCATCGACATGCCCGAGACAGAGCACCGCGATCGGCTTTGCGCCGTCGGGCATCCCGAGCAGCGTGCGCAGCGCGTCGACGTCGAACAGCGATACCCAGCCCATCCCGAGCCCCTCGGCGCGCGCCGCGAGCCACATGTTCTGGATCGCGCACGCGGCGGATGCGAGATCCATCTCCGGCAGCGTGCGGCGGCCGAACACGTGGCGCTCGCGGCCGTCGGTCAGCGCGACGACCAGCAGTTCGCCGCATTCGCGCACGCCTTCGACCTTCAGCCGCATGAATTCGTCCTGGCGCTCGCCGAGCGCGTCGGCGGTCGCGCGGCGTTCGGTCTCGACGAGCGCATGGATGTCCGTGCGCAACGCGGGATCGGTGATGCGGATGAAGCGCCAAGGCTGCATGAAGCCGACGCTCGGCGCATGGTGGGCCGCGCGCAGCAGCCGGGCGAGCACCTCGGGATCGACGGGCGCCGGCGTGAAATGGCGCATGTCGCGCCGCTCGAAGATGGCGCGGTAGACAGCGGCAAGGGCGGGATCGTCGAAACGCATGGGCGGCAGCGGCAGGAATGGCGTCGGCGCAACGATAGCAGACCGCGGGCCGCCGGCGTTACATCAGGCGAAACGAAAGGGCGGATTGATTGCGATCGGGGAACGAACGCGGGCACGCGGCTTTCGCCGCCGCGCCGCTGCGACGTCAGCGATTCGACGCGACGACGTTCTGCGGTGTCCCCGCGTGCCACGCCTCGATGTTGACGAGCGTCGTGTGCGCGATCTCGGCGAGCGCCTCGCGCGTGAAGAACGCCTGATGCGACGTGACGATCACGTTCGGGAACGTCAGGAGCCGCGCGAGCACGTCGTCCTGCAGCGGCTGGTCCGAGTGATCCTCGAAGAAAAGGCCACTTTCCTCTTCGTACACGTCGAGCCCGAGGTGGCCGAGCTGGCCGCTCTTCAGCGCATCGATCAGCGCCGGCGCGTCGACGAGCGCGCCGCGGCCGGTGTTGATCAGCATCGCGCCGTGCTTCATCTGCGCCAGCGTGCGCGCGTTGATCAGGTGATGCGTCGACGGCAGCAGCGGACAGTGCAGGCTCACGATGTCGGCGTGGCGCAGCAGCTCGTCGAGCCCGACGTAGCGGGCGCCGAACGCGATCAGCTCGTCGTTGTACGGCGGCACCGAGTGCGTCAGCACGTGCATCCCAATGCCCATCATGATCTTCGCGAACACGCTGCCGATGATGCCCGTGCCGATCACGCCGACGGTCTTGCCGTGCAGGTCGAAGCCGAGCAGGCCGTTCAGCGAGAAGTCGCCTTCGCGGGTGCGCGCGACGGCGCGCGGCAGCCGCCGGTTGAGCGCGAGGATCAGCGCGACCGCGTGCTCGGCGACCGCATGCGGCGAATACGCGGGCACACGCACGACCGTGATGCCGAGCCGTTCTGCGGCGGCGAGGTCGACGTGGTTGAAGCCCGCCGAGCGCAGCGCGATGAGCCGCGTGCCGCCGTCCGCGAGCCGTTCGAGCACCGCCGCATCGACGGTGTCGTTGACGAACGGGCAGACGACGTCGTAGCCGTGCGCGAGGATCGCGGTTTCGGCGTCGAGGTGCGACGGCTGGAAGTGCAGCCGGTAGCCGAACTGCCGGTTCGCGGCGGTAAACGACTCGTCGTCGTACTGGCGACTGCTGAACAGGATCACGCGCACGCTGGACCTCCGGAGGGTGACGCGCGCAGTTTACTGCAGACCGGTGACGATGTCGGGGCGGTCGGGCGCACGCGACTCGTGCAGGAACGCATAGCCGGCGCGCGTGCGGGCCGCCTGCGTGCCGAAATGGTCGAGCGCGTGCTCGACGAAGCTGCGGGTGCGCGCGGGCACGAACTGGCGGTTCGGATAGACGAGCGACAGCTGCGCGTCCGGGTCGTCGATCCGGTAGCCGGGCAGGAGCCGCACGAGCGCGCCGCTGTCGAGCGCGCCGGCGGCGAGGTCTTCCGGCAGCACGGCGATGCCGGAGCCCGCGACGGCCGCCGCCTGGACGAGCGACAGCTGGTTGACCGTGCAGACGGGGCGCACCGTGACCGCATGCGTCGCGTCGTCCGGCCCGAGCAGCCGCCACGCGGGCGCGTGCTGGTGCTGCGCGAGCGCGACCCAGTCGTGGCGTGGCAGGTCGTCGGGCGCGCGCGGCTCGCCGCGGCGTTCGAGATACGCGGGCGCCGCGCACGCGACGAGCGTGTTCGGCGCAAGCGCGTGGCCGATCAGCGCCGGGTTGCCGTCGAGCCGGTTGCCGGTAACGATGCCGACGTCGTAGCCCGACTCGAGCACGTCGAGCGGGCCTTCGGCGACCGTGAGCTGCACGCGCACTTGCGGATAGCGGCGCTGGAAGCCGGTGACGAGCGGCGTCAGCGCGAGCGGCGACAGCAGGCCGGACGCGACGACGCGCAGCGTGCCGACCGGTTCGCGCACCGCGTGCGTGACCGACGCTTCGAGGTGGTCGAATTCTTCGAGCAGCGCGCGGCATCCGTCGAGATAGCGCACCCCGGCCTCGGTCAGCGACAGGTTGCGCGTCGTGCGGTGGATCAGCCGCGTATTCAGATGGCCCTCCAGCATCGCGATCGAGCGTGTGACGAGCGCGTTCGACACGCCGAGTTGATGCGCTGCACGCCGGAAGCTCTGCTGCTCGGCGACGCAGACGAATACACGCATGGTCTGAATCTGGTTCATGGCTTGTGTATTTTTGGCCCGGTTGATTGATTATGGTTGTGATTTCCTGTTGCGCAAGACGCAATAAGCGACGCGCCACGCCCATTTCACACCCGTTTCGCCATCGTGTCGAAAATGGGGTTTCGATTACCTTGGCGATTGTTCATGACGGCGGCGATATCCGTCAACCTCAGAAAAAGGGCGGGTTGCGAAAAATCGATTGTGGGCGTATTCGCGGTGGTGACAGATCACGACGGATGTGACAGTGGAATGCGTATCGCGTTTTTCGAGGCATGTAGAGTGAATGAATAAAATGCGCTTATGAATCAATGAATTGATGGTGGGTGGGGCGCGTGTTGTCGGCGAGTTTCGGAATGCGGTGTCAATGCCGGCTGCTTTAGCGGATTTTTATGGATGACTGGCGGATTCGCGTGTCAATTCGCCTGCGCCGATTTTCGGGGCGCGCGGTTTTCCGTGACGTCATGGAGCCGATGTTCAATGGGAGCGGTTCGTGAATCGCGTCCGTGTGGCGGAGAAAATCGCAGGCATGGAACCGTTTCGCAGCGGATTCGGATATGGCGCGCTAATGCGCGGGAGAATCGGGCGGCACCCACGCGCAGCCGCGGCGGCGGCGCGTGGCGTTCGATTGGGTCGCGCGTGCCTCTTGCGCAATGCAGCGGAACGCGGAATGATCGATCAATTCGCCACGATGCGCGGCGAGCGAGCGTTTTCCTTCCTTCACCGAATTTCTGCCATGTCCATCGATTATTCGCCGATTCCCTGTCCCGTCGTCGTGCCGCTCGACGCGATCCTGCCCGAAGAACCGCTGCTGATGATGGGGGCCGGTCCGGTCCCGATCCCGGCCGCCGTCGCGAAGGCGAACACGATCGTGATCAACCACCTCGGCGCAACGATGTCGAAGGTCATCGAGCAGGTGAAGGAGATGGCGCGCTATGTGTTCCAGACCCGCACGAAGTGGGTGCTCGGCGTGGCGGGCCCGGGTTCGGCGGCGATGGAAATGGCGATGTCGAACCTTGCGTGGCGCGGCACGCGCGTGCTGTCGATCCGCAACGGCTTCTTCAGCGCGCGGATGGCCGAGATGGCGACGCGCGTCGGCGCTGACGTCGCGGTGCTGGAAGTGCCCGACCGCGCGGTCGCGAGCCTCGACGAGATTGCCGATGCGATCGCGCGCGAGCGTCCCGAGATCGTCACGATCGTGCATGGCGAGACGTCCAACACCGTATGGAACCGCGACCTGCGCGACATCGCCGCGCTCGCGAAGGCGGCGGGCGCGCTCGTCGTCGTCGACGCGGTGTGCACGCTGTCGACGATGCCGCTCGAGATGGACGCGTGGGGGATCGACGCGGTGATCACCGGCGGGCAGAAGGGCCTGTCGTCGATTCCGGGCGTGTCGCTGATCGCGTTCTCCGACGCCGCATGGGAACGGATGAAGAACCGCCCCGAGCCGAACGCGCACTGGTGTCTCGACATGGCGCTCGCCGAGAACTTCTGGCACAACGCCGGCTATCACTACACGGCGCCCGTGTCGGGCGTGCTCGCGCTGCACGAGGCGCTGCGGCTCGTCTGCGCGGAGACGCTCGAAAGCCGCTTCGCGCGGCACCTGCGCTGCTCGCTTGCGCTGCAGGCGGGCGTCGAGGCGATGGGGCTCAAGCTCTATGCGCCGAAGTCGTGCCGGCTCAATTCGGTAGTCGGGATCGAGACGCCGCAGGGCCTCACGCCGGGCATGATCTGCGGCCATATCTCCAAGCAGTACCAGGTCGAGATCTCAGGCTCGTTCGGCCTGCCGATCGTGCGGATCGGCCAGATGGGCGAGCAGTGCCGCGAGCACAACCTGTTCCGCACGCTGCACGCGTTCGGCCGCACGATGGTCGACCTGAAGGTGCCGGTGGACCTGCCGGCCGGCGTCGCCGCGCTCGAGCAGGAACTGTCGCGGCGCGGAGAGTAAGCGGCTAAGCGGCTAAGCGGCAAGCGGCAAGCGGCAAGCGGCAAGCGGCAAGCGGCAAGCGGCAAGCGGCAAGCGGCAAGCGGCAAACGGCGGGGTGGCCACCGCGTGTCATGCTGCGGCCCGCTTGGGACAAAAGGCATGCACACGCCCGCGTCTGCGGGGACGCCGGCCTCAGCGGCCCTGCATCGCGCGCCGGTACGTATTCGGCGTCGTGCCGTGCGCTTCGCGGAAGCGATGGCTGAAATGGCCGGCGTTCGCATACCCGCATGCGGCGGCGACCTGCGCGAGCGGCAGCGGCGTCGTGCGCAGCAGCAGGCGCGCGCGGGCCAGCCGCTGCTCGGCGATCCACGCGTGCGGCGCGCGGCCGAACGACAGGCGGAACATCCGCGCGAAGTGGTATTCGGACAGCGCGGCGACGTCGGCCAGTTCGCCGAGCGTCAGCGGCTGCGTCAGGTGGGCGTCGATATAGTCGCGCACGCGGCGGCGCACGGCGGGCGCGAGGCCGCCTTTGAACGGCGTGTCGGTGCGCATCGTGCTCTGCCCGCGCAGCAGCAGGCTCAGCACGTCGTGCGCGGTCTCGTTCGTTCGCAGCCGGCCGTCGGCATCGTCCCAGCGCTCCAGCGCGAGCGAGCGGAGCAGCGACGCGACCTGCGCATCCTCGAAATAGGTACGGTCGGCGAGCTTCAGCTCGCGCGGCTCGCGGTCGAGCTCGCGAATCGCGCGTTGCGTGAAGTGCTCGGGCAGGAAGTACAGGTGGACGAAGTGCATCTCGCCGCGCACCCACCAGCGCGATTCGTGATCGCCCGGCAGCGCGCACAGCAGGCTCGGCGCGCCGTAGCGCGGCACCTTCTGCCGCTCGGTCCGGTAACCGCCGTCGAGGTAGCACGACAGCGTGTGGTGGCCGGGCTGCTCGTAGACCGTCTCGGCTTCTTCGGTGATCCGCGTCCATTCGGCGATCGCGAGATGGTCGCCGAGCCATGCGAAGCGCTCGAGCGTCGCATTCGCCACGGCCAGCGTGCGGCATACCGACTGCAGGCCGAACGGCATCTCGCCGCCGGCAACGGCGATCGCGTCGGCGGCAGCGGCAGTGGCGGCTGACGCTGGCGACGCGGCGGGCAGGGCGGAAGGCAGGATGCGCATGATGGCCGAGTATAAGCGCACCGATCGCGGCCTGCGCCGCTCGCCGCAAAAGACCGCAATTCCGGACAATCGGCACGCGCCGCGCGCCGGCATAGTCGGACGTCCTGCGTGCGTGCACGCACATTCGTTCCGGCGCTGTCATTGCGCGCCTTCATTCCGGCCTACGTTTCATGAACCTGTCGCTCTACATCGTCACCGTCCTGATCTGGGGCACCACCTGGATCGCCATCAAGTGGCAGCTCGGCAGCGTGCCGCCGCCCGTGTCGATCGCGTGGCGTTTCTGGCTCGCGGCGGCCGTCATGTTCGTCGTGCTGCGCGCGATGCGCCGGCCGATCCGGCCACCGCGCGAAGCGTGGCGCTACCTCGCCGCGCAGGGCTTCGCGCTGTTCTGCCTGAATTTCCTGTGCTTCTACTACGCGGAACGGGTCGTGCCGAGCGGGCTCGTCGCGGTGATCTTCTCGACCGCGCCACTTCTCAACTCGATCAACGGCCGCTTGTTCATGGGCCGCCCGCTACGACCGTCCGCGGTCGCGGGCGCGCTGCTCGGCCTGGCCGGCATCGCGTGCCTGTTCTGGCAGCAAATGGCGGGCCATCTCGACGACCACGCGACGTGGGTCGGCCTCGCGATCGCATTCGCCGGCACGATGTGCTTCTCGGCGGGCAACCTGCTGTCGAGCCGCATGCAGTCGATGGGGCTTCATCCGCTCGCGACCAACGGCTGGGCGATGCTGATCGGCGCGACGATCCTGACCGTCGGCAGTGCCGCGGCGGGGCTGCCGTTCGCGATCGACCCGAGTCCGCGCTATGTCGGCGCGCTCGTGTACCTCGCGGTGCCCGGCTCGGTGATCGGGTTCACCGCGTACCTGACCCTCGTCGGCCGCATCGGGCCGGAACGCGCCGCTTATTGCACGGTGCTGTTTCCGATCGTCGCGCTGGCCGTGTCGACGGTGTTCGAGGGCTACCAGTGGTCGCCGCTCGCAGTGGTGGGACTGCTGCTGGTGCTGGCCGGCAATCTCGTCGCGTTCGACCTGACGCGGCGGCTGTTCCTGCGGACGGCCTGACCGTTTCCCGCTCAGGCCTGAAAAGACAAAACCCCACGTTCCGAAAAAACGTGGGGTTCGTCAGACATCCGGGCCGCCCGCGCACTGCGGGCGTTTTTTTGTTGCGGGAGCCGCCGGACCGGCCGCCATTCGCCGGCCGGCATGTGCGCCGGGAGTCGCCCGCTCAGGCGGCCGCGCCGCTCCCGGCGACGCGGGTCTGCCGCTGGTAAAGCAGCACCGACAGCGCGACGCCGGCCGCCGACGCAACGGCCGCGAACAGGAACACCTGCGGATAGCCGAATGCGCCGGCGACGTAGCCGGCGAGCGGCCCCGTGATGCCGAGCGACAGGTCGAGGAACACCGAATACGCGGACAGCGCCGCGCCGCGGCTCGCGGGCGGCACGAGCGCGACCGCCTCGACGCCGAGCGCGGGGAAGATCAGCGCGAAGCCGAAGCCGGTCAGCGCCGCGCCGACCAGCGCGACGTGCGGCAGCGGCGCGAGCCACAGCAGCAGCAGCCCCGAGCATTCGAACGCGAACGACACGATCGCGACGCGGAAGCCGCCGTAGGTCTTGATCGTATTCGCGAACAGCAGGCGCGCGCCGATGAACAGCGTGCCGAACACGGTCAGCGACAGCGCGGCGTTCGGCCAGTGGCGCGCGGCGTAGTACAGCGTGACGAACGTCGCGATCGAGCCGAAGCCGGCCGAGCCGAGTGCGAGGCCGAGGCCGTGCGGCAGCACGCGCGTAAACACGCTCGCATACGACATCCGCTCGCCGTGCACGACCGGCACCGGCGAAATCAGGCGCGCGAGGTAGTAGCCGAGCGCCGCGAGCGCGATCACGATCACGCCGATCAGCGCGGGGTTCAGCGTATGCGCGATCGCGACGCCGATCGGCGCGCCGAGCGCGAGCGCGCCGTAGGTCGCGATGCCGTTCCACGAGATCACCTTCGCGTTGTGCGCGATGCCGACGCGGCCGATTCCCCACAGGATCGCGCCGGTGCCGCACAGGCTTTCGCCGACACCCAGCACGAGCCGGCTCGCGACCAGCAGCACGAGGCTCGCGGCGGGCCAGTGCGCGAGCAGCAGCGCGACGAGCAGCAGCACGCCCGACACGCCGCAGGCGATCAGCCCGCGCACCACGGTCTGCTTCGGGCCGAGCGAATCGGCGAAGCGCCCGGCGAGCGGCCGCGACGCGAGCGTCGCGAAATACTGCACGCTGATCGCCGCGCCCGCGATGATCGCGGAGAAGCCGAGGTCGTCATGGACGAAGCTCGGCAGCACCGCGAGCGGCAGGCCGATCGTCAGGTAGCAGATGAACGTGAAGCAGACGACGGAGATGATCTGCAGCGTGACGGCAAACCCGCTGCGCGGCGTTGAGGCGGAATCGGTAGACATGGGGTCGGAACGAATGGGCGAACAGGGCGGAAGGCGGCCGAAAACGGAATCGGGATTTTCCCATGGAACCGGTTTTCCCGCAGGTACCATTTAGTTAATCCGGACCTGTTTCCGCCGATGGCGATCCCGCCCCGGCAGAGGTTCAGGACGATCGGCGGGACATGCTTTCCCGGCGCGAACGGGGTCCCGGCGCCATATCGCCGCAGTTATATGGGCCGCATGCGTGATGGGCTATGGGTTGCGGAATTTGACGGTGATAGCGTTCAAACTGTCAGAGAAGACGACGGTCTGCCGCATCGGCGCGGACCGTGTTGCCCAACTTGAAGAGCGTTAAGAGACATGAGTGAGCCGATCCGTTTCTATCATCGTCATGCGATCCGCGAAGTCGGCGGCGCGGACGTCACCCGCACCGTGCTGCAATACCTGCGCGAGGACGCGCATTGCACCGGCACCAAGGAAGGCTGCGCGGAAGGCGACTGCGGCGCATGCACGGTCGTCGTCGGCGAGCTGACCGACGCGGGCACGGTCGCGTTCAAGGCCGTCAACGCATGCATCCAGTTCCTGCCGACGCTCGACGGCAAGGCGCTCCTGACCGTCGAGGACCTGCGCCAGCCGGACGGCTCGCTGCACCCCGTGCAGCAGGCGATGGTCGACTGCCACGGCTCGCAGTGCGGGTTCTGCACGCCCGGCTTCGTGATGTCGATGTGGGCGCTGTACGAGAAGCACGGCCATGAGGGTTGCACCGGCGCAGTCGCCTGCGCCGCGAAGGACGTGCCGACGCGCACCGAGATCGCGGACGCGCTGACCGGCAACCTGTGCCGCTGCACGGGCTACCGCCCGATCGTCGATGCTGCAGTACAGATGTTTGACGCGGCCGGCGAAGGTGCGCCGCCGCCGTCCGCGCCGGTCGACACGGCCGCGCTCGCGCGCACGCTCGCGTCGCTGAAGCGCGACGGCACGTTCGACTACGAGATCGGCGGCGCGCGCTTCGCGGCGCCGCGCACGCTCGACGCGCTTGCCGCGCTGAAGATCGAGCGCCCCGACGCGCGGATCCTCGCGGGCAGCACCGACATCGGCCTGTGGGTCACGAAGCAGATGCGCCGGCTCGACGACCTGATCTACGTCGGCCAGGTCGCAGAGCTGCAGCGCATCGTGCACGGAGAAGACTGGATCGAGATCGGCGCGGGCGTGACCGTCGAGGACGGCTACGCGGCGCTCGCCGGCACCTATCCGGAGCTGACCGAGATGTGGAAGCGCTTCGCGTCGCTGCCGATCCGCAACGCGGGCACGCTCGGCGGCAACGTCGCGAACGGCTCGCCGATCGGCGACTCGATGCCGGGGCTCATCGCGCTCGGCGCGCGGGTGGTGCTGCGCGGCGGCGACGTCGTCCGCGAGCTGCCGCTCGAGGCGCTCTACACGGGCTACCAGCAGAAGGACATGGCGCCGCACGAATTCGTCGTCGGCGTGAAGGTGCCGACCCGCAGCGGCGTGCGCGCGAAGCTGCAGTTCCGCACGTACAAGCTGTCGAAGCGCTTCGATTCGGACATCTCGGCCGTGTGCGCGGCGTTCGCGTTCATCGCGGACGGCGACACGATCCGCGAGCCGCGCATCGCGTTCGGCGGGATGGCCGCGACGCCGAAGCGCGCGACGCACACGGAAAGCGTGCTGGACGGCGCGCCGTGGCACGAGGCCACCGCGCAGGCTGCGATGCAGGCGCTCGAGCGCGACTACCAGCCGCTCACCGACATGCGCGCGACGAGCGCCTATCGTCTCGAGACCGCGAAGAACCTGATGTACCGTTTCTGGCTGGAAACGCGTCCGAACGATCCGCTGCCGCCGCAAGCATTGAGCGTGCGCGAAGTGGCCGCCGAATCGGCACGCGCCTGAGGGAGAACACACGATGAACAAGCAAGCCGAACCGTTCCTGAACACCCTCGACGCGCAGGCCGACGCCGCGCAGGTCCATATTTCGCGTCCGCACGAATCCGCGCACCTGCACGTGAGCGGGCGTGCGACCTATACCGACGACATCCCGCTCGTCGCGGGCACGCTGCATGCGGCGCTCGGCCTGTCGACGAAGCCGCATGCGAGGATCGTGTCGATGAACTTCGACGCGGTGCGCGCGACGCCTGGCGTCGTCGCGGTGTTCACGGCCGACGACATCCCGGGCGTCAACGACTGCGGCCCGATCATCCACGACGACCCGGTGCTCGCGAGCGGCATCGTGCAGTTCGTCGGCCAGCCGATGTTCATCGTCGTCGCGACGTCGCACGAAACCGCGCGCCTCGCCGCGCGCCGCGCGAAGGTCGACTACGAGGAGCTGCCCGCGATCCTGACCGCGAAGGACGCGCGCAAGGCCGAAACCTATGTGATCCCGCCGCTGAAGCTCGCGCGCGGCGACGCGGCCGCGCACCTCGCCGCTGCACCGCACCGCCACGAGAGCGAGATGAATCTCGGCGGCCAGGAGCAGTTCTATCTCGAAGGCCAGATCGCGTACGCGGTGCCGAAGGACGACGACGGCATGCACGTGTACTGCTCGACGCAGCACCCGAGCGAGATGCAGCACCTCGTCGCGCACGTGCTCGGCGTCGCGTCGCACAACGTGCTCGTCGAATGCCGCCGGATGGGTGGCGGCTTCGGCGGCAAGGAATCGCAGTCGGGGCTGTTCGCGTGCTGCGCGGCGCTTGCCGCATGGAAGCTGCTGTGTCCGGTGAAGCTGCGTCCGGACCGCGACGACGACATGATGATCACCGGCAAGCGGCACGATTTCGCGTACCGCTTCGACGTCGGCTACGACGACGACGGCCGCATCGACGGCGTGTCGCTCGACATGACGTCGCGCTGCGGCTTCTCGGCCGACCTGTCGGGCCCGGTGATGACGCGCGCCGTCTGCCACTTCGACAACGCGTACTGGCTGCCGAACGTGTCGATCGCCGGCTACTGCGGGAAGACCAACACGCAGTCGAACACCGCGTTCCGCGGCTTCGGCGGCCCGCAGGGCGCGTTCGCGATCGAGTACATCGTCGACGACATCGCGCGCACGCTCGGCCGCGATCCGCTCGACGTCCGCTACGCGAACCTGTACGGCAAGACCGAGCGCAACGTGACGCCGTACGGCCAGACGGTCGAGGACAACGTGCTGCCCGAGCTGCTCGCCGAACTCGAGGCGACGAGCGACTATCGCGCGCGGCGCGCGGGCGTGCGCGAGTTCAACGCGCGCAATGCGGTGCTGAAGAAGGGCATTGCGCTGACGCCGGTGAAATTCGGCATCGCGTTCAACGTCACGCACTTCAACCAGGCGGGCGCGCTCGTCCACATCTATACCGACGGCTCGGTGCTCGTGAACCACGGCGGCACGGAGATGGGGCAGGGGCTCAACACGAAGGTCGCGCAGGTGGTCGCGCACGAGCTCGGGATCCGCTTCGAGCGGATCCGCGTGACGGCGACCGACACGAGCAAGGTCGCGAACACGTCGGCGACGGCCGCGTCGACCGGCTCGGACCTGAACGGCAAGGCCGCGCAGGATGCCGCGCGGCAGCTGCGCGAACGGCTCGCGGCGTTCGCTGCGAGCCAGTACGGCGGCGACACGGTCAACGCGGCGGACGTGCGGTTCGGCAACGATACCGTGTGGGTCGGCGACAAGGGCGTGCCGTTCGGCGAGGTGATCGCGAAGGCGTATCTCGCACGCGTGCAGCTGTGGTCCGACGGCTTCTACGCGACGCCGAAGCTGTACTGGGACCAGTCGAAGCTGCAGGGGCGGCCGTTCTTCTACTACTCGTACGGCGCGGCCGTGTCGGAAGTCGTGATCGACACGCTGACGGGCGAGATGCGCACGCTGCGCGTCGACGCGCTGCACGACGTCGGCGCATCGCTGAACCCGGCGCTCGACATCGGCCAGGTCGAGGGCGCGTTCATCCAGGGGATGGGCTGGCTCACGACCGAGGAGCTGTGGTGGAACGCGGGCGGCAAGCTGATGACGCATGCGCCGTCCACGTACAAGATCCCGACCGTCAACGACACGCCGCCCGAGTTCAGCGTGCGGCTGTTCGAGAACCGCAACGTCGAGGACAGCATCCACCGGTCGAAGGCCGTCGGCGAACCGCCGCTGTTGCTGCCGTTCTCGGTGTTCTTCGCGGTGCGCGACGCGGTCGCGGCGGTCGGCGACTATCGCGTGAATCCGCCGCTCGACGCGCCGGCGACCGGCGAGGCGATCCTGCGCGCGGTGCAGGCCGTGCGCGCGGCGCGGGCAGGCTGACATGAACGGCGCACCGCGCTCCGCTTGTCCGCTGCCCGTCGACGGGCAGCGTCCCGACATGGCGCTTCCCCGCGGAACCGGCCGGCGCAATCGCGCGACCGGTGCACCCGTGCCGATGCACATCGTGCTGTTCGGCGCGGGGCACGTCGGCCATGCACTCGTCACGCTGCTCGGCGCGCTGCCGTGCGTCGTGCAGTGGGTCGACACGCGCGACGAGCTGTTCCCGGACGAATGCCCGCCGAACGTGCAGCCGGAGCCGACCGACACGCCGGAGGCGATCGTCGACGAAGCGCCGCCGGGCGCGTACTTCCTCGTGATGACGCACAACCACGCGCTCGATTTCTCGTTGGCGGAGCGGATCATGCGGCGGCGCGATTTCGCGTACTTCGGGATGATCGGCTCGCGCACGAAGCGCGTGAAGTTCGAACGCAGGCTCGTCGCGCGCGGCGTCGACCCGGCGCGGATGTGCGACATGGTGTGCCCGATCGGTGTCGCGGGCATCGTCGACAAGGCGCCCGGATCGATCGCGGTCGCGGTCTGCGCGGAGCTGCTGCAGTCGCGCGCGGGCGTGCCCGTTGCCGAGGTGAAGGCCGCTGCGTCGGGCCGCTTGCCGGACGACGTGTCCTGCGCGCGGTGAGCGCGCGTCGCGTCGTGGCGCGACCCGACGCCATCTTCCGCTTTTGCTTACACTGACGGATCGCGCGGCACGGGGCCGCGCTTTTCCGTCTGGTGACCATGTCCGATTCCCAGGTCTTTATCGACGTACTCGATGCGAGCCTCGTCACGATCGAGCGTTGGCTGTCCGGCGCCGACACCACGCCTGCCGCGCTCGACGCGCTGATCGCGCCGTTCGCTCCCGGCTTCACGATGATCGGAACCAACGGCCACGCGTTCGACCGCGACGGCACGCGCGAACTGTTCACGAAGCTCGCCGGCGCGAAGCCGGGGCTGCGCATCACGTTGTCGGAGATCCGCGTGCTCGCGTCGGACGACCGGCACGCGGTGGTCACGTATCTCGAAGCGCAGCACGCGGCAACCGGCGAACTGCCCGCACGGCGCGCGACCGCGGTGTTCGAGCGCGACACGGCGGGCGAGGTGCGCTGGACGCATCTTCAGGAAACGTTCTGCACCGCCTGAGCGGAACCCCCCGTGCGCCCCGGGGCGCACGAACGGCGTGGGTGGCGCTGAGTCGCCACGCCACGCAACTTTCATCGAAACTGCACACGGAACAGGGCGCGCGAATGGCGAATCGCGAATCGCGCGGCGCAGGCGCGCGTCAGCGCTTGCGCGCGCCGCGCGCGGCGGTCAGCTCGCCCGATACGCTTTGCATCAGCGCGCGCAGCCACGCGATGTCGGTGGGGCGATCGGGCTGCGGATGCGTGAGCAGGTAGCTGCGGATGCGCGGAAACGGCACCGGCGGCGCGACGACGACGAGCGGCAGCATCTGCGCGTAGTGCATCGCGAAGCGCCTTGTCGTCGTGAAGATCAGGTCCGACTGCAGCAGCACCTGCGGCACGAGGCCGAAATACGGCAGCGTCGTGACGATCCGCCGCGCGAGGCCCGCGCGCGCGAGGCCGATCTCGATCGCATTGCGCTTGTCGCCCGTGTACGGCGTCGGCGCGAGATGCGCGGCGTTCGCATACGCGTCGCGCGTCAGCGGCGCGCGCGCGAGCGGATGCGAATCGCGCATCAGGCAGACGATCGTGTCGGAGAACAGGTCGTCGCGCGCGAAGCGCGGGTCGGGTTTCGGCCAGTTGCCGATCACGAGATCGAGCGCGCCGGATTCGAGCGCGTCCGCGTGATCGAGCGCCGGATTCAGCGAATCGATCTCGAGGTGCGCGTGCGGCGCCGCGTCGCGAAAACGCGCGATCAGCGTCGGCATGAAGAAGTCGTTCAGGTAGTCCGGCGCGGCGACGCGGAACGTGCGGCGCGCGGACTCGGGCGCAAACTCGCCATGCGGCGTCGCGATGAAGTCGACCTCGCGCAGCGCGCGCTGCGCGGCGTCGAGCAGCGACGCGCCGTATTCGGTCGGCACCATCCCCGACTTGCCGCGCACGAGGATCGGGTCGTTCAGCGTCTCGCGCAGCTTGCGCAGCGCGGTGCTGATCGCGGGCTGCGTCTGGCTGAGGCGCAGCGCGGCCTGCGTGACGCTGCGCTCGAGCAGCAGCGTGCGCAGCACGCGCACGAGCCAGATGTCGAGCGAGGCGGTACGGTCGTCTTCTTCCATTGCGGGGGGTGATTCGGGCGAAACGTAACCTTACCGCAGCCGCGCTTGCCCGTGCGTAATGGCCGGTATCAGACGCTCAGGCGCGGCCCTTCGGCAGCGTGCTGATGCGCTTCACCTCCCGCGATTCGAGCCAGGTCGGCGTGCGCGCGCAGTACAGCACCATCGGCAGCGCGTCCTCGCCCCAGAACAGCTGCTTGTTCATCCAGAACGTCGGCACGCCGAACACGTCGAGCGCAATCGCGTCGGCGTTATTGCGTTGCAGCTGCGCGACCGTTTCCTCGAACTCGATCAGCTGGTCGCCGTGCCCGACGCCGACCCGTTCGCACAGCGCGGCGAAGCCGTCCGGCGTCGACGGATCGTTGCCGTCGCGCCAGATGAAGCGAAAGATCTCGCGCACCGTCGTGAGGTCGGCGCGCAGCGCGATCGCGAGCCGCAGCGCCTTGTCGGAGTCGAACGGATGCGCGGGCGGCATCTTGAAGCGGATCCCGAGCTGCTCCGCGCGAAACAGCGCATGGCGGTACGTGAAGATGCGCTTGCCGGGCACTTCCGAGCCCGGGCGCTGGCCCCAGTAGCGCTGCAGGTCGGCGAGCGACACCGGGACCGGCTCGAACGGCACGTCCGGCCAGCGTTCGACCTGTTCGAGCAGCAGATAGGAGAACGGCGAGACGAAATCGAAGAACCAGGCGGGCTGGGTGGTGTCGAGGCCGGTGGTCATGGGGTTCTCCTGGGTATAGGGGGCCGGCCATCCGGCGAACCTGGAGCCGGCGATCCGGGGGCCGGTCATCCGGCGGCACGCGGTCCTGCACGGCCAGCGATCCGGCGGCCGGCCATCCGGCGCGGGCGCCCGAACGGCGGCCTCCATGTTACGCGGCGGCGCACCGATGCAGCAATGATCGCGGATCGTCCGCTCAGGCGGAACCGGGGGTCGCCCGGGGGGGCGCCCCGTCGCCGCCGGCCGACGGCACGGGCTCGTGTGCGGCGCCGTGCAGCGCGTCGTGATCGTGCGCAGTCAGTCGTTCGCGCACGAAGCCGATGTGCTCGCGTAGCACGTAGAACTGCCCCGCGTACGCGAGCGGCATCTTCATCCGGTTCACCGCTTCCTCGATGTCGTCGAGCCGGTCGAGCAGCTCGACGCGTTCCTCGGCCGTATGCTCGCCGAGCGCGCTGCGCTCGAGCGCGATCAGCGCGCCGTACCAGCGGTAGATCCGCGAGCGTACGCGCCAGCCGTACAGCGCCGGCACGACCCGCAGCCCGGGAATCAGCACGACGATCAGCGGCACGACGATCACGAGCATCCGGTCGACGAGGCTTGCGACCCAGAACGGCAGCCGCCTGTACAGGAAGGTCTTGCCCGACTTGTAGTAGCGCGCCGCATCGTCGGACAGCGGGAAGCTGCGCGTGATCGGCGACGGGAATTCGCCCGCGTGCTGCAGGATCGTCGCATGGCCGTGCACTTCGCGCGCGGCCTCGATCAGCAGGTCCGACAGCGCCGGATGCAGCGTGTCGCGCGCGACCAGCTCGATCGTCGGCGCGACCGTATGGATGTCCGCGGGCGGCAGGTTCCGGCCGAGGTCGTAGACGCCCTCGGGCAGCGTGATCGCGGTCAGGTACGGGAAGCGGCGCGCGTACGCCTCGGCCTGCGTGAACGAGTACAAGTGCACGCCCGGCGCGCGGAACAGCTTCGACATCACCGGGATCTGCGTCGAGTCGCCGGACAGGAACGCCGCGTCGATCTTGCCGTCGAGCAGCGCGGCCCCGGCCTCCTCGCCGGACGTCGGCAGCAGTTCGGTCGTCCCGCCGGGCTCGATGCCGTTCATCTTCAGCAGCGCGAGGCTCAGTTCGCGCGCGCCGCTGCCTTCCGCGCCGAGCGCGAGCCGCTTGCCCTTGAAGTCCGACAGGCGCGCGACGATCGGGCCGCGGTACATGATCGCGAGCGGCACGTAGCCGATGCTGCCGAGCGCGACGAGGTGCTCGTCGCGCCCCTTCGGGCCGATGCCGCTCTGCACGAAGCCGACGTCGACCGGCGCGTTCGGGTTGGACAGCCGCTCGAGGTTCTGCGCCGAGCCCTCGGACGACTCGACGTCGAGCGTGACGCCGTTCTTCGCGAGGATCGCCTTGTACTTTTCCGCGGCGTTCCAGTAGGTGCTGCCGGGCGGCCCGGCCGAGATCACGAGCGTGGACGGCGGCGCGGGCTGGATCATCTTGATCGCGAGCCAGACGGCAGCGACCGCGAGCAGCACGGTCGGGCCGACCGACAGCGCGAGGTCGCGCCACGACACCGCGACGAAGCGGGCGAGGATGCGGGGCGGCCGGCGGGGGCGCAGGATGGGCTTCATAAGCGGTCGACGGATGATGCAGGTATCGCGCATCGGCGGCCCCGGGGCACGGACGATGCGCATTCGCGGCGATGGTAACCGGTTTCGCGGTGCGTGCGCGAAACCGGGTTCCCGTTGGGTTCCCGGCTCGGCGCCATCGCCGCGGCGGCGGGGCGGTGCGCCGCATCAAAAACTTTGCGCTTCCGCGGGCGCTGGATTACATTGTGCGACGCAGCTGCGCCCGATTCGCGCGACCCGGCACGCCATCAGACCGGGCGCGTTCGGCCGGCGGCTGCCCGGCCGGGCCGGCCCGCATTGCGCGTGCGCCGGCTGCCTGTCCGTCTCGCCTCTCTCGCATCGCCGTGGAAATCACCGGCTGTCCTGCCGCGTTCGCGCGCGCAGTCCGGCTGCCTTTGGGGGTATCCGGCCGCACTGTGCGCGGCCGTTGCGAATCATAAGGAGATAGCATGAAGTCGATCGTGTTGAGAGCGTTGGGCGTGGCCGCGGTGGCGGTGTGTCTGTCCGGCAGCGTGTACGCGCAGTCGAGCGAGCCGGCGGCGTCCGAAGCGCCGGCCGCCGCGACGAGCGCATCGAAGGCCGCCGCCAAGACGGCGAAGAAGGCGAACCGCAAGCTTGGCTATGCGGTGCGCAAGGCGATCTCGAAGGAAAACGGCGTCGACGTGTCGAAAGTCGTCGTGCGCTCGAAGGGCGGCGCGATCACGCTCGAGGGCACGGTGCCGGACCAGGCCCAGATCGACAAGGCCGAAGCGGCTGCGAAGACCGTTCCGGGCGTGACTTCCGTCAGCAACAAGCTGAAAGTCCAGCAGCAATGACGTCCGGGCGGCGCAGGCGCGCCGCCCGCGCTCGCATCCGCGCGGGCCTCGGCATGCCGGGGCCCGTGCTCGCTTTGAAAGTCCGACACACATAACGAGAGAGAGGGCGGCGATGACGAGGCTCAGGTGGGGCAGGCGGGTTCTGTGGGGTGCGGCGCTGGCTGCCGCGGTGGCGGTGCTCGGCGCCTGCAACGGCGACGACACGGCGGAAAGCAACCAGTTGCCCGGGTTCGTCGCGGGCAGCGTGCGGACGACGGCCTATGACGGCGCGAGTGACGACCTGCTGACGGCCGGCCTCGGCAAGACGGGCCTCGCGGGCGCGACGCCGCCCGGCTTCGCGAATCCGGCGCGGCCGACGTCGGCCGAGCTGCGCCGTTTGGCGATCTGGTCGAACTACCGCGCGCTCGTCGACATGTCCGCAGGCGGCGGCTACGGCCGCTTCTGGGGGCCGAACGTCGACCTCGACGGCAACGACACGCTCGGCGAAGGCAAGATCGCCGGCACCGAATACCTTGCTTACTCGGACGACGGCAGCGGCCGCAAGAACGTCACGCTGCTCGTGCAGGTGCCGGCCAGCTTCGATCCCGCGCAGCCATGCATCGTCACCGCGACGTCGTCCGGCTCGCGCGGCGTGTACGGTGCGATCTCGGCCGCCGGCGAATGGGGCCTCAAGCGCGGCTGCGCGGTCGCCTACAATGACAAGGGCGGCGGCAACGGCGCACACGAGCTCGGCTCGGATACCGTCACGCTGATCGACGGCACGCTCGCGAACGCGGTGCTCGCCGGCAACGCGAGCCTCTTCACCGCGAACGCGACGAGCAGCGAGCTGACCGCGTTCAACGCGCAATTCCCGAACCGCTATGGGTTCAAGCATGCGCATTCGCAGCAGAATCCCGAGCAGGACTGGGGGCACGTGACGCTGCAGGCGGTCGAGTTCGCGTACTGGGCGCTCAACGAGCAGTTCGGACCGCTGATCGACGGCACGCGTCACGGCGTGCGCTACCGGCCCGGCGACATCACGACGATCGCCGCGTCGGTCAGCAACGGCGGCGGCGCGTCGCTCGCGGCGGCCGAGCAGGACACACGCAACTGGATTACCGCGGTCGTCGTCGGCGAGCCGCAGATCAACGTGCGGCTCGCGCCGAACGCCGTCGTGCGGCAGGGCGGCGCGCCGGTGCCGTCGTTCGGGCGGCCGCTCGCCGATTACGCGACGCTCGCGAACCTGCTGCAGCCGTGCGCGGCGGCGTCGGCCGCGCTGGCGGGCGCGCCGTACCTGAGCGCGCTGCCGCCGGCCGTCACGCAGTCGATCCGCGCGCAGCGCTGTGCGACGCTCGCCGCGGCCGGGCTCGTCGCGGGCGCCGACCTGCAGAGCCAGGCCGCCGACGCGCTCGCGCAACTGCACACAGCCGGCTATCTGGCCGACTCCGACCTGCTGCAGGCGCCGATGTGGGATTCGCAGGCGATCCCGGCGATCGCGGTGACCTATGCGAACGCGTACACGCGCTCGCGCGTCGTCGACAACCTGTGCAACTTCAGTTTCGCGACGACGAACGCGGCCACCGGCGCGGTCGCGCCGCCGGCCACGTCGCCGATGCCGAACGTGTTCGGCGCGGGCAACGGCGTGCCGCCGACCGACGGCATCAATCTCGTGTTCAACACGGGCGCCGCGACCGGCGTCGATCACCGCCTTGCGACGCCCGACGCGAGCTTCGCGGGCGCGGTGTGCCTGCGCCAGCTGTGGACGAACGGGATGCTGGGCATGCCCGCGAACGTCGAGGCGGTGCGCGTGAACGCGAACCTGCAGGGCAAGCCCGCGATCATCGTGCAAGGCCGCAGCGATGCGCTCGTGCCGGTCAACCACGCGTCGCGCGCGTACGTCGCGCAGAACAGCATCAGCGAAGGCAGCCGCAGCCAGCTCGCGTTCTACGAGGTGACGAACGGCCAGCACTTCGATGCGTTCCTGCCGGTCGCCGGATTCGATACGCGCTTCGTGCCGGTCCACTACTACGACCTGCAGGCGCTGAACCTGATGTGGCGGCACCTGAAGAACGGCACGCCGCTGCCGCCGTCGCAGGTGATCCGCACGGTGCCGCGTGGCGGCACGCCGGGTGCGGCGCCGGCGCTGACGGGCGCGAACCTGCCGGCGATCTCGGCTGCGCCGGGCGGCAATGCGATCACCGTGAACGCCGGGGCGATCGACGTGCCGCAATAAGCGCGGCATCGCAACGCATTGCACGCCGAAAAGCCGGACGCCAGCGTCCGGCTTTTTTATTTGCCGTGGCCCGTCCGGAATCGGTCCCAGATTCCGTTAGTGTCGAATGGCCAGCTCCGTAACAAATTATTACTTTACGGCCGATAACCCGGAACTTATTATGCGCCGGTATTTTCACTTAATTTAATAAATTACATAGAGAGAATATTTCTTTCCGTTCTGTTAACCAATCCTTTCGATTTTATTAATTCGGCTAAAGGCTGGAATTGATCGCCGTTCGGCGATTAATCAGCGCCATGCCGAAGGGGGAGGTTCGTCGTCTCGATGCGAAGCAGCCTTGCCAGGGCTGGCTTTGCGGGGAATGCTTTTGCCGTCGATTTGCATGCGATCGCGGATGGCCCGGAATCGTATTTGATTTTTGAATTGCCGTTTTCAATGGAATTGATTCCATTGTGCAGTTTCTGAATATCGGGTGGGGTAAATCATGCCGGTCGGTCAATGCTGAGCCGGTAAAAAACTCGGAGCGCGTCGCATAACGAATGCGCTCCCGGTGCGGAACGCCGGATGCAATCATCCTTTGCGTCCGGCGACATTTATCGTTCTGTTTGAGAGGCAATAATGACGACACTGAAGTCCTTGAAAGACGGTTTCGCGCTATTCGGAACGACACTGAGCGGGCCGCTCGTCGCGGCGACGGCCGTCACCGCGCTGCTCGTCACGGGCTGCGGCGGCGACGACGGCTCGAGCCCGGCGGCGTCGGCTGCCGCCGCCACGGCCGCGAACGCAAACGCGACGGCCTCCGCCGGCGGATCGGCCAGCAACGCGTCGACTGCCACGCAGCCGGACCAGCCGTTCGTCGATACCGACGTGTACGGCACCGGCCCCAACGACGCGGTCACGGACGCCACCGAAGGCGCCGCGGTCGTGCACCGGCAGGTCACGATCGGCGGCAAGGTCGTCAACTACACGGCGACCGCCGGCCACCTGACGACGATCGATCCGGTGACGTCGCAGCCGAACGCGAAGATGTTCTACGTCGCGTACACACAGGACAATCCCGATCCGTCGAAGCCGCGCCCGGTCACGTTCTTCTACAACGGCGGCCCCGGCTCGTCATCGGTCTACCTGCTGCTCGGCTCGTTCGGGCCGAAGCGGCTGCAGTCGTCGTTCCCGAACTTCACGCCGCCCGCGCCGTACAAGCTGCTCGACAACCCGGACAGCCTGCTCGACCGCTCCGACCTCGTCTTCATCAACCCGGTCGGCACCGGCTATTCGGCGGCGATCGCCCCGGCGAAGAACAAGGACTTCTGGGGCGTCGACCAGGACGCGCGCTCGATCGACCGCTTCATCCAGCGCTACCTGACCAAGTACTCGCGCTGGAACTCGCCGAAGTTCCTGTTCGGCGAGTCGTACGGCACGGCGCGCAGCGCGGTGGTGTCGTGGGTGCTGCATGAGGACGGCGTCGAGCTGAACGGGATCACGCTGCAGTCGTCGATCCTCGACTACTCGAACGCACTGTCCGCGATCGGCACGTTCCCGACGCTCGCGGCCGACGCGTTCTACTGGAAGAAGACGACGGTCAACCCGACGCCGGCCGACCTCGACAGCTACATGGTCCAGGCGCGCAACTACGCGGACAACGTGCTCGCGCCGCTCGCGCAGGCGCCGAACCCGCAGGACGGCGGCTTCGTCAACGTGCGGCTGAACCTGAACCTGCAGACCGCGCAGCAGATGGGTTCGTACCTCGGCACCGATCCGGTCTCGCTGATCCAGACCTTCGGCAACCCGGCCGCGCTCGGCAACGTGCCGTCGTCGAACAACAACCCGCCGTACACGTTCTTCCTGACGCTCGTACCTGGCATCCAGATCGGCCAGTATGACGGCCGTGCGAACTACACGGGCCAGGGCATCGCGCCGTTCATCCTGCCGAACTCGGGCGGCAACGATCCGTCGATCAACAACATCGGCGGCGCGTACACGGTGCTGTGGAACAGCTACTTGAACACCGACCTGAAGTACACGTCGCTGTCGTCGTTCGTCGACCTGAACGACCAGGTGTTCAACAACTGGGACTTCAGCCATACCGACCCGACCGGTGCGAACAAGGGCGGCGGCAATACGCTGTACACGGCCGGCGACCTCGCGTCGACGATGAGCCTGAACCCGGATCTGAAGGTGCTGTCCGCGAACGGCTATTTCGACGCGGTGACGCCGTTCCACCAGACCGAGCTGACGCTGCAGCAGATGCCGCTCGATCCGACGCTCAAGGCGCAGAACCTGACGATGAAGTTCTACCCGTCGGGCCACATGATTTACCTGAACGACCCGTCGCGGACCGCGTTGAAGGGTGACCTCGGCAACTTCTACGACGGCATCCTCGCGAACCGCTCGGCACTGCAGCGCGTGCTGAAGCTGCAGATGCGCGCGCAGCAGCTCCGTCAGCAGAAGCTGCAACAGCAGGGGCAGTAAGCGCGGGCGGCGCGTGCGCCGCCTGACGTGACGTAACAAGGCGCCGCACTGGGCGTATTGATGGCGGTGCTGTAGTTCTGCAAGGTGCCCCGTGAGTCATGGACTTCCGGGGCATCGTCTTGTCCGAAGGTCTTTCTGCCATGGACCGACTCGTCGGCCCCGGAAGCCTCCGGTGACGGCATCGCAAAATCCTCAAAACAGGGATAAATAGCCCTCTATTGAGGATTTGTCAGGAAATCCCCATAATGAGGACGATTATCCCCATATCGAGGATTCGCGATGAGTCTCGCCGACTTTCTCTTCACGCCGGGCTTGCAGCGCGTGCTTGGCGCCACGCTGCTGCAGCCTGACCGCAGTTTTACGCTCCAGGAACTGCTGCGCCTGGCGAACAGTGGGCGCGGAAGCGCGCAAAAGCAGGTGGACCGGCTGGTCGAGGCCGGTGTACTTAAGGAAGACGCACGACGAGGCCGGCAACGGAGCATCCGGGCGAATACGGAATTCATCCTCTATCCGGAATTGGTGAGCATCGCGCGCAAGTCATTTGCCGTTGTGGAGCCGCTGAAGGAAGCCCTGGCGCCTTTTGCGGACCACATCACCTCAGCGTTCGTGTTTGGATCGGTGGCCAAGGGCACCGATAGCGGCCGTAGCGACATCGACCTGATTGTCGTCGGGAACGCCCCTCTCCTCGAGCTATCTGAAGCCCTGCACATGGCCGAGCAAGGTCTGCTGCGCCCCGTCAACTTCTCTTTGTACGAGCCTGCCGAATGGGCAGCTCTGGTAACCGCTGACCCCGTTATGGCCCAGATTGCCCAAGGTCCCACGCTGAGGATACTGTGATGCCGCGCCCAACTGAATACGAAAATCTCATCAAGACGAAAGCCTTTGACGCGGTCGCTCCGACGCCCGGGGCAATCGCGGGCTTCCTGCGTAATGCAGCGGACTATAAGGCCACCGCTGACGGGCTGGACCCCGCCCGACATCTGCAGGTATTTACCTTGGCTTACGAAGGCTACTTCCAGGTGGTTCAGGCCATCCTGGAGTTCTACGAGGTACGTACCAAAGATGCCGGCCGTAACCTGGCGATCCAGCGTGTGTCCACCTCGCTGGGCGTAAATGCCCAGGAATTTGCCTTCATCACGAAGGCCCACGAGCGTCGCAACGGCACGTCTTACGTTTCACCGTTTCCTCCGGTGTCGAAGGCCGAGGCCGCCACCATGCTGAGCATCCTGGCCAAGTACCTGCCCGTTGCGCATACGCTAACCGGTACGCCTAAATTCTGAAGCACACAGGCCCTTCGCTCTCCTGCAAGGCCTACCCACGGTCAGTGTGTTCCGGAGCCAGGAACATACAAGAAAGCGAAGATTCTGCCCTCGTCGTTCAATCAGCCTTGTCCCGCCTGGAAGTTCATCAACACACGAAGTGAGTGGCTCGGTCGCGAGCCGGGCGGCGTTTTTCGCTGGAGGGCGAGTGGGGGCCGTCGGTGCCCAACGCCGCGGAGCGCCGCACCGTTCCGCTTACGCGAGCACGAGCCGTACGCCGACCGCGACGAGCGTCGACGCGAGCAGGTTGCGCAGCAGGCGCTCGGGCGCGCGCGCCGACAGCACGCTGCCGATCACGATGCCGGGCAGCGAGCCGAGCAGCAGCGACAGCAGCATCGACACGTCGACCGAGCCGAGCAGCCAGTGACCCATTCCGGCGATCAGCGTGAGCGGCACCGCATGCGCGATGTCCGAGCCGACGATGCGGGTCGTCGCGAGCGCCGGGTACAGCAGCAGGAGCACGGTGACGCCGATCGCGCCGGCGCCGACTGACGTCATCGACACCAGCACGCCGAGCACGGCGCCCGTCAGCACGGTGGACCACAGCGTGCGCGCGGGGTTCGGCTTCAGCGGATTGCGCGCGGCCAGCGCGGCGAGCTGCGGCCGGAAGATCAGGGCGAGCGACGTGAGGAGCAGTGCGCAGCCGAGCACGAGCTGGATCAGGTGGCCGGCGCCGGGCGACTGCATCCCGTATGTATGCAGCACCCACAGCGTGAGCGCCGACGCGGGCACGCTGCCGGCCGCGAGCCGGCCCGTGATGCGCCAGTCGACCGAGCCCTTGAGCCCGTGCACGAGGGTGCCGGTCGCCTTGGTCGCCGCCGCGTACAGCAGGTCGGTGCCGACTGCCGTCGCCGGGTGGACGCCGAACAGCAGCACGAGGATCGGCGTCATCAGCGAACCGCCGCCAACGCCTGTCAGGCCGACGAGAATGCCGACGAACAGGCCGGACAGGGAGTACAGCAGATCGATATGGGGAAGCGACATCGGAAGCGGGCGGTTATGCGGCGTTCGGCGGCGGCGCGCGGGTCAAAGTCCGACATTGTCGCAAAACTCGCGGGTCGGTGTACGACTGCGTTAAAAATCGGCCGGCCGCTGCGGTGGGACGACCCGTGTGCGGTGGCCGGACAGCCTTGTCGGGCGGGGCTCCGGCGGGGTTGTCGTGCGCTCGCGCGGCACGCTCGCGGAGGCCGGGAAGCCGGACGCGCCGTCATCGGGTACGGTGCCGGACAGGCGCCGAGCGGAATCCGCGGCCGGGATTCCGCGCGCCCGGCGGGCGGCGTTCAAACGTGTGCTTGAACGCCGCTGCCATGCAGTTGCACCGGATCAGTGCATCGCGCTGCCCATGCCGCCTTCGACCGCATCCTGCCGCCGGATCCGCAGCGCAAGGCCGATCAGCCCGGCCGCCGCTGCGAACGCCGCGCCGAATGCGAACGCGACGTGATAGCCGCCGTTCAGCGCGTCGAGCGGCGCGGCCTGGGCTGCCGCGAGCGCGTCGGAGCGGGCCGCCGCAAGGCTCGCGAGCACCGCGAGCCCGAGTGCCCCGCCCATCATGAAAGAGGTGTTGACGATTCCCGATGCGAGCCCCGAATCGGCGGGATCGACGTCGCTCATCGCGGCGAGCAGCACCGGGTTGAACGCGACGCCCGCGCCGATGCCGAGCAGCGTCATCCCGGGCAGCACATGCCACGCGAACCCGCCGTCGGCCGGCGCGCACGAGAACAGCGCGAGGCCGCACGCGGCGATCAGCAGGCCGGCGGCGATCGGGCCGCGGATCCCGAAGCGCATCACGATCCGCGCGGACAGTCCGAGCGAGAACGCGGCCATGATCAGGTTCGCGGGCAGGAACGCGAGGCCGACCTGCAGCGGGCCATAGCCGAGCACACGCTGCATGTACAGCGCGGACAGGAAGAACCACGCGAACATCGCGGCCGCCCACAGCACGCCGATCACGTTCGCGAGCGCGACGTTGCGCGCGGCGAACAGCGTGAGCGGCATCAGCGGATGCGCGACGCGCGCCTCGATCGCGATGAACAACGCGAGCAGTGCGACGGCGGCGCCGACCAGCGCGACCGTCTGCGTCGACAGCCAGCCGGCCTCGTTGCCGTTGACGATTCCGTAGACGGCGAGCATCAGCGACGCGGTCACGGTGAGCGCGCCGGCGACGTCGAGCCGCGCGTCGGCGGCCGGCGCGCGCGTGCGCGGCAGCAGCGCGACGCACAGCGCGTAGACCGCGATGCCGATCGGCAGGTTGACGAGGAAGATCCAGTGCCACGACAGCGCGCTCGTCAGCAGCCCGCCGAGCAGCACGCCGATGCTGCCGCCGCCCGCGCAGACGAAGCCGTAGACGCCCATCGCGCGCGCCCGCTCGCCGGTTTCCGTGAACAGATTCATGATCAGCGACAGCGACACCGCGGACACGATCGCACCACCGAACCCCTGCACCGCGCGCGCGGCGATCAGCATCGTCTGCGACTGCGCGACGCCGCAGCCGAGCGACGCGAGCGTGAACACGGTGAGGCCCGCGAGGAACATGCGCCGGTGCCCGTACAGGTCGCCGAGCCGGCCGCCGAGCAGGAGGCAGCCGCCGAAGGTCAGCATGTACGCGTTCACGACCCAGACGAGCGCCGTCTCGCTGAAGTGCAGGTCCGCGCGGATCGACGGAAGGGCGACGTTCACGATCGTGCTGTCGAGCACGATCATCAGCACGCCGAGACAGAGGACGATCAGCGCGTACCAGCGCTTCTCTCCGTGAATGCCGTGGGTCATGGGGCAGGCCTCTCGTTGATTTGTTATTTGAGAGGCCACATTGTAGACGCCGCACGGCGCGGCTTCTTGCCGGTTTCTGGCAGCAGCGGTGCGTAGCGTGATGGGTGGCGCGATGCCGGTGCGATGCCTGTCCGATGCGTTATGCGTGCGGCGGCAGCGCGCAGCCGTCGGGGCCGCATGCCGCCGCGTCGCCGTCGCCGATCGCGACGACACCATCCTGCCACGCCTGCTCGAGCGCCTGCGCGAACACGTCGGCCGGTTGCGCACCGGACACCGCGTAGCGGCCGCCGAACACGAACAACGGCACGCCGCGGCCGCCGATCTGTGCGGCGCGCTCGATGTCGGCCTCGACGTCGTCGCGGTACGCGTCGCTGCGCAGCACGGCTTCGGCCGCCGCGCGATCGAGCCCTGCGTCGACCGCGAAGTCGGCGAGTGCGCCGTGATCGAACAGCGACCCATGCTCGCTGAAGTACGCGCGATACAGCCGTTCGGTCAGCGCGTGCGCGCGGCCGGTGGTCTCCGCGAACTTTACGAGCCGGTGGCCGTCGAGCGTGTCGCCGACGAGCGTGCCGGGCAGGTCGTAATGCAACCCGACGCTGGCGGCGGCGTCGGTCACCTGGCGCAGCATCTGGTCGACCTGGGCGGCCGCCAGCCGGTACTTGCTGCCGAGCATCGCTTCGACCGGCTCGACCGGCTGCCCGGGCATCAGCCGATACGCGCGCAGCACGACGTCGACGCGGTCCGCATGCGCGAACGCGGCGAGCGCGTCGTCGAAGCGGCGCTTGCCGATCCAGCACCACGGGCAGATCAGGTCGGACCAGATTTCGACGGTCAGCGTCGGGCGAAGCGCGCGGGAGGGAGCGGTCGGCATGGGCGTATCAGGCTCGGGCAAATAAATGTAACTGTGACTATATCATTTTTTGCTTCGACGCCTCGGCCGAGGGGAAGCGCGGCGACATGCCCACGCGAGAACGCGCGACCCGCGCCGCGCAGCCGCTTACACGTCGCCCTGGGTTTCCTTCAGATGCTTGAGGTGCTTGTAGACCGTCGCGCGCCCCATCCCGAGCACGTTCGCGACGTAGTTCGCCGCGCTCTTGCCGCGGAACGCGCCTTCCGCGTAGAGTGCCTCGACGAGTTCGCGCCGATGCTCGCGCGTGAGCCCGTTCAGGCCGATCTGCCGCTCGCGCAGCCAGCCGTGCAGGAACGTGTTGATGCGCTCCTGCCAGTCGTCGCGGAACAGCTCGTCCGGCTGCGCGACGACACCCGCGCCCTTGATGAACAGGTCGAGCGTCGCGCGCACTTCGTCGAACACCGCGATGTTGAAGTTGATGCACATCATCCCGGCCGGATGCCCTTCGTCGTCGAACAGCACGTTGCTGACGCAGCGCATCCGCCGGCCGTCCCAGTTGAGCTTCTCGTACGGGCCGATCACGCGCTCGCGCGCCGAGTGATCGGTTTCCTCGAGCGCCGAATCGTCGCCGACCTCGCGTTTCGACAGGTTGTTCGCGAGGTACAGCACGGTCTGGTCGTGCAGGTCGTGGATCACGACTTCCGCGTACGGGAAGAACAGCGTCGCGATGCCGTCGGCGATCGGCGCATAGCGGGACAGCAGCAGGTCTTTGACGGGGGACGGCTTTTTGCGCATCGGATTCTCGGGTGAGCTGCGGCCAGCCGGCGCCTCCGGCCGACGCCGGCGCACCGCCGCCGCGGCGGTGGCGCCATTGTATCGGGCTCGCGCGCGCGTGATGCTCATGTGCGGCTCATGCGCGCGTCAGATGCGCATGCAGCGCGTGCGCGATCGCGACGTCCTCGAGGCCGAGGCCGATCGAGCGGAAGAACGCATGGCGCGTGCGCGACGGCGCCGGGCACGCGTTGCGCACGAGCGCGGGCAGGTCGCCGACAATGCGTTCGGGCGTCCAGCCGTGCTCGGCCGCCGCGCGCTGCATCTCGCCCGCGCTCGCGGGCGTCGTGCGCCGGTAGTCGCAGTACACGTCCATGTCGGGCAGCCATGCGGGCGGAATCTCGTGCGCCTGCGCGACGTTGGTGCTGATCGACGTGACGAGCGCGGGGCGCGTGAGCATCCCGTCGCCGAGCACCGGCGTGCCCGACGACGTGCACAGCATCACGACGTCCGCGTCGCGCACGCACGCGGCGACGCTGTCGGCCGGCCGCGCGCGCGGGTCGAGCTGCGCGAGCTCGGCCTGGAGCGCCGCGTTTCCCGCCAGTGCCGGCGAATGGACGCGGATCGTCTCCCAGTCGCGCAACGCCGCCGTGTGCCGCAGGTGCGCGAAGCCGACCGCGCCCGTGCCGATCACCGCAAGGTGCTTCGCATCGCCGGGCGCGAGGCAGTCGACCGCGAGCGCGGTCGTGCCGGCGGTGCGCTCGACCGTCAGCAGGCCCGCGTCACACCACATCAGCGGGTGGCCCGTGCGCATCGACATCAGTGCGGTCCATGCAGTGACGATCGGTTTACCGCCCGTCACGATGTACGGCGACAGCTTCGCGCCGAACACCTGCTCGTCGGCGAGCGCGCCGAGGTAGGTGATGAAGTCGCCGGCCTGGCCGGGAAACAGCGTGAGCGTCTGCGGCGGCTGCACGGCGCGGGCTTCGCCGAGCGACGCGAACATGCGGCGCAGCGTGCCGAGCACGTCGAGCGATGGCAGCGCGGCACGCACCGTCGCTTCGTCGACGGTCAGCGGCAGGGTCGGGGCGGCTTGCGTCATGGATACGTCTCCAGTCGGGGCCGGACGGACTGTCTCGCGACGGAGTGTCCGGCGATGTTTATGATGGACGAAAAGTCTAATATAGACTCTCCAGGTCTGGCGAAATTTTATTTTTCGGCGGTGCGCGTGACGGCAATGTTTTGAAAATTCACGAAAAATCAATGGCTTGTGCCAGATGCCGACGATGCCGGCTCGTCGCAGCGCGGGCACGATTATCGTATCCCCTATAGTCTATAGTAGACTAACAGTCTATATTTTGCGTGCATGGACGTGCGCTGCCGCATCGCCGGCCGGCCGTGCATCGTGCCGATCCGGCGCGCTGTCGATGGCGCCGTGCAGCCGTCCCCCATTGCCTCAACCCAGACAGGACCCGTCATGAACTGGAAGCTCTCTCTGTGCGTCGCCGCGGCTTTCGCGAGCGCAGCCGTCACGGCACACGCGGAACAGACCGCCAACACGTTGCGCTTCGGGATCGAAGCCGCCTATCCCCCGTTCGAGAGCAAGACGCCGTCCGGGCAACTGCAGGGCTTCGACGTCGATGTCGGCAATGCGGTTTGCGCGAAGCTGAAGATGAAGTGCGTATGGGTCGAGAATGCGTTCGACGGGCTGATTCCCGCGCTGCAGGCGCGCAAGTTCGACGCGATCAACTCGGCGATGAACATCACCGCGAAGCGCCGCCAGAGCATCGATTTCACGCCGGCGATCTACGTCGTGCCGATCGTGATGGTCGCGAAGCGCGGCGCGCCGCTGCTGCCCGACACGGCGAGCCTGCACGGCAAGCGCGTCGGCGTGCTGCAAGGGTCGTCGCAAGAGGATTTCCTGAAGGCGCACTGGGCCAACGCGGGCGTGGCGGTCGTGTCGTACCAGGATCAGGACCAGATCTACGCGGATCTCGTTGCGGGCCGTCTCGATGCGGCGGTGCAGGAAGCGCAGACCGCGCAGGACGGCTTCCTCGACAAGCCGGCCGGCCGCGACTACCAGATCGTCGGCGAGCCGCTGAAGGATCCGGCGACGCTCGGCGAGGGCACGGGCTTCGGGATGCGCAAGGGCGACAAGGCGCTGCAGGCGAAGATCGTCGGCGCGCTCGACGCGCTGAAGAAGGACGGTACGCTGAGCGGGCTGTCGCAGAAGTACTTCAAGCGCGACATCATCGCGAAGTAAGCCGGGGCGCGCCGGACGCAGCGTCCGGCGCGCATCGCATCGAATCTCGACGCAGTACGAGGAAGCATGGATTTCGACGTCATCGTCCTGGGGGCCGGCATCGTCGGCGTGTCGTCCGCGCTGCATCTGCAGGATCGCGGCCTGCGCGTCGCGCTCGTCGACCGGCGCGGGCCGGGCGAGGAAACGAGCCACGGCAACGCGGGGCTCATCGAGCGCTCGTCGGTCGTGCCGTATGCGTTCCCGCGCAAGCTCGGCACGCTGCTGCGCTATGCGCGCAACCGCTCGGTCGATCTCTATTGGGACTACAAGGCGATGCCCGCGTACGCGGGCTGGCTCGCGCGTTTCTGGCGGGAATCGTCGCCGCAGCGGCTCGCGGCCGCCGCGCGCGACCTGCTGCCGCTGATCGCGGCAAGCGTCGACGAGCACGACGCGCTGCTCGCGCGCACCGATGCGCAGCCGCTCGTGCATGACGGCGGGTGGATCGAGGCGTTTCGCTCGCCCGCGCTGTTCGACGCGGAAGCCCGCGCGCAGCAGCGCATCGCGGGCGAGCACGGGCTGCGCATGACCGTGCTCGATGCGCGTGCGCTGCGCGAGCGCGAGCCCGGCCTCGGCGAGGCGTTTTGCGGCGGGTTCCACTGGCAGGATCCGAAGAGCGTGTCGAATCCGGGCGGCCTGACCAAAGCCTATGCGCGTCTCTTCGAGCGCGAGGGCGGTACGTTCGCGATCGGCGACGCGATGACGCTCGAGCAGGAACGCGACGGCTGGAGCGTGGATACCGCGCACGGACGCATCGCGGCGCGCTCGGTGGTGGTGGCGCTCGGGCCCTGGTCCGACCACGTGTTCGCGCCGCTCGGCTACCGGATTCCGCTGCGCGCGAAGCGCGGCTATCACATGCATTACCGCCCGACGCGCGCGCCGTTGAACGTGCCCGTGTGCGATACCGAGGAGGGCTTCGTCGTTGCGCCGATGGACGGCGGCCGCCTGCGGCTCACGACCGGCGTCGAGATCGCGCTGCGCGGCGCGCCGCCGACCGGCGTGCAGCTCGCGCGCGCGGAACCGCTCGCGCGCGACGCGTTCGGCATCGGCGAGCGGCTCGACCCGGCGCCGTGGCTCGGGATGCGGCCGTGCACGCCGGACATGCGTCCGGTGATCGGGCCCGCACCGCGCCACCGGCACCTGTGGTTCGCGTTCGGCCACTGCCATCACGGGCTGACGCTCGGCCCCGCGACCGGACGCCTGCTTGCCGAGATGATGACGGGCGCGCCGACCTACATCGATCCGCATCCTTACCGGGCCGCTCGCTTCGGCTGAGTCGGGCTGACCGGCGCGCACGGTTGGGTGCGCCGGTGCCGCAGACCGGCGTTCGCCCGGGCGTGCGCCGGTGCGACACAGTTTTTCAGCGGGCTGTCGATCAGCCCGGCATTATCCGGATGCGCAATGATCTGCGTAATTGGCCGGAAAGCAATCGCGAAATGAGAAAACCGATGAATGCGCGATTTTTCAATGCATTTTCATATTCATGAAATGTGACGATTCCAGTCAATCGGATTGACATCGACGGCCGACTAAAAACGGCGCTCTCGCATCGTTCCCCATGTACCGGTACACGTTACTCAGGGCTCGCAAACGTTACGTTACATCCATGCCGGACGCCCGATTTTCCTCATACGATTTATGTCGTGGGCCTGAATTTTTTTGTAATGAAATCAGGTATGGAGGTGATATTGCGTTGCAATAAATCAAGAAAATAGACCTGAATTTCCCCGTGGCACGCTTCGTGCAATCTGTCCCCGTGCTTTATCAACGTAGTGCCAACCGGAGATGAGGTCACGATGGGAAAAAATTTTAAATTGACGGGTGGGGCGCTGTCGGTTGTGACGGTGTTCGGGGTGCTGGCTTCGGGTTCCGCGGCCGCAGGACCGCTCGATGTGCTGTCGATTCCGCAGGTGATCGTCAATCCGCCGACGAACGGTGCGTCGGCAAGCATCGTCGCGACGGGGACAACGCCGCTGGGTTCGATTGCCGTGACTGCATCCGGCTCGGGCGCGATTCAGACGTCGCTCGGCGATCCCGCCAGCGTGATGAACGGCGCGGTGAATCAGGTGGTAGGCACGCTGGGCAGCGGCAATCCGGCCGGTGCGCTGACCGGCACTGTCGGCCAGGTGACGGGCGCACTCGGCAACCTCGGCGGCGGCGCGAACCCGCTCGCGCCGGTTCAAGGCGCAGTGAACCAGGTCGTCGGCACGCTTGGCGGCGGCAATCCGGCCGACGCGCTCGTCAACGCCGTGAACGCGATCGCGGGCCAGGTCGGCAGCGGCTCGAGCCCGCTCGCACCGGTGCAGGGTGCGGTGAACCAGGTCGTCGGTACGCTCGGTAGCGGCAATCCGGCCGGCGCGCTCGGCAACGCGGTCAACCCGATCACGGGTGCACTCGGCAACATCGGCGGCGGCGCGAATCCGCTCGCGCCGGTGCAAGGCGCGGTGACCCGACTCGCGGGCACGCTTGGCGACAATCCGGGCGTCGCGCTCGGCAATGCCGTGAGTTCGCTGACGGGCGCGCTCGGCAACCTCGGCGGCTCGAACCCGCTGGCACCGGTGCAAGGCGCGGTGACGCAGGTGGTCAACACGCTGTCCGGTGCCGCAGGCAGCAGCCCGATCGCGCCGATCACGAACCTCGTGAACGGCCTGCCCGGTGGCAGCAATCCGGCCGGCGCGCTGACGGGTGCACTGGGCTCGGTTACCGGCGCACTCGGCAACCTTGGCGGCTCGAACGCGCTGGCGCCGGTACAGGGCGCGGTGAACCAGGTGGTCAACACGCTGAGCGCCGGCAACCCGGCTGGTGCGCTGAGCAACGCGGTCAGCACGGCGACGGGCGCACTGGGCAACGCGGTGAATTCGGTGACGGGCGCACTCGGTAACCTCAGCGGCGGCTCGAACCCGCTCGCGCCGGTGCAGGGCGCGCTGAACCAGGTCGTCGGCGCGCTCGGCGGCGGCAACCCGGCTGGCGCGCTGACGGGCGCGGTGAACTCGGTGACGAGCGCACTGGGCAACCTCGGCGGCGGCTCGAACCCGCTGGCGCCGGTGCAGGGTGCGGTGACGCAGGTGGTCAACACGCTGTCGGGTGCAGCCGGCAGCAGCCCGATCGCGCCGATCACGAATCTCGTGAACGGCCTGACGGACGGCCTGCCCGGCGGCAGCAACCCGGCCGGCGCACTGACGGGTGCGCTGGGTTCGGTCACCGGCGCGTTGGGCAACGCCGGCGCGCCGCTGTCGCAAGCGGCCGGCGCACTGACGGGCGCGCTGGCGAACGGTCCGGCGGCCCTGTCGCAGGCTGGCGGCGCGCTTGCGGGCGCCGCCGGTTCGACGGCAGCGGCGGGCGGCAGCCTGATGGGCTCGGGCGCGAGCGCGGCGGGCAGCACGGCGGGTGCGGCCGGTTCGCTGCTGACGAACGGCGCGAACGCGTCGGGCACGGTCGTCAACTCGGTCGGTACGGCCGTCGGCACGGCACTCGGCTCGGCGCCGGGCCTGTCGGTCACGCCGCACTCGAGTGGCGGTTCGCCTAACAACCCGCTCGCACCGGTGTCGTCGCTGATCACGACGCTGACGGGCGCACTGCCGAAGTAAGGCAGCCTGACGGCGGGCGGCGGACGCACTGCTGTAGCAGGCCCGCCGTCCGCCAGCGGGCAGGGAAGGCGGCATGACACGGATGTCATGCCGCCTTTTTCATGCGACCCCGTTATTCCCGCGTGCGCTGATAGCGCGGTGACGAGCGGCCGCTGCACGCGGCGCACCTGCTCGCATCGGAATAACCGGGCGGGTTTGTCCGTTTATCTACCGAGACACGGCGCGGCCGGGCAGCGGGATAATTTCCACGATGAAGTCGATCGTCCCGGTTCATCGTCCCGCCCGTTTCGCGGCGACGCCGTGCGCGCCGCGATGCCACGCGAAGGAGAACGGAAATGAAACGGATGCTGCTCGTCGCCGCGCTGACGGCCGGGGCGTCGCTGCCCGCGGTCGCGGAGCCGCCGCAGGTCAGCGGCGGGAAGCTGGTCGACGAGGACCACATGACGCTGTACACGTTCGATCACGACGCGCTCGGCAAGAGCATGTGCGACAGCGCGTGCACGGCGAACTGGCCGCCGGCGCTCGCCGATGCATACGATAAAGCGTCGGGCGCGTGGAGCATCGTGAAGCGCGACGACGGCAAGACGCAATGGGCATACAAGGGACACCCGCTGTACCGCTGGAAGATGGACCACAAGGCGGGCGACGCGGGCGGCGACGGAATGGGCGGCATGTGGCACGTCGCGCGGCCGTGACGGCGCGGCGGCGCGCGGGACATCCGGATGAGCTACGAATCCGACCTGCTGGTGTGGCTGCCGCGCCTCACGCGGTATGCGCGTGCGCTGACGGGCGACCCGGCGTGGGCCGACGACCTCGTGCAGGACACGCTCGAGCGCGCGCTGAACAAGCCGCCACGCATCGACGGCAATCTGTGCGCGTGGCTGCTGACGCTGCTGCGGCATCGCTTCATCGACCAGCTCCGCGCACGGCGCGAGATCGCGGTCGATGACGCGACCGCGCCGTGGCAGACGATGGCCGCCCCGGCGGGCGAGATCAGCGGGCTGCTGCTGCGCGACGTGCAGCGCGCGCTGTACCGGCTGCCCGTCGAGCAGCGCGAAGTGCTGCTGCTGGTGGCGCTCGAGGAATTGAGCTACCAGGAAGCCGCGCAGGTGCTGGCGGTGCCGGTGGGCACGGTGATGTCGCGGCTCGCGCGGGCGCGCGAGCACATGCGCGCGCTGCTGTCGGACGAGCAGTCTGCCGGCCGCGGCGCATCGCTACGGGTGATCAGGAAGACATGATGGACGAATCGCGCAAGCCCTCGAACGAGTACGACGCCGACGCGGCGGCGCAGCTGCTGTCCGCGCTGCTGGACGGCGAGCTGTCCGGGCCGGAGCGTCGCGAGGTGCTCGAACGCCTGCAGGCGAATCCGGAGGATGCCGAACGACTCGCGCATTACCGTGCGCAGCGTGCCGCGCTGCAGGCGCTGTTTCCGCTGCCCGGCGCCGCGCCGGCGCTGTTCGTGCAGCGCCGCACGTCGTGGCGGCGCAACGTCGCGCTCGGCCTGGGCGCGCTGGCGGCCGGGCTCGTGCTCGGCGTCGCGCTGCATGCGGGATGGACCGCGTTCGGCGCCGCCCCCGCGTTTGCCGCGCGCGCGGACGTCGCGTATGCGGTGTATGCGTCCGATCGCCAGCATCCGGTCGAGGTCGACGCGAGCGAGCCCGATCGTCTCGCGGCCTGGCTGTCGGCCCGCGTCGGCCGGCCGGTGCGCGCGCCGTCGCTCGCCGAATACGGCTATGCGCTGATCGGCGGACGGCTGCTGCCCGGCGTGTCGGGGCCGGCCGCGCAGTTCATGTACCAGCGCGCGGACGGTCAGCGCGTGACGCTGTACATGACAGCGTATGCCGAACGCAGCGTGACGCCGCGCGCGATGTCCGGCGATGACCGCCGCACGTATTTCTGGTCGGATCGCGGGATGGGCTATGCGCTGTCCGGCCGCGGCGACGAGCCTCGCCTGCGCGAGATCGCGATGGAGGCCTGCGAGGCGCTTGGCGGCTCGAAGGATGCGTGGAAGGGCTGACGCACCGCGCCGCGCGCGGGAACGGAGGATGCGATGAGGCTGCTGGCCCGGATACTGCTGATGCTGACACTGGTGGCCGGCACCGCGCGCGCCGCCGAAGACACGCCGGTGCGCGTGCCGGTCGATGCGGACGGCGTGCAGCGGGTCGCGATCGTCGGCGGCAGCTATTTCTTTCGCCCGAATCATGTGATCGTGAAGGCGCGCGTGCCGGTCGAGCTGACCGTGTCGGCCGAGCACGGCCTGGTCCCGCACAGCTTCGTGATCGATGCGCCGCAGGCCGGCATCGCGGTGCGCACCGAGCTGAGCACGGCGCCGAAGACCTTCCGGTTCACGCCGACGCAGCCGGGCCGCTTCGCCTACTATTGCACGCATCGGCTGCTGTTCTTCAAGACCCACCGCGAGCGCGGCATGGAGGGCGTGCTGGAGGTCGAGGAGGCGCCGTGATTGCCGCCTGGCTGGCCGCCGCGCTGATTGGAGCGAGCATGACCGCAGATCCCGTGACCGTCGCGCAGGAACAATTCGACCACGCGAGCTCGTACCGCGCGACGATCCGCTCGTCGCCGCGGCACGGCGTGCCGACCGAGATTCATTACGCGTACCGGAAGCCCGGCTACATCCGGATGGATTTCGTCGCGCCCCATCGGGGCGCGGTGCTCGTCTACGATCCGGTCAGCCGCAAGGTGCGGGTGCGGCCGTTCGGCGCGCACATGCCGCCTGCGCTGTCGCTGTCGCCGACCAATCCGCTCGTGCGCGACCCGAGCGGGCACCGGGTCGACCAGTCCGACATCGGCGAGCTGCTGCGCAACGTCCATGCGCTGCAGGAGGGCGGCTTGACCGTGACGCAGGGCGAGGAGACGGTCGGCGGCCGGACCGCGCTGCGCGTCACCGTGACGGGCGCGCCCGCGCACGTCGTCGCGGGCGTGCATCGCTACCAGCTCTGGCTCGATACGGACGACGGCTTTCCGCTGAAGGTCGTCAGCTTCGCGGACGGCGACGACCAGCCGCTCGAAACCGTGACGCTGGACGACGTCGAGATCGATGTCGCATTCCCCGATCATTTCTTCGATCCCTGACGCGCGGGAGGCCGCATGGCTGAGTACCGGTTTGCGACGACGTGGCGGGTGGACGCGCCGCTCGCCGCGGTGTGGAATGCGATCTACCAGGCCGACATGTGGCCGGACTGGTGGAAGGGCGCCGAGCGGACCGTCGAGCTCGAGCGCGGCGACGTGCACGGCGTCGGCGCGCTGCACCGGTATACGTGGAAGGGCGCGTTGCCGTACCGGCTGACCTTCGACATGCGCATCGTGCGCGTCGAGCCGATGCGCGCGCTCGAGGGCTGCGCGAGCGGCGCGGTCGAGGGCCACGGTCGCTGGACGTTCGCCGACGACGGCGAACGCACGATCGTTCGTTACGCGTGGCATATCCAGACGCACGTGCGCTGGATGAACTGGCTCGCGCCGCTCGCGCGGCCGCTGTTCAAGTGGAACCACGACGTCGTGATGCGCGAGGGCGCGCGCGGGCTTGCGCAGCTGCTCGGCGCCGGCGTCGAATCGGACGGCCGGTCGTTCGCGCCGGTCGCCGGCACGCTGGGCGGGCCGGCGGAGCGCGGGTGAAATGGGGCGGCTTGGGCGTCCGGCGATGGATGCCCAAGCCACTGACACCTTCAACGTCGACCCGGTGGCCCTGGTCGCCAATTCAGCCCGATACCGCCGCATGCCGGCATCCCGCCGCTCGCGCCGCGCCGCATTAGCCGCTGCCCTATGCGTACCAACCCTGTCGGCGAATCCCTACACGACGGACCGCAAAAATATGACGTGAAGATCAGCGTCCGACGATTTGAATCCCGCCTGCCGTCGCCGATACTTTCGTCACAACAAACGTTTTCCGTTTTTCGTCCGACGTGATCGAACCCGTTCCGAGGCGGGCATCGAAACCCACACAGCGGACGCCTTCGTGCCCGGTTCCGTGAACGAACGTCGCATGAGGCTTGAGTGGCTGGATGCTCCCTTGTCGAACCAGCAACTTCACACCGGCGTCACACACGCGAACGGAGGCCATCATGAGCCGCGCGGCACGAGACCTGATCGAACTGCAACGCCTTGCCCGGAACGGCGCAGGCGCATTGACCCAGCATCTTCTGCGGGAACTGGCGAAGAGCCTGATCGCCGCGGGCGTCTCCGACGCGCGCGGCGGAAGTTGAACGCATCGCGTACGCAGACATTACGCGAACGGCAAGCAAACCACCGATGACGAGCCGCAGGCCGGCAAGCGCGCCGGCCCCTGCCTGAACGGAGAAAAGACGTGAACCAGAACGACTCGCTGGAAGCGGTCCGGGACATCAACCTGACGTACCTGATGCTCGCGCAGCGCCTGCTGCGCGACGACCGCGAGGCCGGCATGTTCCGGCTCGGGTTGTCGGCGCCGCTCGCCGAACTGCTGTCGTCGCTGACGCTCGCGCAGACGACGCGGCTCGCGGCCTGCGACCAGCTGCTGTGCGCGTTCCGGTTCGGCGATCACGCGATGCTGTCCGCGCTCGCCGGCTCGCCGAAGCATGCGGACGTGTCGCACACGCACGCGGCGATCCTGCTCGCGGGCCAGCCGGCCGCGCAGTTCGCGTGACGGAGGCCGCGATGTCGAAGACGAGTCTCATCGAATACGCACGGGAAGTGTCGCGCGCGGTCGACCTGATCGAGCTCGGCGCGCGCATGCAGCTGCTCGAAACCGAGCTCACGCTGTCGCGCGATCGGCTGATCCGCCTGTACCGCGAAGTGAAGGGTGCGTCGCCGCCGAAGGGCATGCTGCCGTCGTCGGCCGACTGGTACATGACGTGGCAGGCGAACATCCACGCATCGCTGTTCTACAACACCTACGCATTCCTGAAGGACGAGGCGCGCTGCTCGCACCTCGACGCGCTGACGAAGGGATACCGGCTGTATCGCGAGCACTGCGAGCATTCGGGCATGGACGTGCAGCTCGATCTGACGCGCGCGTGGACGCTCGTGCGCTTCTTCAACGGCGGGATCCTGCAGATCACGGAATGCCACCGCTGCCGCGGCAAGTTCGTCGGGCACAAGTACGAACTTCACGGACGCAAGGCGTGCGCGATCTGCCAGCCGCCCGCGCGCGCCGGCAAGACGGCGAAGCAGGCAATGCATTGACCGGCTGCGCGTCAGCGCGCGTACGCCATCACCGCGCCGTCGACCGCGAGCACGACGCGTTCGCCGACGGCCGGGCAGCGATGCCCGGGCACCCGTGCGCGCACGACGGTATCGGGCGCATCGACGAGGCGCGCGAACACGTCCGCGTCCTGACCGCCGAACTGCGCCGATTCGATGTGCGCCGCATGTCCGCGCGACGCTTGCGCCCGAGCGGCCGGGACGACGTGAATCTGCTCGGGCCGCAGCATTGCATCCGCGGGACCGTCGGGCAGCGGCGCGACGAGCGGCAGCTCGCCGAGCGCGCAGCCGATGCGCCCGTCGCGCACCTGTCCCGCGAGCAGCACCGCCTGACCGACGAACGACGCGACGTCGCGCGTCACCGGCTGCCGATAGAGCGTCTGCGGCGCGGCGGTCTGCACGATGCGGCCTTCCCATAGCACCGCGACTTCGTCGCCGAGCGTCATCGCTTCGGGCTGGTCATGCGTGACGAGCACCGACGTCGCGCCCGCCGCGGTGAGGGCTGCGGCGACCGCGCTGCGCGTCTCGTGCCGCAATGACGTGTCGAGCGACGAGAACGGCTCGTCGAGGATCACGAGCGACGGCTCGGGCGCGAGCGCGCGCGCCAGCGCGACACGCTGCTGCTGCCCGCCGGACAGCTGCTGCGGCGCACGGCCGGCGTACGACGCGGGCAGGCCGACCATCTCGAGCAGTTCGCCGACGCGGTGATGCTGCCGCCGCGCGGCGCGCGGCAGGCCGAACGCGATGTTGTCCGCGACCGACAGATGCGGAAACAGCGCGCCTTCCTGCGGCACGTAGCCGATCCGTCGTTGTTCGGGCGGCAGGTGCAGGTCGGGCGCGGCAACCCGGCGCCCGTCGATCTCGACGATCCCGCGCTCCGCGCGTTCGAACCCGCACAGGATGCGCAGCAGCGTGGTCTTGCCGCTGCCGGACGGGCCGAGCAGCGCGAGCCGCGAGCCGCGCGTCACCGTCAGGTCGATGTCGTGCAGCACGGCGTGCTCGCCGAAGGATTTGCTCAGGCCGTGGATGCGAAGTTCGCTCATGGAGGTATCGAAGAAGAGGGGGCGAGCGTGGCGTGACGGTGGCGCGGGGTGGCGCGGTTCAGCGGCGCACCGAGGCCCGCCCGAGCAGCAGGAACAGCAGCGCCGACGCGCCCAGCGACAGTGCGACGAGCAGCGCCGCGTACGGCGCCGCGGCCGCGAACGCGAGCTGCGACGTGTCGCTCCACACCTGCGTCGCGAGCGTGCGCGTGCCGGTCGGCGACAGCAGCAGCGTCGCGTTCAGCTCGTTGACGACGGACAGGAACACCATCGTCGCAGCCGCGCCCAGACCCGGTGCGACGAGCGGCAGTACGACGCGCGTGAGCGTCTGCCGCCAGCCGAGGCCGAGGGAGCGCGCAGTTTCCTCGAGCTGCTGCTGCACGTGCGCAAACGCCGCGCGCACGCTGACAAGCGCGAACGGCAGGAACAGGATCGCGTATGCGCCGATCAGCAGCGGCGTGCTCTGGTACAGCGGTTCGAGCAGCCGCACCGTCAGCGAGACCAGCGCGAGCGCGATCACGATGCTCGGCACGCCTTGCGCGGTCATCACGACGCGTTCGAGCGCGGTCGAGACGCGGCCGGGGAACCGAACCAGCAGGAACGCGAGCGGCAGCGCGACGAGTGTCGTCAGCATCGCGGCGGCGAGCCCGTAGCCGGCGGACGCGAGCGATGCCTGCCACAGCAGCGCGGGCGACACGTCGGCCGGTGTCACCGCGGCGGCGCCTTGCTGCGTGAGCCAGTAGCCGATCATTGCGAGCGGCACGCCGAGCGTCGCGGCCGTGAGCGCGACGAAGCCCGCGACCAAGACGCCGCGCCATGCGCCGAGCTCGTAGCGCAGCGCGGCGCGGCGTGCCGAGCGGTGCGTGAGTCCGTAGCGCGCGCGCCCGCGCATGCGCGCTTCGACGGCTACGCAGACGAGGCACAGCGCGATCAGCACGCAGCCGAGCAGCGATGCGCCGCCGCCGTCGAACGACGTGCGGTATTCGGCGTAGATCTCGGTCGTGAACGTGCGAAAGCGCAGCAGCATGAATGCGCCGAATTCGGACAGCACGCCGAGCGCGACGAGCAGCATGCCGCCGTAGAGCGCCGGGCGCAGCTGCGGCAGCACGACGCGGATGAAGATCTGCCGCGGCGAGCAGCCGAGCGTGCGCGCGCTTTCCTCGAGCGTGGGATCGAGCTCGCGCAGCGCGGCGGCGACCGGCAGGTAGACGAGCGGAAAGTACGAGGACGTCAGCACGATCAGTGCGCCGAGGAAATCCTGCAGATCGAGGCTGATCGACACCCACGCATAGCTGGTGACGAACGGCGGCACCGCGAGCGGCGCGGCGGCGAGCGCGGCCCACAGTGGCCGCAGCGGCAGCGTCGTGCGTTCGACGCACCACGCGACGGCCGTGCCGAGCACCGCGCACGCGAGCGTCGCCGCGAGCGTGATCAGCAGCGTATTGACGAGCAGCTCGCCGACGAGCGGCCGCCACAGCAGATCGAGCGCATCCTGCGCGCCGAACGTCGCCGCGCGATAGAGCGTGAAGCCGACGGGCAGCAGGATCGCGAGCGGCCCGCAGAGTGCCGCCGCGATCAGCGCGCGCGGCGCGCGCTGGCGCCCCGCGCCACGCGTGGCATCGGGTACGGCCGGCGCGTCGGCGGGCACGGCTTCGCTCATGGTCAGAGCAGGCCGGCCTGGCGCAGCAGCTTGCCGGCCTGGCTGTCGTCGCCGAGCTGTTCGAACGACAGCGACGGCGGGTTCAGCTCGTTGAACGGCTTGAGGATCGGATCGGGCGCGACCCCCGGATGCAGCGGATACTCGAAGCTGACGTGGCTCGTCGCCATCAGCTTCTGCGCGCGCTCGCTGACGAGATACGCGACGAACTTCTGCGCTTCCGCCTGATGCTTCGATGCTTTCAGCACCGCGGCGCCCGACACGTTGACGACGCCGCCGACATCGCCGTGCGCGAAGTGGTACACGGCGCTCTTCGTCGACTTGTCGCCCAGTTCGGCATGCAGACGATCCCAGTAGTAGTTGTTGACGATGCCGGTGACGACGCCGCCGCGGTTGACCGCAGCCGTCACGCCTTCCTCGTCGTCGAAGATCTGCGCATTCGTCTTCAGGCCCTTGAGCCAGTTCAGCGTCGCGGCTTCGCCGTGCAGCGCGAGCACCGCGCTCACGAGCGGCAGGAAGTCGGCGTCGCTCGGCGCGATGCCGACCTTGCCCTTCCATTCCGGCTTCGCCAGATCGAGCAGCGATGCGGGCAGTTGTTGCGGCTGGATCTTGCCGGTGTTGTAGATCAGCACGTTTTCGCGCGCGAGCACGCCCTGCCAGTTGCCGTTGGTCGCGCTGAAGCGCGCGGGCACGGACTTCAGCGTATCGGCGTCGACTTTCGTGAGCAGGCTCTTGCGGTCGAGCAGCACGAGTTCGGGCGAGTTCTCGGTGAAGTAGACATCGGCCGGCGTGCGGTCGCCTTCGGCGACGAGCTGCGCGGCGAGCGCCGGGCCTTCGCCTTGACGCACCTTCACGCTGATGCCGCTCTGCATTTCGAAGTCCTTCACGAGACGTGTGACGACTTGTTCGTGCTGTGCGTTGTACAGCGTGAGCGTGGCCGCGTGCGCGGGCATCACGTGCAGCGCGCCCGTGAGCATGAGTGCGGCGGCCGCCGCGGAGACGAGGTGCCGCATCGGGCGGCTGACGGGTGAGAGTTTCATGTCGGTCACTCTGAATCGGATCCTGAAAGGCCGGCTTACGCTTCGAACAGCGCGGCGCCGATGTACGAACCAGGCTGCGCGCCCGGCGGGCACGCGAAGATCGCGCTGCCGACGTGCGTCGTGAACTGGTTCATGATGTCCAGCTTCGAGAGCTTCTCGTTGATCGGAATGAAGCCCTTGCGCGGGTCGCGCTGGTGCGCGACGAACATCAGCCCCGCGTCGTACTCGGTCTGCTGGCGCCACGGCGGCCAGCGCTCGATGTAGAAGTTCGCGCTGTCGTTGTACGAGTACGCGCGACGCAGGATCTGCGCGCCGTTGTTCAATTGCGGCGACGCGAGGCGCGCGTGCGAGTTGTCGGGGATGACGGAATTGCCATCCTTGTCGACCGCGTCGAGATCGAGCGGCTCGAACTCGTTCTTCTGGCCGAGCGGCGCGCCGCTGTACTTGTGGCGGCCGACCACCTGCTCCTGGAAGCCGAGCTCCGTGTTGTCCCAGTGCTCGAGCGTGATGCGGATCCGGCGCACGACCGTATAGGTGCCGCCATTCATCCACGCGGGGCCTTCGCTGCCGGCCCACACGAATTCGTTCATCGCGGCCGGGTCGGACATCGGCGGGTTCATCGTGCCGTCCTTGAAGCCCATCAGGTTGCGCGGCGTCTCGCCGGGCTTGCCGGACGTGAAGCCGGCCTGGCCCCAGCGCATCTGCGCGGCCGTCGCGCCGAGGCGCACGAGCTGGCGCACCGCGTGGAACGCGACCTGCGCGTCGTCCGCGCAGGCCTGGATGAACAGGTCGCCGCCCGTCTTCTCCGGCAGCAGCTGGTCGCCGTTGAAGCGCGGCAGGTCGACGAGCGCGGCGGGGCGGTGCTTCGCGAGGCCGTAGCGGTCCTTGCCGGCGAGCGCGAACATGCCGGGGCCGAAGCCAAACGTGATCGTCAGCCGTGCGGGGCCGAGGCCGAGCGCGTCGCCGCCATCGACGGGCGCCGCGTCGTCGCCGCCCGATGTCACGAGCGGCTGCGCGGTCTCGCCGCGCGTCATCCGCGCGGCGGCGTCGGTCCACGTCTTCAACAGCGCGATCACGTCCGCGCGCTTGGTCGTCGTCAGGTCGAGCGCCGCGAAATACGCGTGGCGCTGCTGCGGCGTCGCGATGCCGCCCTGGTGCTTGCCGTGGAACGGCTCGATGCCGTCGTGCGCGGCAGCCGTCGTGGGCGCGGGCGCATCCGCTGCCTTCGCCGCGGACATCGTCGACGCGGCGAGGCCCGCGGCCACCGCCGCGCCGCCTGCCTTGAGGAAGCCGCGTCGCGCGGGGCGCGGCGGCTGGTTGAGATCGTCTGCCATGGTCCGCTCCGTCACTTCGCGAGCATCAGCGTGTTGACATCGTCGGCGACGAAGTAGAAGCCGTCGCCTTCCGGTGTCATCGCGATGCCGAACAGGTCGCCGCTGCCGGGCGGCGTTTGCGCCTTGTCGGTGTTGATCCAGCGCGCATACAGCTGCTTGCCGGCGACCGGGTCGATTTCGACCACCTGGCCGTTCAGCGCGTTGGTCGCGAGCAGATGGCCGTTCGGCGCGCTCGCGAGCGCAAGCGGGCGGTGCAGGAAGCCGTCGGCGCTGACCTGTCGGCCGACGCCCGCGCTCGTGTCGCGCGTCAGCGGATCCTCGATCTCGACGATCCGGTTGCCGATCGCGTCGGACACGTACAGCTTCTTCTGGTCTCCCGACAACGCGAGCCCGGTCGGGCCGACGAGAAACACGCTCTTGTCCGCCTGCGCGCCGAGGCCGCTCGCGATCACCGTTTCCTGCTTGATCACGGGCGGCTTGCCCGCCGGCACGTCGAGATCGAGACGCAGCACGGTCGCCTGCTTGTAGACGGGCGGGTTGCCGTCGGCGCCGCCGACGCCGAAGCCGGCCATGCTGACGAACAGCGTCGCGCTGTCGCCGCGGTCGACGACGGCCATGTTGCCCCACGGGTCGTTGATGTTCGGGCTCGACCACGTCGACGCGATGTTGCCGTGCGGATCGAGCACGACCAGGCAGCCGGCGCCCTTGGTGTTCGTCGTGCCGTCGTTGCTCGGCGTGCTGCCGACGATCACCCAGCCGGATTTCAGCATCGTCATCGCGGTCGACAGGCCGACGCCGCCCGGGCACGCCTTCAGGTCGCGCGGGATCGACGCGAACAGGCTCATCTGTTTCGTCGACGGCCGATAGTCGACGATCGTGCTGCCGGTGCCCTGCAGGTTCGCTGCGTTGTTGAAGTTGTCGACGAGCACGTCGCCTTGCTGGATCGTGCCGGCCGACACCGGCGCGACCGCGATCGCGTACGGGTTCTGGTCGCCGTTGTCGGGAACCGTGTTGACGAGCGTGGTGTGGCGATGCAGCGTCTCGAGGAAGCCTTGCGGCTCGGCGCGCGCGGCCACGGCGGCGACGAGCGCGGCCGCTGCGAGCGCGCCCGTCGCGAGGCGGCGAAGCGGGGCGGGTTCGATCATTCGGGGTCTCCTGGGTAGCGCGCCGGCTGCCGGCGCGCGAAAACGGGTACGTGGCGGATTACGTGGGCGCGGATGCTCAGAACGTGATGACCGTGCGCGCGCCGAGCACGAACGTGTTGCGCAGCGGCTGCGTCGCGTCGTTCGGGTTCTGGCCGGCGCCGGCGTTGAACGTGTACTGCGCATCCGCCGCGATCGTCCACCACGGGTTGACCTGGTACTGGTAGGTCGCCTCGACCGTCGTTTCTTGCGTGCGCACGCCGTACGGGCCGTTCGCGAACATCCGCGCGGTCTGGTCGAGATCGGTCGTGTGGTTGCCGATCCTGATGTAGGTGACGGCGAGGCCGACGCTGTCGTTGTCGCGGCCTTCGAACGGCCCCTTCAGCACGACGCCGGCGTTGGCCGCGAAGCTCACGAGGTTGCGGTCGCCGGGCGCGCCCATCACGCGCGCGAACACGCCGAGGCTCTTCGCGCCGGTCGGGTCCGGCCGCCAGATCATCTGGTCGGCCACCGCGTAGAAGCTGTAGTTGCCGTGGCGCTGCTGCGCGATGCCGGACGATGCAGGGTCCGCGAGCGACAGGCCGTCGATCCCGTCGTTCTGGTCGGCGAAGCGGCCGTTGTGATACCAGACGCCGATCTTGTAGGTGCCGGGCAGGCCGTTCGAGTGGCCGGTGTCCATCTCGCCGTCGGACGGCTGGTTCAGCGCGTACTGCAGCTCGCCGATGTAGAGCGCGCCGTTGTGCAGGTTGAAGTTCGTGCCGCTCAGGTTGTTCGGGTTGTTGCCGAGCGGATCGCCGTCGAACACGCCTGCGAGCGCGGTGAGCTTCGGCGTGAGCTGCGCGCGCACGCGCACGCCGAGCGCCGCGAGCGGGTAGGCGGGGCCGCCATTCGGCAGGTCGTACGACGGCAGCGCGGGCCAGCCGAACATCGTATTGACGAACGTGTTCGCATAGGTGCTGACCATGAACTCCTGGTCGAGGCTCTGCTGGCCGATCTTCACGTCGACGCGCTTGTCGAGGAACGACTGCTGGTACCACAGCTCCCAGAGGCGCGTCGTGTCCTGCGCCTCGATGCCGCTCGCGGTGTTCAGCGTGCCGAGGTTGGTCTGGCTCAGGTTGCGGCCGTGGATCTGCAGCGCGCTGACGTTGAACGTGCCGCCCGGCAGGCCGATCGCCTTCTGCGTATCGACCGACAGCGTGGCGGTCGTCAGGCCATCGTACGTGCCGCCGCGGTTCAGGCCGCCGCGCAGGTTCGCGAGGTATTCGCTGGTCTCGGTGATCAGCAGCGTCGCGCCGTACTTGCCGAGCCACGGCCGGATGCCGCCCATGTCGCCGAGCAGGGTCTGGCGGGTCCAGATGCCCGTCCACATGTTGGTGGGCTTCGCCTGGATCGCGAGATCGGCTTCCGGCGCTTCCGGCTGCGCGTCGACGGGCGTGTCGGCAAACGCGGCGACGCTGACGAGCGACGCGCACGCGAAAGCGGCCGCACGGGCAGCGAGGGCGGCGGGCCGCATCCGCGAGCGAACGCGGTCCCGATCGGGCGATGCAAACTTCATGTCATTCCCCTGGTGCTATTTGATCTGGAGTCCTGCTTTTCCGGCGCTCTCCGAACGCTCGGCGACGGGTGGCCAGGGCATGAAGATGAACGCAACGCGGCGCATCGTAGGAGCGTTGAATAATAAAGTCAATGTAAACGAGAATGATTCGCATCCAAATTACTGGATGTAATGGCCGTCCTTACGGATAGGGCCTGACACGCGTTTTCGTGAATTGAAAACGTAAATATCGGTGTAATACAAATGTATGATTCGATGCGGGCCGATGCATCCGGGCGGGGCGGCCGGAGACGGCGCGTTGAGTGGGGGGGCGGATGAGTGGCGACCTCGTCAGCGCTGGCTGGCAATCGGCGGATGGAATCGGCATGATTGCGCACCCCCTCGGACGAGTGCCAACCGATCCGCGACCTCGTGCTTACCCTGTGTTTTATCGGGGAATGATTGCCGGCCAGGGCGGTCGAAGGGGGAGCCGGCGGGCCCGGTTGCGAATCCCAAGTGGATGTTTTCAAACAGTATTGCTGGAATTCGAGCGCGGGTTTGAACGCCTGTCGGCGCGCTGAAAAAACCTGCTTTGCCACTTCTTGAATTTGTCAAAACCCGTCCATATAATTAGCACTCGCTGCACGAGAGTGCTAACAATTCTCTGCCGGGCATCCCGCCGGGCAGATTCCCTAAGCGTTCTTCAATCTCATTCAAGAGAGGAGTGAATATGAACCTTCGTCCTTTGCACGATCGCGTGATCGTCAAGCGCCTGGATCAGGAAACCAAGACCGCCTCGGGCATCGTGATCCCCGAAGCCGCAGCAGAAAAGCCGGATCAAGGTGAAATCCTGGCAGTCGGCCCGGGCAAGCGCGACGACAAGGGCGCACTGATCGCCCTCGACGTGAAGGTCGGCGATCGCGTTCTGTTCGGCAAGTACGCTGGCCAGACCGTCAAGGTTGAGGGCCAGGAACTGCTCGTGATGCGCGAAGAAGACATCATGGCCGTGGTCAACGCCCAGTAAGCGTCCACTTACGGTTCACATTCTCAGAGAATTCAAGGAGTTAGAACATGGCAGCTAAAGACGTCGTATTCGGCGATTCCGCCCGCTCGAAGATGGTCGAAGGCGTGAACATTCTCGCCAACGCAGTGAAGGTCACGCTGGGTCCGAAGGGCCGCAACGTGGTGCTCGAGCGCAGCTTCGGCGGCCCGACGGTCACCAAGGACGGTGTGTCGGTCGCGAAGGAAATCGAGCTGAAGGACAAGCTCCAGAACATGGGCGCGCAAATGGTCAAGGAAGTGGCTTCCAAGACCAGCGACAACGCAGGCGACGGCACGACGACGGCAACCGTCCTCGCGCAATCGATTGTCCGCGAAGGCATGAAGTACGTCGCATCGGGCATGAACCCGATGGACCTGAAGCGCGGCATCGACAAGGCCGTTGCAGCGGCAGTCGAAGAGCTGAAGAAGATCAGCAAGCCGTGCACGACGAACAAGGAAATCGCGCAGGTCGGCTCGATCTCGGCGAACAGCGACTCGTCGATCGGCGATCGCATCGCTGAAGCGATGGACAAGGTCGGCAAGGAAGGCGTGATCACCGTCGAAGACGGCAAGTCGCTCGCCGACGAACTGGACGTCGTCGAAGGCATGCAATTCGACCGCGGCTACCTGTCGCCGTACTTCATCAACAACCCGGACAAGCAAGTCGCCGTCCTCGACAACCCGTTCGTGCTGCTGCACGACAAGAAGGTGTCGAACATCCGCGATCTGCTGCCGGTGCTCGAACAAGTCGCGAAGGCTGGCCGTCCGCTGCTGATCATCGCTGAAGACGTCGAAGGCGAAGCGCTCGCGACGCTGGTCGTGAACAACATCCGCGGCATCCTGAAGACCGTTGCGGTCAAGGCGCCGGGCTTCGGCGACCGTCGCAAGGCGATGCTGGAAGACATCGCGATCCTGACCGGCGGTCAGGTCGTCGCGGAAGAAACCGGCCTGACGCTCGAGAAGGCAACGCTGGCAGAACTGGGCCAGGCGAAGCGCATCGAAGTGGGCAAGGAAAACACGACGATCATCGACGGCGCAGGCGAAGCCGTGAACATCGAAGCGCGCGTGAAGCAAGTGCGCACGCAAATCGAAGAAGCGACGTCGGACTACGACCGTGAAAAGCTGCAAGAGCGCGTGGCCAAGCTGGCCGGCGGCGTGGCAGTGATCAAGGTCGGCGCTGCGACCGAAGTCGAAATGAAGGAAAAGAAGGCACGTGTCGAAGACGCACTGCACGCCACGCGCGCAGCTGTGGAAGAAGGCATCGTGGCAGGCGGCGGCGTTGCGCTGATCCGCGCTCGTTCCGCGATCGCAGGCCTGACCGGCGCGAACGCCGACCAGAACGCCGGCATCAAGATCGTGCTGCGCGCAATGGAAGAGCCGCTGCGCCAGATCGTCACGAACGGCGGCGAAGAAGCGAGCGTCGTGGTGGCGGCAGTTGCTGCAGGCAACGGCAACTACGGCTACAACGCAGCGACGGGCGAGTACGTCGACATGGTCGAAGCCGGCGTCGTCGACCCGACCAAGGTCACGCGCACCGCACTGCAGAACGCCGCATCGGTCGCTGGCCTGCTGCTGACGACGGACGCTGCTGTCGCAGAACTGCCGAAGGAAGACGCTCCGATGCCGGGCGGCATGCCGGGCGGCATGGGCGGCATGGGCATGGACATGTAATCGACTTCGGTCGATGGTGTCCGGAACGCGCGGCGACGCGCGTTCCAGCCAAAAGAAAAGACCCGCAGCGATGCGGGTCTTTTTTTATTTGCGGCGGGCGTTCGATGCAGGCGTCACGGTGCGGCGCGAGCCGGGCGACGCGAAGGAGCGGGCGGGGCTGCCCACGCGCGATCCAGGCCGGACCGCGCGCGGTCATCGTCAACGCCGTGCGACGCGACGGCTCAATGCCGGTGCGATGTCCTCGGCAGCAGGTCCGGCGTCGCGGCGGGCGGCGACGCGTCGTCGTTGCTGCGCGCCCAGAAGAAGCGGTCCGGCAGGTACGCGCCCATGCCCGGCCGGAATGCGTCGCGCACGGCCTGGTACAGGTATTCCTGCGCCTCGCGCACCGCTTCGGCCGGTTCCTGCCCGTTCGCGAGCAACGCCGCGATTGCCGCGCCGAGCGTATCGGTGAGGCCCATCAGCCGGTGCGGCGTGCGGTCCCACATGTCTTCGCGGATCTGGCCCTCCTCGCCGTACAGCGTATTGACGAGGCGGTGCGAGCCGGCTTCGGACGCGAGGATGTATTCGCACCCCTGCGACAGCAGATGCGACACCGCCGCGTCGAGGTTCGGCGCTTCCGCATCGCCGTCCGGCTGCGCGAGCGCGATCAGCGTCGCGTGATCGGCGACGAGCAGCGTCGTCTGCGGCGCGAGCAGGTCGGCGATCGATTCGCGCAGGTCGTCGGCGGCAAGCACATGCTCGTCGTCGAGCGTGAAATCGGGCGCGAGCACGAGCGGCACGCCGTCATAGTCGGCGACCACCTCGGCGATCGCGCTGACGACTTCCGCGCGCGTGGCCGCGCCGATCTTGAACGCGGCGACCGGCATGTCCTCGAGCAGCATGCGCGCCTGGGCGGCGACGATGTCGGGATCGAGGCCCGTCACCTCGTCGCAGGCGGCCGAGTCGCGCACGGTGTAGCCCGTCAGGACGGACACGCCGTGACAGCCCATGCTCGCCAGGGTCATCAGATCGGCTTGGAGGCCGGAGCCGCCGGTGGGATCGGACAGGCCGAAGGTAAGGACGATCGGAGGGGCGTTGCTGGACATGGACAAATGGGGCAAGAAGGAACGGTCAAGCGGGGCGGGCTGCACCAGCGAAGTGCGCCCTTTGCAGCCATTATGCGGCGTAAAACCGGCACGCAGAACGGATTTTTTAGCGCGCCGCAACGAAGGCGCCCGACTAGAGCGCGATTGCTAGGCAGTCCGGCCCCGACACGGTACCATCATGGCTCCCGAATTTACCGACTTTCCCTACGCGGCTTAAGATGGAATACAAGAGCTGGATGTGCCTGATTTGTGGCTGGATTTACGACGAAGAAGCCGGGCTGCCGGAAGAGGGCATCGCCCCGGGCACGCGCTGGGAAGACGTCCCGATCAACTGGACCTGTCCGGAATGCGGCGCGCGCAAGGAAGACTTCGAGATGGTCCAGATCTGACCGGACCGACGCATTCAGGGCATTCCGCTCCGGCCTCGCGTTCCGCCCGCGCCTGCGCGCTGCGGCCCACGCGAGCCGTTTCGTCATGACCGGCGCGAGTGTCCATGATGTCCGATACGGCGGCAATCTCCGTCCTCGATGCACTGCCCAACCCGCGCGGCGGGGCGGTGCGAGCGGCCGACGCGCAGCTCGCGGCGGCCGCTGAAGCGCTTGACCGGCGCGCCGACGCGGCCGCGCCGCTGTCCGCGGCGGCGGCCGTGCTCGCCGAAGCCGGCTGGCTGCCGGCCGCCCGCTTCGCGGGCCAGCTCGCGCAGGCCGCGTCGCTCGTCGCGACCGAGCCGTCTTCCGGCGGATGCCGGGCCGCACTGCGCGATTTCCGCGCCGCGGTCGCGCGGCACAACCTGCGCGAACTCGCGTGCTCGCCGATCCTGTTCGACCATTTCTGCGTATTGCGTGCCCAGTGCGCGGCCGACCTGCGCGCGCCGGTGCCGCACGATACGCTGGCACTCGTCGGCCGCGCGGTGCCGGCCGCGTCGCTGCGCGTGCTGCCCGCGGCCGTCGCCGTCCGGGTGCGCGCGCGCTTCGAACAGGCGCTCCTCGCCGTGCTGCGTGCCCGGCCGATGCCGCCCGAAGCGGCGCTCGCCGGGCTCGACGCCTGCATGGCCGAGCTGGCCGACGACACCCCGTACGATTACTGGCGCCTCGCGACCGCGTGCCTGCGCGCGCTGCGCGCGACCGGCGCGGCCGAGCTGAAGCGCTTCCTCGCGCGCGCCAACCTGCTGCTCGGCGAGCATGCGCAGGGCCGGCGCGTCGCGCCGCCCGACCTCGTGCGCGAGACGGCGGCGCTGCTGTGGCGCGACTTCGCGCTGTTCGGCGCGGCGGCCGAAGACGTCGCGCTCGTCGACGTGCTGCACGACTACGGGCTGACGGTCGACTGGCACGTGGCCGGCACGCCGGCGTCCGAGGCGCTGTGGGAAGCCGATGCCGCGCGCGCCGAGCATGACGCGGTCGCGGCCGCGCCGACCCGCGAGCTCGGTGTCGTGACCGTCAACGCGCATGCGTATGAGGATTTCCTGCAGACCGCCGACGCATCGATGGCCGACCTGGCGGCCGATCCCGCGACAGCCGAGGCCAGTGCCGCGTGGCGGGCTGCCGAAGCCGCATACCGCGTCGGTGCGGCTGCCTGTGCGCTCGGTCTCGGCCACGCAGCGCTGCTGGCCGATACGCTCGGCCTCGCGTGGCGCTGCGCCGCGCATGGCATGCCGCCCGCCGGAGGCGGGCTCGCCGCGCACCGTCACGCGTCCGACATGCTGCGTGCGGCACTGCTCAAGATCGCGGCAGGCGTGCCGCCGCCGGACCTGACCGCCGCGTGCGAAGCGCTCGGCGCGGCGCTCGGCCGGACCGGGCACGGATGATGCCAGGCAGGCTGCGCGCGCCCGTGCCGCGCGCGCCGGCAGCCCGCTGCCGACAGCGCCCGCGCGCGTGTTAGAGTGCCATGTGATCCGTCCGCGCCGATGCCAGCGCGATGCGGCGTTGCTTGTTGATCGCGGCCTCGATCAGGCCGCGGCGTCTTTGCTAAAATTCAAACCATGCCAAAGCCTTCCGATCGCATCAACCTTACCAACCAGTTCCTGATCGCCATGCCGAACATGGCCGATCCGACGTTCTCGGGAACGGTGGTCTACCTTTGCGATCACAGCGAGCGCGGGGCGCTCGGCCTCGTCATCAACCGTCCCACCGACATCGACCTCGAATCGCTGTTCAACCGCATCGACCTGAAGCTCGACATCGAGCCGCTGCTGCACATCCCCGTGTATTTCGGCGGCCCGGTGCAGACCGAGCGCGGCTTCGTGCTGCACGAGCCGGTGGAGGGCGCGAACTACAACTCGTCGATGTCCGTCGAGGGCGGGCTCGAGATGACCACGTCGAAGGACGTGCTCGAGGCAGTCGCGACCGGCAACGGCCCGAAGCGCTTCCTGCTGACGCTCGGCCATGCGGGCTGGGGGGCGGGGCAGCTCGAGGAAGAAATCTCCCGCAACGGCTGGCTGACCGTCGCCGCCGATCCGCGGATCGTGTTCGATACCCCGGCCGAGGAGCGCTTCGAAGCGGCGCTCGGCCTGCTCGGCGTCAGCTCGTCGATGCTGTCCGGCGAAGCAGGGCACGCATGAGCGGCACGAGCGCGCGCGACGCGACGCTCCTGGCGTTCGACTACGGCGAGAAACGCATCGGCGTCGCGATCGGCAATGCGCTGACGCGCTCGGCCCGCGCGCTCGTCGTGATTCCCAACCTGAACCGCGAACACCGCTTCAAGGCGGTCGGCGAACTGCTGGCCGAATGGCGGCCCGACGCGCTCGTCGTCGGCCTGCCGATGCATCCGGACGGCACGCCGCACGACATGACGCAGCAGGCGAAGCGCTTCGGCAACCAGCTGAACGGCCGCTTCGGCCTGCCGGTGACCTGGGTCGACGAGCGCTATTCGTCGGTCGAAGCCGAGGCCGAGCTGCGCGCGCGCGACGTCCGCGGCCGCGCGCTGGCCGACATGCTCGATGCCGAAGCCGCGCGCGTCATCCTTCAACAGTATCTCGATCAATTGTCCGACCATGAGCACCATTGATGCCGAGGCGCTATACCGCGTCCTGCTCGACCAGATCCGCGACGCGTACGGCGCGACCTTCGCCGACGCGGGCGGCCCGCGGCTCGCAGGCATTCACAGCGGCGGCGCATGGCTCGCCGAGCGGCTCGCGCGCGATCTCGGCGCGCCCGGCTTCGGCGTCGTGAACGTCGCGCTGCATCGCGACGACTACGCGAAGAAGGGGCTGCACAGCCAGGCGAGCCCGACGTCGCTGCCGTTCGACGTCGACGGCGCGCGCATCGTGCTCGTCGACGACGTGCTGTACACGGGGCGCACCGTCCGCGCGGCGCTCAACGAACTCTTCGACTACGGCCGTCCGGCCGCGGTCGAGCTGGCGGTGCTGGCCGACCGCGGCGGGCGCGAGCTGCCGGTCGCCGCACGGTTCGCCGGCGGCGCGCTCGACGTGCCGGCCGACGCAACGCTCGTGCTCGCACGCGACGACGCGGCGCAGTTCACGCTGCGCGTCGAGGCGCGCGGCGGTTGAGCGCGCCGAATCAGGATCCCGGGCTGCCGGTTCGTGCCGCGGCCCGTTTGCACAAGCTGGAATCACGCACATCATGACCACCGACACGACTGGCCGCACCGGCAATCCCGCTGCGGCCGCGAGCCCCGAGCGATTCCGCTACGGTTTCCTGAAGGGCAACCCGCAGCTCACGAAAAACGGCGAGCTGAAGCATCTGCTGTCGATCGAGGGCCTGCCGCGCTCGATCGTCACGCATATCCTCGATACGGCCGAGCAGTTCGTCAGCGTGACGGACCGCGAAGTGAAGAAGGTGCCGCTGTTGCGCGGCAAGTCCGTCTTCAACCTGTTCTTCGAGAACTCGACGCGCACCCGCACGACGTTCGAGATCGCCGCGACGCGCCTGTCGGCGGACGTGCTGAACCTGAACATCAACGCGTCGTCGACGAGCAAGGGCGAGTCGCTGCTCGACACGATCAACAACCTGTCGGCGATGCATGCGGACCTGTTCGTCGTGCGCCACGCGTCGAGCGGCGCGCCGTACCTGATCGCAGAGCACTGCGCGCCGCACGTGCACGTGATCAACGCCGGTGACGGCCGTCACGCGCACCCGACGCAGGGCCTGCTCGACATGTACACGATCCGCCACTACAAGCGCGACTTCACGAAGCTGCGCGTGGCGATCGTCGGCGACATCCTGCACTCGCGCGTCGCACGTTCGGACATCCACGCGCTGACGACCCTCGGCGTGCCGGAAGTGCGCGCGATCGGCCCGCGCACGCTGCTGCCGGGCGGCCTCGAGCAGATGGGCGTGAAGGTGTACCACAACCTCGACGAAGGCCTGAAGGGCGTCGACGTGATCATCATGCTGCGCCTGCAGAACGAGCGGATGAGCGGCGCGCTGCTGCCGTCCGCGCAGGAGTACTTCAAGACCTGGGGCCTGACGCCCGAGCGCCTCGCGCTCGCCGCGCCGGACGCGATCGTGATGCACCCGGGCCCGATGAACCGCGGCGTCGAGATCGATTCGCAGGTCGCGGACGGCCCGCAGTCGGTGATCCTCAACCAGGTCACGTTCGGCATCGCGGTGCGGATGGCGGTGATGGGCATCGTCGCGGGCAACAACGACTGAGCCTGCGCGCCATCCCCGTTCACGCATTCAACGCAATCAACGCATTCAACAGACAGCGCATGAAGATTCATATCAAAGGCGGCACGCTGATCGACCCGGTCGCCGGCACCGAGCGTCAGGCCGACGTTTTCGTCGCGGCGGGCAAGATCGCTGCGATCGGCACGGCGCCGGCCGATTTCAACGCCGCGAAGACGATCGACGCCACGGGCATGATCGTCGCGCCGGGTCTCGTCGACCTGTGCGCGCGGCTGCGCGAGCCCGGCTACGAGCACAAGGCGACGCTCGCCTCGGAGATGGCCGCGGCCGTCGCCGGCGGCGTGACGAGCCTCGTGTGTCCGCCGGATACCGACCCCGTGCTCGACGAACCCGGTCTCGTCGAGATGCTCAGGTTCCGCGCGAGCAACCTGCGCCAGGCGAACGTCTATCCGCTCGGCGCGCTGACGGTCGGCCTCAAGGGCGAAGTGATCACCGAGATGGTTGCGCTGACCGAATCGGGCTGCGTCGGCTTCACGCACGCGAACGTGCCGGTGCGCGACACGCAGGTGCTGCTGCGCGCGCTGCAGTACGCGAGCACCTACGGCTTCACGACGTGGCTGCGTCCGCTCGACGCATTCATCGGCCGGGGCGGTGTCGCGGCAAGCGGCGCGCTCGCGTCGCGGCTCGGGCTGTCCGGCGTGCCGGTCGCGGCCGAGACGATCGCGCTGCATACGATCTTCGAGCTGATGCGCGTGACGGGCGCGCGCGTGCACCTCGCGCGGCTGTCGTCGGCGGCCGGTCTCGCGCTCGTGCGCGAGGCGAAGGCCGAAGGACTGCCCGTGACCTGCGACGTCAGCGCGAACCACCTGCACCTGATCGACGTCGATATCGGCTACTTCGACTCGCAGTTCCGCCTCGATCCGCCGCTGCGCAGCGAACGCGATCGCGAGGCGATCCGCGCGGCGCTCGCCGACGGCACGATCGACGCGATCTGTTCCGACCATACGCCTGTCGACGACGACGAGAAGCTGTTGCCGTTCGCCGAGGCGACGCCCGGCGCGACCGGGCTCGAGCTGCTGCTGTCGCTGACGGTGAAGTGGGCCGACGAGACTCGCACGCCGCTCGCGCAGGCGATGAAGCGCATCACGTCGGCGCCCGCCGATGTGCTGAAGCTGCCGGCAGGGCGCGTGACGGAAGGCGGCACGGCCGACCTGTGCGTGTTCGACCCGCGTGCGCACTGGCGCGTCGAGCCGCGCGCGCTGAAGAGCCAGGGCCACAACTCGCCGTTCCTCGGCTACGAACTGCCGGCCTCGGTGCGGGCGACGCTCGTCGCCGGGCAGGTCGCGTTCGAGCGCAACTGACGACGCCGGACCCGCGCCATGACAGCCCTTCGCAAGCTGCGTCTCGTCTTCCACCTGCTGCGCGGCATGGCGGTCGTCGCGCTGCGCTTTCCGCGTGTGCCGCCGGCCCGCCGCGCGGAGCTCACGCGGCGCTGGTCGGTCAAGCTGCTGCGGATCTGCGGGATGCGACTCGTCGTGCATAACGACGGCGCGCGGCTCGACACGAGCGCGCTCGTCGTCGGCAACCACGTGTCGTGGCTCGACATCTACACGATCAACGCGTGGCGGCCGACGCCGTTCGTGTCGAAGGCGGAAGTGCGCCAGTGGCCGATCGTCGGCTGGCTCGCCGAGCGGCTCGACACCGTGTTCCTGCAGCGCGAGAAACGCACCGAGGCGATGCGGATCATGCACGAGATGGCCGACCGCCTGCGCAACGGCGGGCTGATGTGCGTGTTTCCGGAAGGGACGACGTCCGACGGCCAGGAACTGCTGCCGTTCCACGCGAACCTGTTCCAGGCCGCGGTGTCCGCCGGATGCGCGGTGCAGCCGGTCTGCCTGATGTACGAGGATGCGCAGGGCCGGCAGTCGGTCGCGCCCGCTTACATCGGCGAACTGTCGCTCGGCAAGTCGCTCGAGATGGTGCTGAGCGGCGGGCCGTTCGTCGCGCACCTGTACGTGTGCGATCCGATCCAGCCGGGCGGCGACCGGCGCGCGACGTCGGCGGCCGCACGCGACGCGATCGTGGGGGCGCTCGCGACGATGCAGGCGAGCGTCGGCCGGCCGCCGGCCGACGCGCTCGCGCAACTCGCGAAGGATGCGTATCCGGCGACGGAAGTCGGCACGCCGGCAGATGGCGCGGCCGACCACCCGGTGCCTGGCCGCGAAGGCTAGAACGCGCGCGGGCCGTGCGGCCGGCGAAACCGCGCGCTTGCTCTCTTACTCTCCCGGCGTGCGGCATGCTTCGCACTGCACCTGCGTGACCGTGCGCCTGGCCGGATCGGCCGTCAGTCGTACGGCCGACAACTGGTTCCCCCACACACATCCCGAATCGAGCGCGACGACGTTGTCGCGCAGCATCAGGCCGAGCGCGGCCCAGTGCCCGAACACGACCGTCACGTCCGCGGTGCGGCGGCCGGGCACGTCGAACCACGGCAGGTAGCCGCGCGGCGCGTTGTCGGGGCCGCCGTTCGTGCGGAAATCCATCGCGCCGTCCGGCGTGCAGAAGCGGATGCGCGTGAACGCATTGAACGCGACGCGCATCCGGTCGCGCTTCTTCAGGTTCGGATGCCACTGGTTCGGCTCGTTGCCGTACAGGTGCGAAAGGGTGTCGCGCCAGTCGGGCGCGCGCAGCGCGCGCTGCAGTTCGTCGGCGAGTTCCAGCGCGAGCGTCACGTCCCATTGCGGCAGCACGCCGGCATGGACGAGCAGCATCCCGTGCTCGAAGTGCGCGAACGGACGGTGGCGCACCCAGTCGAGCAGCGCGTCGGCGTCCGGCGCGTCGAGGATTTCGCCGATCGTGTCGCCGGGACGCTCGGTGCGGATGCCGGCCGAGACGGAGAGCAGATGGAGATCGTGGTTGCCGAGCACGACGGTCGCGCGCGGGCCGAGTTCGACGAGCGCGCGCAACGCGGCAAGCGACGCGGGGCCGCGGTTGACGACGTCGCCGGCGATCCAGAGCGGGGTGTCGGGCGGTGTTGCAAGCCTGTCGGTAAGGGACTGGAACGCGGAATGACAGCCTTGGATGTCGCCGATGGCGATGGGGGGGTGCGTCATGAGAGTCGAGATGTTACAAGTCTTGATGGAGTGCGGACAGAGGGTCGTAGCAATGCTTGTCCCGGCTTAGTCGTTGATTTGACGGGTATTTTGTCCGTTCTGGCGGGTTCGGATTGCTGTTTCAAGTTGTTAGCGGCATGGCTTTTGCGCATGACGGCTTCCTATAATCCCGTATTCCCCCGCAAAATTAGCATTTCATGACTTTGACAGTCATGGTGGCCGGTTAAAATCCCGGGCCTGACGTGGCTCGACATTGCCACGTGGATATTCGATGCGGCAAGCGCCTGACGGTGCTTGCCGCGCATTACTAGAGGGAGCCTCATGATCCTGGTTACGGGCGGCGCGGGTTTTATCGGTGCCAATTTTGTACTCGACTGGCTGAGCCAGTCCGACGAAGCCGTGCTCAACGTCGACAAGCTGACCTACGCAGGCAACCTCCGCACGCTGCAGTCGCTGGAAGGGAATCCGAAACATGTGTTCGCGCGCGTCGACATCTGCGATCGCGCGGCGCTCGATGCGCTGTTCGCCGAACACAAGCCGCGCGCGGTCCTGCACTTCGCCGCAGAAAGCCACGTCGACCGCTCGATCCATGGCCCGGCCGATTTCGTGCAGACCAACGTCGTCGGCACGTTCACGCTGCTCGAGGCGGCGCGCGCGCACTGGAACGGCCTGAACGACGCCGACAAGGCGGCGTTTCGCTTCCTGCACGTGTCGACCGACGAAGTGTTCGGCTCGCTGTCCGCGACCGATCCGCAGTTCTCCGAAACCACGCCTTATGCGCCGAACAGCCCGTACTCGGCGACGAAGGCTGGCTCCGACCATCTGGTGCGCGCCTATCATCATACGTATGGGCTGCCGACGCTGACGACGAACTGCTCGAACAATTACGGCCCGTACCAGTTCCCCGAGAAGCTGATTCCACTGATGATCGCGAATGCGCTCGCCGGCAAGCCGCTGCCGGTCTACGGCGACGGCCAGAACGTGCGCGACTGGCTATACGTTGGCGATCACTGCAGCGCGATCCGCGAAGTGCTCGCGCGCGGCGTGCCGGGCGAGACGTACAACGTCGGCGGCTGGAACGAGAAGAAGAACCTCGATGTCGTCCATACGCTGTGCGACCTGCTGGACAGCGCGCGGCCGAAGGCGGCGGGGTCGTACCGCGACCAGATCACCTACGTGACGGACCGTCCGGGCCACGATCGCCGCTACGCGATCGACGCGCGCAAGCTCGAGCGCGAGCTTGGCTGGAAGCCCGCCGAGACGTTCGAGACGGGGCTTGCGAAGACGGTCGCCTGGTTTCTCGACAATCAGGCGTGGGTCGACGAAGTCGCGTCGGGTGAATATCGCAAGTGGGTCGAGACGAACTACGCGGAACGCACTTGAGGGCTCCATCGATGGCACGTAAAGGTATCATTCTGGCCGGCGGTTCCGGCACGCGTCTGTATCCGATCACTCACGTCGTATCGAAGCAACTGCTGCCCGTGTACGACAAGCCGATGATCTACTACCCGCTGTCCACGCTGATGGTGGCGGGCATTCGCGACGTGCTGATCATTTCGACGCCGCAGGATACGCCGCGCTTCGAGGCGATGCTCGGCGACGGCAGCCAGTGGGGGATGAACATCCAGTATGCGGTGCAGCCGTCGCCTGACGGGCTCGCGCAGGCGTTCATCATCGGCCGCGAGTTTGTCGGCAACGATCCGTCCGCGCTGATCCTCGGCGACAACATCTTCTACGGGCACGATCTCGCGAAGCAACTCGAGCGTGCGCATGCGCAGGAAACCGGCGCGACCGTGTTTGCGTACCACGTGCACGATCCCGAGCGTTATGGCGTCGTCGAGTTCGACCAGTCGTTCCGCGCGTTGTCGATCGAGGAGAAGCCCGCGAAGCCGCGTTCGAACTACGCGGTCACGGGCCTCTATTTCTATGACAACCGCGTGTGCGACATCGCGGCTGACATCAAGCCGTCGCCGCGTGGCGAGCTGGAAATCACCGACGTCAACTCACGGTATCTGGCCGACGGCGCGCTCAATGTCGAGATCATGGGGCGCGGCTATGCGTGGCTCGATACCGGTACCCATGATTCGCTGATCGAGGCGGCAAGCTTCATCGCGACGCTGCAGAAGCGGCAGGGGCTCGTGGTCGCGTGTCCCGAGGAAATCGCGTATCGCCGGCGCTGGATCGATGCCGAACAGGTGCTGAAGCTCGCGCAACCGCTCGCGAAGAACGCGTACGGACAGTACCTCAAGAACCTTCTCACGGATCAAGTTGCATGGCCATCCAAGTAACGGCAACGGCGTTGCCCGAAGTCAAGATCGTCGAGCCGAAGGTGTTCGGCGATGCACGCGGGTTCTTTTACGAGAGCTTCAATGCGCGTGAGTTCGCGGAGCAGGTCGAACCGGGCATCGAATTCGTGCAGGACAACCACTCGCGGTCGTCCAAGGGCGTACTGCGCGGGCTGCACTACCAGGTCCAGCACGCGCAGGGCAAGCTCGTCCGTGTCGTCGAAGGCGAAGTGTTCGACGTTGCAGTCGACATCCGGAAGCGCTCGCCGAACTTCGGGACGTGGGTGGGCGTCGTCCTGTCGAACGACAATCATCGGCAACTGTGGGTGCCGCCCGGCTTCGCGCACGGATTCGTCGTGCTGTCGGACGCCGCGCAGTTCCTGTACAAGACGACCGACTACTGGTTCCCGGAGCACGAGCGCAGCATCGTCTGGAACGATCCGGAGATCGGCATCGAGTGGCCGATTGATTTCGAGCCGCTGCTGGCTGCGAAGGATGCGGCTGGCAAGCGTTTGAGCGAAGCCGAAGTCTATGCGTGAGGCGGGCGTGAATCCTGAACCGACGATCCTCGTGACGGGCGTGAATGGGCAGGTCGGGTTCGAGCTGCTGCGCACGTTGCAGGGGCTGGGGCGCGTGGTGCCGTGCGATCGCGCGATGCTCGATCTGTCTGATCTCGATCGGGTGCGTGAGGTGGTGCGCGAAGTGAAACCGGCGCTGATCGTGAACCCGGCCGCGTATACGGCTGTCGACAAGGCCGAGACGGATGTCGATGCCGCACGGCGCCTGAATGCCGACGTGCCGCGCGTGCTTGCAGAGGAAGCGGCGCGTAGCGGTGCGATGCTGATCCACTACTCGACGGATTACGTGTTTGATGGCACGAAAGACGGCGAGTACAGCGAAACCGACACACCCGATCCGCAAAACGTCTACGGCCTGACCAAGCTCGAGGGTGAAGCCGCGATCGCGGCGACGGGATGCCCGCACGTCATTTTGCGGACGAGCTGGGTATATGGCGCCCGAGGCCGGAATTTCCTGCTGACAATGTTGCGTCTCGGAGCCGAGCGCCCTGAACTGAAGGTCGTTGCCGACCAGATCGGCGCGCCGACCTGGAGCAACACGATTGCAGCAGTGACATCGCACCTGGTCGCCCAGGCTCGCGGCGCCGCGAATGCGACCGATTGGTGGGCAGCGCGTACCGGCATCTACCATTTGACTTCTGGTGGCGAGACCTCGTGGCACGGATTTGCGTCCGCGATTTTCGATCTGGCCGACCTGCCGAACCGGCCAACCGTCTTGCCGATTCCGGCATCGGACTATCCGACACCGGCCAAGCGACCTTCGAATTCGAGAATGTCCAACAGCAAGCTGGCGGAGGTGTTCGGAGTGACTGCGCCGAATTGGCGTGAATCGCTCGGCCTTTGCCTGGCGGGTATGCAGAAGGCGTGATCGTTGTTGATGGGGACGTCCGATCCGCCAATCGGGAGTGTCAGGTAGCAGGTAGTCAGGACGATTCGACATCCGCCTCGCCATGAGTGGAGCGGCAAGTGTCGATCGTCAAAGCAGAATGAGGAACATGTGAGCGTATTGCCGATCATTCTTTGCGGCGGTGCCGGGTCCAGGCTCTGGCCCGTGTCACGCGAATCGCATCCCAAGCCGTTTATTCGCCTTGCAGACGGCGAAAGCCTGCTGCAAAAGGCATTCCTGCGCGCGGCGGGATTGCCGGACGTCAGTGAAATACTCACGGTGACCAATCGCGAACTTTTCTTCAAGACCGAGGACGAGTATCGCGAGGTCAATGCGACCAACCTGGCGACTTCGTTCGTCCTCGAACCCTTCGGCAGAAACACGGCCGCTGCGATTGCGGCGGCGACGTTGCATGCGGCTCGGGTACACGGGGAGGAGATCGTGTTGCTCGTGCTCGCGGCGGATCATCTGATCAATGACCAGCCGGCATTCCGCGACGCCGTGGAGCAGGCTTCCCGACTGGCCAGGAGCGGGCGCGTGGTCACGTTCGGCGTGACGCCTGACAGTCCTGAAACCGCGTACGGATATATTGAGGCCGACGGAAACGACATCGTGCGCTTTGTCGAAAAACCCGATCTCGAGCACGCGCGACAGTATCTTGCATCGGGCCGGTTTCTGTGGAATTCGGGAATGTTCTGCTTTACCGCCGGCACGATGCTGCGCGAGCTGGCCGAGCATTGTCCGGATGTGCTGGCCACCGTCAACGCGTGTATCGACGCATCGCCTTCGTCAATGAGCGCGGGCGGCGGTGCACAGATCCGTCTGGAACCGAACAGCTTTGGCGCAGTACCCGACATTTCCGTGGATTACGCGGTGATGGAGAAATGCCGGCATGGATCGGTGGTGCCATGTTCGATAGGCTGGAGTGACGTCGGTTCGTGGACGGCATTGGGTGACCTCGCGACGCCCGATGAGCATGGCAATCGTGTCGAGGGTGAAGCGCTGCTGGTCGACGTCAAGAACAGCTATCTGCAAAGTGCCGAGCGCCTGATTGGTGCGGTGGGCGTCGAGGACCTGATCGTGATCGATACGCCGGACGCGTTATTGATCGCGGCGCGCAGTCGCGCGCAGGATGTGAAGCAGATCTATGCGGAACTCAAGGCGATCGGTCACGAGACGTACAAGATGCATCGAACGGTGCATCGCCCGTGGGGAACCTATACGGTGCTCGAAGAGGGCCCCCGATTCAAGATCAAGCGCATTTTCGTGAAGCCTGGCGCGAGCCTCAGTCTTCAGATGCATCATCACCGCAGCGAGCATTGGATCGTCGTGTCGGGGATGGCCAAGGTCGTGAACGGGGATCAGGAATTCTTCGTGTCGACCAACGAGTCGACGTACATTCCGGCCGGCCATAAGCATCGGCTGGAGAATCCCGGTGTAGTCGATCTCGTGATGATCGAAGTTCAGAGCGGTGAGTATCTGGGCGAGGACGATATCGTCCGCTTCGAAGACAATTACGGGCGAGCATGATGCGACTGCATGTTGACGACGGGCAACCCTGACGTGTCGGTTCGGTACGGTATCGATGCCTGCGGGTTCATGCATGTCTGCACGCAGTGCAATCGTTGGAAAGGGAACGTGTTCGATTTGCACTACGCTCGCTTTGCAGGTTGGGCAACGCTATGAGCCACACCCGAACCCGGTCGTCCAGCACCGGAGCAGTCGTCGTTTTCTTTTATCCTGACGAAGCGTGCGTTGCCCGCGCCAACCGGCTCGCCGAGTCGATGCGCTGCGTGGTTGTCGACAATACGCCGGCGATGCTCGATCGCGATCACATCGGCCTGGCGGACTCGATCGAATATCTGCCGAACGGATGGAACGCCGGGATTGCGATGGCCCTCAATCAGGGGGTCCGCGCATTGATCGACGCGGGTTGCGATACCGCAATACTGTTCGATCAGGATAGCGAGCCGCCGCCGCTGCTGCTGACGGAGTTGCCGGAGGTGATTGCGCGGGCGCGCGCGTCGGGCGAACGCGTCGCGCTTGTCGGGCCTGCGTACGAGGATCGCCGCTTGCGCGGTGTCGCGCCGTTCGTCAGGTTCGGATGGGGAAAGCTGCGTCGCATCCCGCCGACCGGCGATGTGCCGATCGATGTCGATTTCCTGATCTCGTCGGGTTCCTGCATCAACCTCGATTGCTGGAACGAGGTCGGTGCGATGGACGAAGCGCTCTTCATCGACTTCGTCGACCTTGAATGGTGCATCCGCGCGAAGCAGCACGGTTACCGGGTCTGGGGTATCCCCTGGCTGCGGATGAGCCACGAACTGGGCGGGGAACCCGTTCAAGTGCTGGGGCGGCGCTATCCGATGCATGGACCGATCCGCCACTACTATCAGTTTCGAAATGCAATCGCACTGATGAAGCGTGCGTCGATGCCGCTGAAGTGGAAATCGACCGAGATCGTCAAGTTGCCGTTTCGGATCCTGATCTATTGCTTTTTCCCGGAGCGACGGGGAGAGCATCTCGCGATGGTCTGGCGCGGGATTCGGCATGGCATGCGTGGGCAGCTCGGACCCTATTCGGGCAGCGTCAAGCGACAGCCGTAGCCCGTGTCGGACGAGGTGGCCGAGTCCGCGTGCCGCCTCGTTCGCGCATGCGCCGTGCCGCGCACGGCGCATGTCCGCCAATTAGTCGAGCTTGCCGATGCGTGGCGGATCGGCAAGCGTGAACGGCAAAACGTCCACCCCAAGCGACAGATTCGGGTTGTACGCCGGGTCGCAACTCAGTGCAGATCCCCACCGCTCCTCCATCCGGCGTACCTCGCCAACGAAGCGCTTGTATTTGTCCGCAGCCATATCCGAGCCGCGTGTCGCCGATTCGTAGTGGTAAAGCTCGGCGAATGGCGACCATGCGTTCCGGTAGCCGGCGTCACGAACACGCAAACAGAAATCGACGTCGTTGAAGGCCACTGCGAAGGATTCATCGAGGCCGCCGACTTCGTCATAGATGCTTTTGCGCACGACCAGGCAGGCGGCGGTCACCGCGGACATGTTCTGTACGGCGACGGCACGGTTGAAGTAACCGAAATTCCCGCGCTTGAGCATGTGGTGCATATGGCCCGCGACGCCGCCCAATCCCAGCAGTACGCCACCATGTTGAAGCGTGTCGTCCGGATACCACAGCGCCGCGCCGACCGCGCCGGCGTCGGGCTGCGATGCGATGCCGACCATCTCGTCGAGCCAATCGGGCGAGAGGATTTCCGTATCGTTGTTCAGCAGGCACAGGAACGTGCCTGTCGCGACGGCGGCAGCCTTGTTGTTCAGGGCAGAGAAATTGAACGGCGAGTCGTCGCGGAGAATCCGCACATTCGGACGAGCGGCAATCTCCTGGAAATATGCGAGCGTCGCTTTCTCGATGCTGCCGTTGTCGACAATGATGATTTCGTAATTCGGATAGACCGTCCGGGCGACGATACTCTCGACGCATTGACGGAGCAATGCAACACCGTCTCGAGTCGGGATGATGATCGATACCCTGGGGGCCGGCCGCGGAATCGCATAGCGCACCCGAAACACCGGCAGTTCGCCAAAGGGCTGTTCCACGGTCGCCGCGATGCCGGAGCGCGCAAGGTGCTCTTCGATGCTGCGCTGTGCCGCCTTCGACGCATACGGCTTGGCGCGATTCGTGCCGGCCGTGCTTTCGGACGTGATGCGCCAATGGTAAAGCACGTGGGGGATGTGAACCACGCTGGCATGGCCGGCAATCTCGATGCAGCGAAGCGCGAGATCGTAATCCTGGCTTCCTTCGAACCCGCGGCGAAAGCCGCCGGCCTCTCGGGCAAGCGCGGTTTCGATGACACCCAGGTGCGAAAACATGTTCTGCGTGCGGAACAATGCAGGGTTCCAGTCGCATTTGAAGTACGGTGCAGTCCGTTCCCCGCGCTCGTTCAGCTTGTCCTCGTCACTGTAGAACATGCGTGCGTCCGGATGCCGATTGACATACTGCGCGACGACAAGCAGCGCATGGGCAGGGAGTATGTCGTCGTGATCCAGCAGCGCGATGAACTCGCCTGTCGCCAACGCGAGCGCACTATTGCTCGCCTCGGAAATATGACCGTTCTCCGTACGAAATACGACTTTGATCCGGGTGTCTTGCGATTGGTAGCGCTTCAGGACATCGCGTGTGTTCTCGTCGGATGACGCATCATCCGCAATGCAAAGTTCCCAGCACGGATAGATCTGCTCCTGCACCGAACGAATCATTGATTCGAGGTGCGAGGGATTGCTGTTGTAAGTCGGAACGACGATCGAGATCAGTGGCTGACGCTCGAATGCTTGCAGCGCGTCAAGTGCGGCGGCCCGTTCGGTTTCGCCAAGGCGATCGAATCGCTCGATCCAGTCACGATAGATCGCGTCCGGCGGCGGAGCGTCGGCGAATCCGCCGCCGTCCCGAAGGCGCCGGGATCTGGCGATGATGCCGGGCAGGCCCTCGCGCCTGAGCATTTTCGCGTAGTGCCCGAGTGCGCTCAGGTAGCTGCCGCGCACGACGGCCTGACGCCGGATCGTCGCGACAGCCATACCGGCCACGCGGACCGCAGCCGCAAGGCGCCGCATCGGCGCCGTGAGTCGCCACGAGAACGAGGTGCGGATGCTTCGCAATTCATCCTCGAGCCGGATCCGTTCTGCCTCCACATTTGCGCGCAGTACGATCTCCTTGCGCAGGTCGGCGAGTTCGGTTTCCAGTTCGATGATGCGTTGCGCGATTGGGTCGCATCCCGCGTCGTCGTCGCGCTTGAGATCGCCAAGCTCGGTTGAATCGCGCGGATCGCGATGTGTACCTGGAGTCATATCGGTGAAACAGGGTGCCAATCAGTGTGGGGTGGAAAAGTCCTCGGTCGACCAGACGTGCTTCAAGCGGTTTCGCGAACGAACAGCTCGATGCGGCTCATGGGAACCCCGATGAGGCCCGATGCGACGCGGGACGATTCCGACTTCACGATGATGGCGTCATGAATGCAGTCGAGCACACGAGCGCGGTCGCCCGAGGGGGCGGTCACCACGACGGTGAATGCATAGTCGCCAGGCGGGAGAATCGGCATGTCAAAGCGGAACTCGGCAATGATGCGGCGCTCGTGATGGGCCGTCGGTTCGGCTTCCTGCACCGCGAACGTGCTGTCGTCGCCAAATAGCGGCTGTCCGAGCCTGTCTTTGACAAAGAAGGCAATGTGCGGAAGATTGTGCTCCGGCCAGCGTATGCGGATCCGGAGCGATACGCGTTCGCTTCCCGTTACCCACGTGACGGCGGAGCCTTTGGTGTTGGTCAGGGTCGTGGACTCGATGATTGCCGCGTCACGTTGCGCCGGCAGCTCGTGCGGATCCAGGTCGATGCTCGGCAAGTATGGCTGCCTCTCGAGCGCATTGCGAGGGAAGCCGTCGCGCTGATCTGCGCGCTGCTCGTCGCCAGCGGTGGGCAGGCCGGACGCTCTCGTGTCGCCCTCTTTGCGCGACACGCCATCGTCATCGCGTTCTCCGTAGAAGGCCTCGAAGTAGTTCATGCACACGGTCTTCGCGCTGCCTGTCTCGCGCATGACTCCGCGATCCAGCCATATCACGCGATCGCAAAGGCTGCGGATCGCGGAAGAGTCGTGGCTCACGAACAGGACCGTTCCGGTCTGCTGGAAGCGACGCAGGAACCGCATGCACTTTTGCGTAAAGAATGCGTCGCCCACGGCCAGCGCCTCATCGATGACGAGGATGTCGGCGTCGACGTGCGCGATCACCGCGAACGCGAGGCGGACGAACATGCCGCTCGAATAGGTCTTGACCGGCTGATCGATGAAGTGACCGATATCGGCGAACGCAATGATCTCGTCGACGCGGGCGTCGATCTGTTCGCGGCTCAGGCCATGCAACTGGCCGTTGATGTAAATGTTCTCCCGGCCGGAATATTCCGCGTCGAAGCCGGAGCCAAGCTCGAGAAGCGCGGCAATGCGGCCGCTGGTTTCGACGACGCCGTTCGTGGGCGCAAGCGTGCCGCAGATGATCTGGAGCAGCGTGCTCTTGCCCGACCCGTTTCTTCCGATGATGCCGATCGTTTCGCCGCGTGCGATCTCGAAGCTCACGTCCTTGAGCGCCCAGAACGTCCGGGCACATGCTTGCGCGCGGTGGCGTAACGATTCACGCAATGCCGGAATGGGAGCAAGCCTGCCCAGCAAGCCGAAAGCGCTTCGCTTCAAGCGGTCCGATGGATTGCGGTACGACTCGAATCCCTTGCCGAGTGACGCGGCACGGATGACGACATCAGATGACATCGGCAAAACCCCGACGCGTTTTCTGAAACCACGCGAAGCCGATCCATGCGACTGCAGTGGCCATCAGCGAATAGATGCACCAGCGATTCCAGTCGATCATGCGCCCCCAGATGAGAACGTCCCGACCTTGCTCGATCGGGTAGGTCATCGGGTTCAGATAGACGAAGCTGCGAAACTGTTCCGGCAACGACGACACAGGGAAGAACACAGGGGAGAGGAACATCAGTGCAGTGATCACAATCCCGACGGTCTGCCCGATGTCGCGCAGATAGACGCCCGTCGCAGCCAGGATCCAGCTTACCCCCATGATGAATACGCAAAGCGGTGCGAGCACGATAGGGAACAGCAAGGCACTGACCGGTACGCTTCCCACGATGATCCACTCGGCAACCAGCAGGATGCCTACGCTCACGCTGAGGTGAAACAGGGCTGAAAGGAGCGTCACGCAAGGCAGGATCTCAAGCGGGAAGACGATCTTCTTGACGAAATTGGAGTGCGAAAGAATCTGTCCTGGCGCCCTGTTGATGCATTCCGAAAACAGGTTGAACACGATCATGCCGGCAAACAGTACTACGGCGAATTCACCCTTGGATGCTGCGTGCGAGGTGTCGTTCCAGCGCGACTTGAACACTTCGCTGAAAACGAATGTATACACGCTCAGCATCATCAGTGGCGTAAGCAGCGACCAGAAGATGCCAAGAAAGGACCCTTTGTATCGTCCCACGGCGTCGCGACGCGCGAGGTCGAGCATCAGGTGGCGGTTTCTCACCAGCGACGCGGCGAGATTTCGCGGCGAAAGGCTAAAACTTTGCATAAGTTAGACGACAGAAACAGCGGGATGACACGGCGCATGGAGCCGCCAGGAGGGCAGGTCCGTGCAGCCGAGATTTGGTGGTTGCAGGCAGGCGCCGAGTCTCATGCGGCACCTGCGGTCCAGTGCATTGCTTGGCCCGGGGCCATCATTCATTCTCGTATTGGTGAATTATCGCATAGCGACCTGCCGGCGACCGGCCCCGAATCGGTAGCGATGTGTGTCGAAGTGTAAATGTCGCAAGAATTCCCGGTAGGCGTGGGCGTGGGCGCAGAAGGTCAGATCAACAGACACGGCTGGGCAGAGTACTGAAACTGGCGGAAAATCAATACCTTGTGTGCACTTGGCCGACGCCTTGGCTCGGCGGGGTTCCCGTATTGTGAAACGATTCGCCATGATAGCATTCGTCGTTTTACCATCGGCGCCTTGTCGCGCGTCGATGGACCGATCGGCCAGGTTGCCTCCATGGACTGGAATCGCGCCTGGGCGGGCTGCGAACAACGAATCAATATGTCTGACAATATAGCGATCGAATCTCACGGCATCAGCAAGGGCTTTGAGTCCTATGAGCGGCCCGGCGACCGGCTCAAGAGAGGAATGCTGGGCGCCATCGCCCGGATCGCGCCAGGCGTGTCGATGCGGGATGCGGTGCATCGGCGTGGCGAAGCGCTGTCCAACGTCTTCTGGGCACTTCATGACGTGAGCTTCTCGGTTGCCGCAGGTGAGACCGTCGGCATCGTGGGACGAAACGGATCAGGCAAAAGCACGTTGCTGCAGATCGTATGCGGAACTTTGGCCCCGACCCAGGGCGATATCGTCGTGCGCGGCAAAGTGGCTGCGCTGCTTGAACTCGGCTCGGGCTTCGACGTCGAGTATACGGGTCGTGAAAACATTTATCTGAATGCACAGTTGTACGGACTATCTCGTCAGCAGATCGACGAGCGATACGACTCCATCGTTGCTTTTGCCGACATTGGCGAATTCATCGATCAGCCGGTCAAGACTTATTCGAGCGGCATGTTCGTGCGTCTGGCGTTCGCGGTGATCGCGCATGTCGATGCGGATATCCTCGTGATCGACGAGGCGCTTGCGGTCGGTGACGCCTTTTTCAATCAGAAGTGCTTTCGGTTCCTGCACGACTTCAAGCGGCATGGGACCATCCTGTTCGTCAGTCACGACACGTCGACGATCCGGAAGCTTTGTTCGCGAGCGATCTGGATCGACAGCGGGCGGATCGTGGCGCAAGGCAAGCCGGCGGATGTCTGTGCGGCCTATCTGGAGGCGCGCTACAGCCCGGCAGGGAACGGCGTGCCGGCGGTGCCCGTGGAGCCCGTTCTTGACGAGGCTTCGCAGGATTATCGTCGGGAGCGCATCAATGCGACTGCGCTGCGCAATGACATTCAAGTGCTGGCTTTCAATCACCAGTCGCAGGCGTTTGGCGAGGGCGGCGCACGGATCGTCGACGTTGCGTTCTTCGACGATGAAGCGCGCAGGCTCGACTGGATCGTCGGTGGCGAGACGGTCACGTTGCGCGTGACGATCGCTGTCGACGAACCGCTTGTTTCCCCGATCGTCGGCTTCTACCTCAAGAATGAACGAGGGCAGGAGTTGATCGGAGAGAATACGTATGCCACATTTGCCGATCGCCCCGTGTCGTGCGACGCCGGCGACGCGCTATGTGCCGAATTCTCGTTCATCATGCCGGTACTTCCGATTGGTTCCTTCTCCGTCAACGTCGCGATCGCGGAGGGGACGCAGTATGACCATGTTCAGCACCACTGGATTCACGACGCATTGCCACTCCAGGTGCATGCATCCCGCGTATGTCATGCGCTCATGGGCGTTCCGATGGTGCACGTCGGATTGTCCGAGCAGGCATAGCGCGGAACCGGCCTGATCCGCCATCTCGAATGCAATCTCGAGATGCGAGCTTGCCGTCGTGTGTGGAGACGACGACTACCCAAGAGATTTTGCATGTTTGCTGAGCAGGATTCTGAAATGACAACGCAAGAACGGACTTTTCGATTCAAGAGCGCGAAAGATGACCACTCGTTTACGGGCGAGCGATATCTGCCGGGCGTTGGGGGGCCGATTCAGTACGAGCACTACCATCGGTACCTTTTCTCGACGGCGATCTGTGCAGGCAAGGACGTGCTCGATATCGCGTCTGGGGAAGGCTACGGCTCGGCCCTGCTTGCCCAGGCTGCGCGCTCCGTGGTCGGTGTCGACGTCGATGCGCAAGCGGTCGAGAATGCCAAGGGCCGCTATGGCGACGTGTCCAATCTTCGGTTCGAATGCGGTAGTGCGACGCAGATACCACTGGGCGATGCGACGGTCGACGTTCTCAATTCTTTTGAGACGCTCGAGCATTTTTACGGGCACGAAGCGTTCATGAGCGAGGCGCGTCGCGTGCTGAAGCCTGGTGGCATCATGATCATTTCGACGCCGAACCGGCCGATCTATTCGCCGCCGGGCGCGCCGCCCAACGAATACCACGTGCGCGAGCTCGATCGCGAGGAGTTCGTGCAATGGCTCAAGAGCGGGTTTCAGAATTTCGTCCTCTACGAGCAGAAGCCGCTCGCGGGATCGCTGCTTCAGAAGGAGGGGCGTGACGGCGCGCGCCCGATCAATTACTGGTCGGAACGGGATATCGGTGAATATCGCGCGACGCCGGGTGTTGTGGATCCTGTGTACTTTATCGCGATTGCGTCCAATGGGCCGTTGCCGGAAATGGACGACGATCTGCTGGATGGCGGCGTATCCTTCACGCGCTACGACCAGGCGCGTAACGCCCATATTGGTGCGCAGGCAACCGAAATCGTTCGCCTGACGACGGAAACGATGGGGCGCGCGGATGAAATCGGCCGTCTCACTTCGGAAACCGTAAGGTTGACGGAGGCGGTGCTCAAGCGCGACGACGAGCTCGGCAAATTGACGGCCGAAGCTGTGCGGCTCAACGAGGTCATAGGCGCCAAGAACGCGGACATCGAGCGCCTGACTGCTGAAGTCGATCGATTGGCTCGACAGGTTTCGGAGTTTTCGGGCGACCGTGAGCGCCATGAGGAAGCGATGGCGACCGCGCGCAGGATGATTGCGCGTCTCGATGCGCAGAACGATACATCAAGGGCCCTGGCTGCTCGAGTCGACGTGCTGGCCGAGCAGCTGAAACAGGCGGGAAGCGCGCCCGAGGGTGCGCGCAAAGAATCCGGTGGCAGCGAGCGCGGAACCGATCCGTCGACAGTTGCATTGCTGACCGAAAACGAGGACCTCCGGCGTCAGTTGAACCTGATCCTGCATTCGTCATCCTGGCGCGTGACGAAACCGCTTCGCTACGCGGCCCGGCGCATTCGCGCAAACCGGCAGGCTGCTGCGCAACCGGCATCGAGCCCGAATCCGGCGGTACAGGAACCGTTGCAAGCGGATGTCGCGGCCGGCTCGTCGCTTCCGGTGCTTCGGCCATTCGACGAGGCGGCGTTGCCGCGAGCGACCATCATCGTCATTCAATCCGAGGGCGGCGCCACCTTCCGGGCATGTCTAGCGGCATTGAGCCAGCACACGACTTCCGTTCCGTATCGGATCTTCGCAGCAGGTGAAGTCGATGCGGAGCTCGCTGCGCAGAGCCGGGTGCGCGTCATCGGCAACGGGCCCGTGACGCAGTCGATGTCTGAATTGGCGGCGCAGGTCGGCGACGTAACCGGGAGTGAATTCGTCGTCGTGATGTCGGACGCATTGCTGGCGCGCCCGGGTTGGCTCGCGGCAATCGATGAGGCGTTCGAACGCTTTGCTGACGCGTCTGCGGTCTCCGCAGTCATCCTGGAGAAGAATGGAGCGGTGCACGCGGCCGGTGGCGTGATCGATGCCGGCGCGCGCCTTCTGCCCGCTCATGCCGGTGCCGCCAGCGATGACGCCCGGATCGGGAACGTGACCGAGATCAAGGCCGCAAGTCCCGGATTCATTGCCGTTCGGCGGGATGTCTGGACGCGCATGGCGAGCTCCATGGACGACGTGCCTGTTCTGACGACTGGGTTCGCCGCGATGGCACTCGATCTGTATTCACGGTGCGAGAAGACTTACCTGCAACCGTTTGCCAGTTTCGTGCTGTCGGGTACGGAGCCCACGAGTCAACCGGCGGGCGATGACGAATGGGATGACGCCTACCAGCGTTGGGTGCTGCGGCACCGCCATGACGCGCTGTTCCGCGTGGAGCGGCCGTTCGGCGACGTGCTCGCCGCGCCGAAAAGGCCGAAAGTCGTGATCGTCGACGCGTTCGTGCCGAAGCCCGATCACGACTCCGGTTCGGTGGACGTTTACTGGTACATGCGAATTTTCCGCGAGTTCGGCTTCGATGTGAGCTTCATTGCGGCATTCGAGCAGTCGCCTCCCGCCGCCTATATGGATGCACTGCGACGCTGGGGCGTGCGAGTGCAGTGTGCGAGCGATCTGTCGTCGCTCAATCGGCTGTTCATGGAGGAGGTCGCGGATGCGCGCGTTGTCATCGTCCAGCGCATCATCGTCGCCCGTCATCTGGTCGAGCCGCTGCGCCAGGGCGCGCCGGATGTGAAGCTGGTGTTCGGCACCGTGGATCTTCACTATCTCCGTGAAGAGCGGGCCGCGATTCACGATCGCTCCGCCGAAGCGCTGGAAGAGGCGCTGATGCTGCGCCGTACCGAAGTTCAGACGGTACGCGAGGCCGATGCGACCATCGTAGTGAGTCGTCTCGAGCATGATCTGCTGAACGAACTGGTGCCTCGCGCGAATGTTCATCGGATCCCGATCCCGCGGCTACCGACGCGCTCGGCACGCACATTTTCTGAGCGCTCCGGCGTCGTGTTCGTCGGTGGATTCGCGCATCGTCCGAACATCGATGCAGTGAAATTCCTGGTCGAGGATATCTGGCCGATCGTCAGACGGAGCCAGCCGACGGCGGAGCTGCGCATTGTCGGAAGCAGCGTGACCGATTATGTCCGGTCGCTCGACAATCCTGCGATGGGGGTGAAGATCGTCGGATTCGTCGAGAATCTGGGCGACGTGTTGGACGTGGCTCGCGTATCCGTCGCGCCGCTGCGTTTCGGGGCAGGTATCAAGGGCAAAGTCGTTTCGAGTCTGTTGCACGGATTGCCTTGCGTATTGAGCAAGATCGCGAGCGAAGGAATGGGGCTCGTTGCGGACGAACAGGTGCTCGAAGGCGAAGGCGCGGAAGAAATTGCCGCCGCGATCGTCAGGCTGCTGGAAGACCCGCAATTGTGGCAGCGCGTTGCCGACGCCGGTTTCGCGGCCGCGGTGGCCGAGTATTCCGTGGAAACCGTGGCGGACAGACTGTCTGCGCTTCTCGATTCAATCGACGTCCACGATGGCGATCGTGTTTTGCGTACCGGCGCATTCGACATTCACTGACCGTTTCATTCATATTGATTTTCGCCATGTTGCGTTCCCTGTTCTCATTGTTTCGCAAAGCGCCACCGCAACGCCGTCCCCGCACCGACGGGAAGCTCGGTGTCTTGATCGAACTGGCTTCGTTCGACAAGGGCGGACTCGAGAAGGTCGTGCTCGATTCCGCGATCGCATTCGATCGCGCCCGCTTCGACGTCACCATCGTGACCCCGGGAAAAGTGGGGCACCTCGGCACCGTCGCTCGCGACGCCGGGCTCCGTGTGGTCGGATTGCCTGCAACGAACGCGTTGACCGCGTACGAGAAATTGCTGACGGAGCTCAGCATCGATATTTCGATGTCCCACTTTTCAGATACGGGTTATCCGTTGTTCGCCCGTTTCGGGATTCCTAACATCACGTTTATCCATAACGTCTATGCGTTCTTTTCAGACGCACAGTCTCGTGCGTTTGCAGACAATGATCGCTATGTGGATCGTTACGTATCGGTTTCCAGGAACGCAACGCGTTACGCGGTAAGCAATCTTGGTGTATCGGAGGACAAGGTCATTACCGTGCCGAACGGTCTCATCCTGTCCGAGCACGAGGCGCGGGAGAAGCGTGCGCCGAAGCTGACGCGGGCCCAGCTTGGTCTGGCCGATTCCGATTACGTGTTCGCGAACGTTGCCTCCTACAACCTGCACAAGGGGCACTACGTGATGGCGGATGCGATGCGTCATTTGCTGGCGCGCAGGCGTGACGTCAAGATCCTGTGCGTCGGCAACGTGATCTTTCCGCCGCATGTCGATGCGCTTCGCCATTACCTGGCCGAGCACGAACTGGATCAGCACATTCTCATGCCCGGATACTTCCCGGATGTCGAGGACGTGCATCGTGTCGCAGACGCGTTCATCCTGCCGTCGTTCATCGAGGGGTGGAGCATTGCGATGAACGAGGCAATGTTCTACCGAAAGCCGATGATCCTTACCGACACCGGTGCGTCTGCCGAAGTCATCGATGGCGACGACATCGGCATCCTGATTCCGAACGAGTACGGAGATACGCCGAATCTCAACTCGAAGTTGCTGGACGAGCTTGCGTATGCGCCGCGGCAATACGAGATTGCACCGATCCTCGCGGATGCGATGGATCAGATGGCATCGAACGCGGCGACGTGGCGGGAGCGGGGGGCACTGGGGCGCGACAAGATCTATGCGAACTACGACTTTGCCAATATCGTGACGCGCTACGAAGCGATCATCGAGGATGTGGTCAGGACGCGCAGCCGTTGATGGAAGGAGCGGATATGCTGAAAACACTGAAGTCGTTCTACCGCTTCGTCAGATGGCGTTTCAAGCCTGCTGTCTGCTTCTATCTGGGCAATCATCTGTTCATGAACTATATGCCTTACGGCATAAGGCACTGGTTCCTGAGGAGATTCTGTCAGGTGCGAATCGGCCGGGATTCGAGCATCGCAATGGGATGCTTCGTGACTGGTTACAACATTTCGATCGGTAACAACACGGTCGTGAATCGGTATACCTATCTGGATGGCCGTGTTCCGTTGACGATCGGAAATAACGTGAATATTTCGCACTACACGTTGATTCAGACGTTGACGCATGATCCGCAGAATCCGGATTTCGTGTGCCTGTGCAAGCCGGTCGTCATCGAGGATCACGTGTGGATCGGTGCGCGTGCAATCATCAGCCCCGGGGTTCGAATCGGCGAAGGGGCCGTCGTCGGGGCGGGTTCGGTCGTGACCCGCGACGTAGCGCCCTATACGATCGTCGCCGGAAATCCGGCGCGTTTCATCAAGGAGCGGACACGGGATTTGCGCTATCGGTCACGGTACTTTCCGTTTTTCGATACCGATATCCAATAGCAATGTGTTCGGGTTGTTACAGGTAGAGTCATTGTCCGGTCGTGAATATGTCGATTTTCAAACTCCGCAAATCCCCTGCGCCTGCTTCGCGTGCTGACGTCACTGTTTCCGTGGTCATTCCGTTGTATAACCATGCTCGGTATGTCGAGGGCACGCTGCAGAGTGTATTGTCGCAGACGTCCCCTGCTGACGAAATCATACTGATCGACGACGGTTCGACCGATAACGGGTTTGGCATCGCAGCGCGCTTGCTTGAAAAGGTCCCGAATGCCAAGGCATACCGCCAGGAAAATGCCGGGGCCCACAATACGATCAATCGCGCAATCGGACTCGCACGCGGCGACTATGTCGCGGTCCTGAATTCGGATGACGTCTTTACCGCCGACAAGCTTGGACGCTGCAGGGAACTGATCCAGGAGCGGCCTGGCGTGGGGCTGATCGCAGGACGCGTCGGCATCATGGACGACAACGGTATCGAGCAACGTACCGGCGTTGCCATCGACTGGCTGGCGCGCGCGTATGGTTTCCTGGGCGACACCGGTTTGCCGCAGCTCGCGCTGCTTAACGAGAATTTCGTCGCGACGACGTCGAACATGGTTTTCAGCCGTGCGCTCTGGCAAGCTGCAGGCGGGTTCCAACCGCTTCGCTACTGCCACGACCTCGATTTCCTGATGTACGCGTTTGCCCACAGCAGTGTGTACATCGATCGGGATGTGCAGCACATCGTGTATCGCGTGCACGAAAAGAACACGATCAAGGAAGACTTGAGCAAAGTGCGCGTCGAGATTGCCGCCGTCATCGCGCAGGCGCTCGCGATGTCAGGGCCGCGACTGTTTTCGGCCCGATTGGACGGAAGCGATCTGGGTGCATTCCAGCGATTCTTGCGGAACAAGGGGATGACGGAGATGTTGTGCTTTCTCCAGGCCGTACTCCCGGCATTTCCGACTCGTGCGGCTTTCTATGAATATGCAGCGGATTCACGCAACGCCGACGCGTTTCGCGCGACCGTGATGGGTTGACCTGCGACGAAGCTCGACGGCAGCCGGCAGGGCAGTGTGCGTTTTCCGTTGGCGCATGCTGCCCTGCCGACGCGCTGACGTGAGTCGTGTCGGCTCAAACGTAGCCGAACTCGCTGAGCGCTTCTGCGGCGGTGGCGCAGCAATGGGCGTTGATTTCGCGCGACAGTTCCGTCTGCCATGCGGTTGCACGCTCGTGCAGGAACGGCCGGGACAGATTGAGATGACTTTGATCGTTGCGCAGCACCGGAGCCCGCGTCGCGCTATCCAGCATGGACTCTTCGAAAGGCAGGCCGAGGAATGTCGTGGCGCGCGTTAGTACATCCCGCGGTTTCGACACGAGATCCTCGTAGCGCACGAGCAGATAATTCGAGCGTCCGCGCATCGCCTTGTGCAGGTGGAGATTCGTGTAATTCCACAAGCGGGGAAAATATTCCTCAATGCCCGGCGGCGCCCACGGCACGTTCTTGAGGGAGAGCACCGTGCCACGCACGTCGCGGACGATGTGAAGAAACTGGACGGTATCGGCATTCAGGAGCCCGATTTCTTCGAGCTTTCGAATCGACAGGAGATCGTCGGGGGTCTTGTCGCCGCTGATTCGTTTTCCCGTGTTGGAGGCGATGCGGCGATAGATCGCCGTGAGCACGCCGGCAAGGGTCGGCTCTGCCTGGAGCAGTGCCGCCTCGATTTCGTCCGCGGATATGTAGGGCTCAAGCACTTCGGCAAAGTCGTCGGTGGACGTGATGATTCTGCAAATCAGCGGACGTGCAATCGACCATTCGCTGATGCAGCCGATGACATGAGCGATCGGGCTGATGAACGTGGTCTGATTGGGAATGAAGATGCCGCTATGAAGATTGAGGGACTCTTTGAACAAAGTCGTGCCGGATCGTGGCGAGCCGAACAGGATGAACATGCTGGTAGGTACGGACTGTGTTGGATGATGCGGCATCGGTGTCACTAGCTTGGTGCTGCGAGGCAGCAACCCGACGCCGACGCTGTGCGACCCGGGCACGCTTGTTGCCGGGCGGGACGCGGATCACGCGGTGGATGAAGAATTAACGACGCATTGTAAGCAGTCTAGGAAAGTGACGGCGACGCGAGTGAGTCCATTCGTGCGCTAACTGTTACGACGTGTTACCCGGTGGCGGATCGAGCGCCGTCGCATGCCGCGTTGCTCGAATCGGTTTCGGGGCGTGGAATGAGGCCTTCGTGCATATCGCGACGTGGCGGCTGCGCTCGCAACGATTGGATCGATGACGTGCGGTGCCGGCGTTATCGATGGTCAATTGGTTTGCGATCGCGCTGGGCGTCGATGCAACGGCGGCGGCGGCAAGCAGGTCGACGGCACGCGCGGGACGACGTACTGAAACGCCGTGCGGAGCAACCGGCAGGTGCGCAGGTGTTGCTGACGCAATCAATCTCACGCAGGAAAATGGGGGCGGTTTTTTCTTGCTGCCGTCGCCCCGGCGGACGTTAGAATTGTGTCGCTGGCCTTGCGTAACAAACGGAAAGCACGCTTGCGCGGCCCGGCGGCTGTGCGCCACACTTACACTTTGTCACACTTCGCCAGTGTGTCCAACCGGCGCTTCATCATGCAAGCGCGTAGCCGAACCACGGATGAATGTAATAAGCGTGCCGTCCCGCGATGCCGACGGCTTGTCGGTTTCCATTGTCGTTTACCGTCCCGATGCCGCCCAGCTCGAGCAGACGCTGACCAGCCTGACCGCGGCCTGCGCACGCTTGCGCGCAGCCTCGCCCGGTTATCCCGTCGATCTGTTTCTGGTCGATAACGGCGGACTTGGCGACGTCAGCGCCATGACCCGCGAACTCGGGGCGAAAGGCATCGCATGTCGGGTGCTGACGGGGCACGGCAATGTCGGCTACGGGCGAGGACACAATCTCGCGATCGCCCTGTCAACGCGTCGATTCCATCTGATCCTGAATCCCGATATCGATATGGATGCCCAGGCGCTCGTGGTTGCACGCGAGTTCTTCGATGCGCATCCCGATGCAGGTGCGCTTGCTCCATGGATCGGCGATGAAAAGGGCGGGCAGCAGTATCTGTGCCGCCGCTATCCGTCGATTCTCGACCTGCTCGTGCGCGGCTTCATGCCGGTACGGCTGAGGCAGCCCTTTGCGAAGCGACTCGCGCATTACGAGATGCGCGATGCGATCGCCGGCACGTCCGTCGTCTTCGATCCCCCGATCGTCAGCGGCTGCTTCATGCTGTTCCGCACGGACGTCCTGAAAAAGCTGCGCGGCTTCGATCCGCGCTACTTCCTGTACTTCGAGGATTACGACCTGAGCCTGCGCACGCACGACGTCGCCCGCGTCGCGTACGTCCCGTCGGTTCGCGTGGTTCACCACGGCGGCGGCGCGTCGCGCAAGGGTTTCGCGCACATCCGGATGTTCGCGGCATCGGCCTTCAAGTTCTACAACCGCTTCGGCTGGAGGTGGTGGTGAGCCGCATCGTCGTGACCGGCGCGAACGGCTTCGTCGGCCGCGCGGTGTGCCGGCTCGCGCTCGCGGCGGGGCATGACGTCACCGGCCTGGTGCGCCGGCCGGGCGGATGCACGCCGGGCGTGCGCGAATGGGTGCACGACGCGCCCGATTTCGACGGCCTGGCCGACGCGTGGCCCGACGACCTCGACGCCGACTGCGTGATCCATCTGGCGGCGCGCGTGCATGTGATGCACGACGAAGCGCCCGATCCGGATGCTGCGTTCGATGCGACCAACGTGGTGGGCACGCTGCGTGTCGCTGACGCAGCACGCACGCGCGGCGCGCGCCGGATCGTCTTCGCGAGCAGCGTGAAGGCCGTCGGCGAGGGCGATGCAGGTGCGCCGCTCGCGGAAAACGCCGCGCCCGATCCTCAGGATGCCTATGGGCGCTCGAAACTGCGTGCCGAACAGGAGCTCGCGCAGTTCGGCAAGTCAGCGGGACTCGACGTCGTCGTCGTCCGTCCGCCGCTCGTCTACGGCCCGGACGTCCGCGCCAACTTCCTGCGAATGATGGACGCGGTCGCGCGCGGAATGCCGCTGCCGCTCGCAGCCATCACCGCCCGCCGCAGCCTCGTCTACGTCGACAATCTCGCGGACGCGCTGCTGCGATGCGCGACCGATCCGCGTGCCGCCGGCGAATGCTTTCATGTCGCCGACGACGACGCGCCTTCGGTCACCGCACTGCTGCGGATGGTCGGTGACGCGCTCGGAAAGCCGGCGCGGCTGTTCCCGGTGCCCGCCGGCGCGCTACGGGCGCTCGGCCGGGTGACCGGCCGCAGCGCCGCGATCGACCGCCTGACAGGAAGCTTGCAGCTCGATACCGGTCGCATCAGGCGGGTGCTGGATTGGCAACCGCCCTATACGACCCGGCAAGGCCTCGAAGCGACCGCCGCATGGTATCGTTCCCGCGATACCCAGAAACAGGCAACATGCATCTGACGATTACGACGTGGCTTACCGCGATCGCGGTGGCGCTGGCCACCGCCGTTGCGTCGACGACGATCCTGCGCACGCTGCTCGCCACCGGGTTGGCGTGGCGGCTCGCAACCGACATTCCAAACGACCGTTCGATGCATACGCGTCCAACGCCGCGCGTCGGCGGCTGGGGCATCGTGCCGGTCTGTGTCGCCGCGATGCTGTGGCTCGCGCCGCAGATGTGGCTGATCGCCGTCGCGGCCGCGGGGCTCGCCGCGCTGTCGCAGCTCGACGACCGGCGCGGGCTGCCCGCCCGCGTACGGTTCGCCGCGCATCTGGCGGCCGTCGTCGCGCTGATCGTCGTCTATCCTGCCGCAGCGCCTTGGTGGCTCCTCGCAGGCGTCGGTTTCGCGATGGTCTGGCTGACCAATCTGTACAACTTCATGGATGGCGCGGACGGCCTCGCGGGCGGCATGGCGCTGTTCGGCTTCGGCGCTTACGCGGCTGCGGCGCTGGCCGGCGCGCAGCCGTCCGCGGATCTCGTCGCCGGCGGCGCGGCGATCGCGGGCGCCGCGCTCGGGTTTCTGCTGCTGAATTTCCACCCGGCGAAGCTGTTTCTCGGTGATGCGGGCTCGATTCCGCTCGGTTTCATGGCGGGCGCGCTCGGCTACTGGGGCTGGCGGCGCGGAGCCTGGCCAATCTGGTTTCCTGCGATGGTGTTCGCGCCCTTTATCGCCGACGCATCTGTAACACTCTCGAGACGATTGTTACAAGGCAAAAAGTTCTGGCAAGCACACCGGGAGCACTATTATCAGAGGATGGTGCGATCCGGCATCGATCATGGACGCACCGCCGTTTATTGGTACCTCATCATGCTCGCAGGCATAGTTGCTGCTCTGTGGGCACTGGGCCGTCCGGAACTGCAGCAGTGGTTGCTGTTTGTCGCTTGGTATGGTGTCCTCGCATGCATCGGACTTGCGATCGACATGCGGTGGCGCCGGATTCAGCAGGCCGCCGAAAACAATTCTTGAGGTCTCCCGCCGATGTTGCGATCCAAAGCATCGTGGCTGTCACTGAGTGCTTTCCTGTTCGACCTGCTGGCGGTTGTCGCCGCGTGGTTGTTTGCCTATCTCGTCCGGTTCAACGGCAGCGTTCCCACTGATTTTCTGAATGGCTCGCTGATCGCGCTGACATGGGTGCTTCCCGTCTACGGACTCATGTTCCACCTGTTCGGCCTGTATCGCGGGCTGTGGGTGTTCGCGAGCCTGCCCGACCTGATGCGCATCTCGAAGGCGCTGGCCTGCGGCGGCGTGATCGTGATGATCGGCGCCGTGATGTTCCAGCCGTCGCCGATCATTCCGCGTTCGGTGCTGCTGGTGTCGCCGCTGATGCTGTTCCTGATCATGGGCGGCGCACGCGCGCTGTATCGCGCGACGAAGGAGTTCTACCTGTACGGCGGGCTCGTCGGGCAGGGCAAGCCGGTGCTCGTGCTCGGCGCCGGCACGGCCGGCGCGAGCCTCGCGCGCGAGCTGTCGCGGTCGGGCGAATGGCGGCTCGTCGGCCTGCTCGACGACGACGTCACGAAGCAGGGCCGCGAGATCTACGGTTACAAGGTGCTCGGCTCGTTCAACGATCTCAAGCACTGGACCGACGCGATGAAGGTCGAGTACGCGATCATCGCGATTCCGTCGGCGTCCGTCGAGACGCAGCGCCGCGTCGCGACACTATGCGTGCGGGCCGGCGTGAAGGCGATGGTGCTGCCGTCGCTGACCGCGCTGATGCCGGGGCAGGGCTTCCTGTCGCAGGTCCGGAACATCGACCTCGAGGATCTGCTCGGCCGCGACGCGGTGACGATCGACACGCCGCACGTCGAGGCGCTGCTGCGCGGCCGCGTCGTGATGGTTACGGGCGCGGGCGGCTCGATCGGCTCCGAGCTGTGCCGGCAGATCCTGCGCTTCGCGCCGGCGCAGCTGGTCGCGTTCGACCTGTCCGAATATGCGATGTACCGGCTGACCGAAGAGTTGCGTGAGCGCTTCCCGGGCCAGCAGGTCGTACCGATCATCGGCGACGCGAAGGATTCGCTGCTGCTCGACCAGGTGATGGCGCGCCACGCGCCGCATATCGTGTTCCATGCGGCGGCCTACAAGCACGTGCCGCTGATGGAAGAGCTGAACGCATGGCAGGCGCTGCGCAACAACGTGCTCGGCACGTACCGGGTCGCCCGCGCGGCGATCCGTCACGACGTGCGCCATTTCGTGCTGATCTCGACCGACAAGGCCGTCAACCCGACCAACGTGATGGGCGCGAGCAAGCGTCTCGCGGAGATGGCCTGCCAGGCGCTGCAGCAGACGAGCGAGCGCACGCAGTTCGAGACGGTGCGCTTCGGCAACGTGCTCGGCAGCGCGGGCAGCGTGATTCCGAAGTTCCAGCAGCAGATCGCGAAGGGCGGCCCGGTGACGGTCACGCACCCGGAGATCACGCGCTTCTTCATGACGATCCCGGAGGCGTCGCAACTCGTGCTGCAGGCGTCGAGCATGGGACGGGGCGGCGAGATCTTCATTCTCGAGATGGGCGAGCCGGTCAAGATCGTCGATCTCGCGCGCGACCTGATCCGCCTGTACGGCTTGTCCGAAGGGCAGATCCGCATCGAGTTCACGGGCTTGCGGCCGGGCGAGAAGCTCTACGAGGAGCTGCTCGCCGACGACGAGACGACGACGCGCACGCCGCATCCGAAGCTGCGGATCGCGCAGGCCCGCGAAGTGCCCGACAACCTGCTCGACGAACTGCTGCCGTGGCTGATGCAGCATCGCGTGCTCGGCGACGACGAGGTGCGGCGCGACTTGCGTCGCTGGGTGCCCGAGTACCAGACGGCGATCGCGCCGGTGCTGCAGAGCGTGCCGAAGCGCGCGGCGTCGAACGAATGAGAATGAAGCCCGCGGCCCGCTACCTGACGGTGCGGGCCGGCAACGAAAAAGCGCCCCGCGGGGCGCTTTTTCGTTGCGTCGTTGAACCGCCGAGGACGGCGCGAGCGGCTCAGGGAACGCGCCGGTGCTTGCGCACCACCATCCACCGCGGCGTCTTGAAACGCACGATGCTGATGTACAGCCACACGTAGGTCAGCGCGAACAGCACGACGAACGCGAACAGGTGCACCGTGTGACGCCAGAACAGCGTCGCGGGAATCACGGCCACGAGGCACAGCAGCCACAGATACGGCGACGTCAGCGAATTGCGCCGCGTCAGGTCGTGCGCGTGCTTCGTGCCGACGGCCCAGCGCATCAGGCGCTTGTAGACGAGCATGTGCAGGTGCACGCCGTCCGGAATCCCGGGCGACATCCCGCGGACGAACTTCTTCCGGTAGATCGAGAAGCAGGTCTCGAAGATCGGATACATGAACAGCAGCACCGGGTACCACGCGGACACTTCGCGGTGCCGCATCACCAGCATGATCGCGAGTTCGCCGAGCATGAAGCCGATGAAGTACGCGCCGCCGTCGCCGAGGAAGATCAGCCCGGCCGGGAAGTTCCATACGAAGAAGCCGATCACCGCGCCCATCATGATGAAGCACGCGGACAGGATCACGGGGTCGCCGACCTGGAACGCGACGTACGCGAGCGATGCGAACATCATGAAGCTGACCATCGACGCGAGTCCGTTGAAGCCGTCGATGATGTTGACCGCGTTCGCGAGCGCGGCGACCGCGAGCACGGTCACGAAGAACGAGATCGCGACGTAGCCGAGCAGGAAGTCGAGCGGCGGCACGCTGATGCGCGTGACCGCGATGTTCATAAGCAAGAACGCGAGCGCTGCCGCGCCCATTGTGCACAGCAGCCGCGCGCGCGGCGACACGCGCTTGGTCAGATCCTCGACGAGGCCGGACAGGAACGCCGGCAGCCCGCAGCCGACGATGCCGAGAATGCTGCCGGCGATCGTCGGGTAGCGTTCCAGCAGGATCAGCGCCGATGCGACGACGCCGGCCAGGATCCCGATGCCGCCGACGCGCGGCACGGGCCGCACGTGGAATTTCTGCACGCCGGCCAGATCGCTGTCGATGGAAAACTTCTCGTGCAGATGCGCATAGCGCACGATGAAGAGTGTGACGAGCAGGGACACGATGAAGCCGGACGCGAAGCTGAGCATGGGATCGCTGTTAAAAGAGGCGGCGCTTTAGGGACAGCGGATTATACAAAACCGCGCGGGTTGTTTTCCTGCCAGCGCCAGTGGTCCGCACACATCTCGTCGAGGCCGAATTTCGCACGCCAGCCGATCACGTCGGCGGCGGCCTGCGGGTTCGCGTAGCACTCGGCGACATCGCCCGGGCGGCGCGCGACGAGTTCGTACGGCACCGGGCGGCCGGACGCCTTCTCGAATGCACGCACCACTTCCAGCACGGTGTAGCCCCGGCCCGTGCCGAGGTTCACGACGAAGCTCGCGTCGCGCTTCACCAGCGCGTCGAGCGCGGCAATGTGCCCCTGCGCGAGATCGACGACGTGAATGTAGTCGCGCACGCCGGTGCCGTCCGGCGTCGGGTAGTCGGAACCGAACACGCGCAGCTTCTCGAGCTTGCCGACCGCGACCTGCGCGACGTACGGCATCAGGTTGTTCGGGATGCCTGCCGGGTCCTCGCCGATCAGCCCGCTCGCATGCGCGCCGACCGGGTTGAAGTAGCGCAGCGTCGCGATCCGCCACGCCGGGTCCGACACTTCGAGATCGCGCAGGATCTGCTCGGCGATCAGTTTCGACTGGCCGTACGGGTTGGTCGCTGACAGCGGGAACGATTCGTCGATCGGCGAGCGTTCCGGCACGCCGTACACGGTCGCCGACGAGCTGAACACGAACTGCCGCACGTTGCGCTCGCGCATCACCTTGAGCACCGCGAGCAGGCCGCCGATGTTGTTCTGGTAGTACTCGAGCGGCTTCGCGACCGATTCGCCGACCGCCTTGAGCGCCGCGAAATGGATCGCCCCGGTGATCGGGTGCGCGTCGAACACCTTCGCGAGCGCGGCTTCGTCGCAGACGTCGACCTCGTGGAACGCGGGCGTCTTGCCGGCGATCTGCGCGATGCGCCGGACCGACTCGGCCTTGCTGTTGACGAGGTTGTCGACGATGACGACGTCATAGCCGTGATCGAGCAGCTCGACGGCGGTGTGCGAACCGATGTAGCCGGCGCCGCCCGTCACGAGAATCGTTCCTTTCGTGGTCATGGTTCCTGCTCCTTCAGAGAGTGACGCCCGTCAAGGCGCGTATGGTGATTGTGTAGCGTTCGACGACCTTCTGCTCGTCGAATTCGGCGACCACCTTCTGCCGGCCGCGCGCGCCCATCGCCGCGCGCCCGTGCGGACCGAGTTCGATCATCTGCGTGATGCGCGCGGCGAGGCTCGCGCTGTCGCGCACCGTGCACAGGAGGCCGGTCTCGCCGTCGGCGACGACGTCGCGGCAGCCCGGCACGTCGGTTGCCACGATCGGGCGGCCCATCGCGGACGCCTCCATCAGCGTGCGCGGCACGCCTTCGCGGTACGACGGCAGCACGACGCAGTCGGCCGCGGCGATGTGCGGCCGCACGTCGTGCGCTTCGCCGAGGTATTCGACGACGCCTTCGCGCACCCACGCGTCGACGTCGGCGCGGCCGATCGCGCTCGGGTTGTCGACGCCGAGCGGGCCGAGCAGCTGGAAGCGCGCGTGCGGATGGCGCGCGCGCACCGCGCGCGCGGCGTCGACGTACTCGCGCACGCCCTTGTCCCACAGCAGCCGGCCGATCAGGATGAAGACGGGCGCGTCGCCCGCGGGCAGCGGCACCGGCGCGAACTGCTCGAGATCGACGCCTTCGCCGTGCAGCAGGCGCGCGCGGTCGGGATGCGCGAGCAGGTGTTCGTCGGAGAAGGTCGCGAGATCGTCGCGGTTGAGGAACCAGACTTCACGCGGGAAGCGGAACGCGAACCGGTAGAGCCGCTTCGCGATGCTCGCCGCGCGGCTCTTCTGGATGAACACGTAGCCGAGCCCGGTCGTCACCGCGATCGACGGCACGCGTGCGAGCCACGCTGCAACCGAGCCGTAGATGTTCGGTTTGATCGTGTAATGGAACACGAGGTGCGGCTTGAGCGCACGGTAATGGCGATACAGCGCGGCGAGCGTGCCGAGGTCCTCGCGCGGGCTCGTGCCCTTCGACGCGACCGTGAGCGGCACGTAGCGGCAGCCCATCTGCTCGAGCAGCGGCACCGTGCGGTCGTGCGGCGCCGCGACGATCACCTCGGCGCCGCGCGCGACGAGCATCCGGATCAGCCCGTGGCGATACGTATGGATCGCCCAGGCCGTGTTGCAGACGAGCACGATGCGCAGCGGGGAGGAGTCGGTCATGAAAAAAAAGAAAAATAAAGCGTCGAAATTACCGAATCTGTCGAATTTGCCGAACGTGCTTCAAGCGGACGGCCGCGCCGCGAACAGGGTCTGCTTGATCCGCTGCAGCGTCCGGTACGGTGTCACGAAATGCAGCAGGTTCTTCGCGAGGCCTGCCCAGTCGTACGGGTTCAGCGCATTGAAATGGCTCAGCAGCAGCGCGAGCGTCGACATCAGCTGGCGGCGCCGTTTGGTCGCGCTGATCCCGCCTTCGTTGAGTTCGTAGTAGAGGCCGAGCTCAGGCAAATTCGCGCAATCGTAGCGTTGCATTAAGCGCAAAAAAAGATCGAGATCCTCGGCCGCAGGGTATTTCGCGCGATAGTTGCCGACCTCGCGCACGGCGTCGACGCGCAGCATCACCGACGGATGCACGAGCGGCGAGCGCAGGAAGCGCGTGCGGCGCAGCATGCGCGGATCGGCGGGCGGTGTCAGCATGAAGCGCGGCTCGCCGGCACGCGACACGACCTGCGTCCACATGCCGACGCAGGCGACGCGCGGGTGCGCGTCGAGATACACGCGCTGCCTGGCGAGGCGCTGCGGCGCGGCGAGATCGCCCGCGTCGATGCGGGCCGCGTAGCGGAAGCCGCGTGCGGCGAGCGCGTCGATGCCGGCCTCGAGCGCGCGCTCGATCCCGCCGTTCTGCGGCATGCGCAGCACCTCGACCATGAGGCCGGGCAGGTCCGGCACGACGATCGGCGGCGTGCTGCCGTCGTCGACGACGAGCACGTGCACGGGCGCGTCCTCGCGAAACGACGCGAGGGAGCGGACGACGTCGTCGTGCGCGTTGTACGCCGGCATCAGCACGGCCACGTCGTCGAGCGGGCCGGCATTGCGCGATGCGGAAATGGGGGACGTCATGAGCGCAGCTTGAAACGGATGTAATAAAAATTGACGGCGGCGGCGGCCAGGTAGCCGCCCGCGAGCCCGACGAGCGCGCCGTACAGGCCGAGGCGCGGGATCGCGACCAGGTTGACGAGCGCGGCGATCGCCAGCGCGAGCACCCATTTCGTCAACAACACGAATTTTGCTTGATATTTGAGAACGATAAGATTGCCTATCGCCTCGATGCCGGCCGGCACGGACAGCCAGACGGCCCAGCGGAAGATGTCGACGGACGCTTCGTAGCCGCGCCCGAACACCTTGCCGACGATGAGCGGGGCGAGCGCGTCGAGCACGAGCGCGCCGGCCGTCATCAGCGCCGCCGTCATCGCGATCAGCCGGACGATGTTGCGGCGCAGCTGCGCGACGTCCTGCACGCGGTAGACGAATGCGGGCGCGATGGTCTGCGCGAGCATCAGCGCGAGCGTGATCCAGTTCTCGTTGAGCTGCTGCGCGGCCGAGTAGCGGCCGAGATCGGCGAACGACACGTGGCGCTCGAGCATCAGGCGGTCGAGCTTGAGGAACAGGTACATGCAGATGAGGCCGAGCCAGAACACCGTGCCGGCCGTCGCGAAATGCTTGAACAGCGGCCTGTCGAATGTCCAGCCGAGGGTGCCGCCATTACGATGCCGGTAGTACAGCAGCAGGACGATGCCGATCGCGGCGGCCTCGAGCGCCCACAGCCACGAGAAGCGCGCCGGGCCGGCGGCGGCGCGCACCAGCAGCCAGACGAGCACGGCCTTGACGAGCGCGGCGGCCATGCTGGCCATCAGTTGCGGCTTGCTGTAGGTCAGGCTTTGCAGCCACGCGTTGACGACGCCGACGAACGGTTCGCGGAAGATCATCGTCACCGCGAGGCCGGCGAGCATCGCGCCGACGAGCGGATCGAATGCGCCGGCGGCGATCGCGATCCAGGTCGCGGCGAGCGCGGCGGCCGACACGGCGATGCGCAGCACGAACGCGCTGCCGAGCACGGCGCCGAGCTGGCCGGCCGGCCGCTGCACGATGGTCGGAACGAGGATTTCCGCGCCGCACACCCAGGTGAGCGGCGCCAGCACGAGGAGCAGCGTATTCGCATACTGCCATTTGCCGAACACATCCGGCCCGAAATAACGGGCCAGAAGGCCGCTGATCGCGATCGCCACGCCGATCTGCGTGAGCCGTTCGAGCCCCAGCCAGACGAGATTCGCGACGGCTTTCGCGACGTCCGGGTTGGAGAAGCGCTTCAGCACGGCGCGACGCGGTGGCGCGCGCTCGAAACGGCGATGAAGGCGCCGGCAGGCGCACGCTTTGTGGCGGCGGAACGGCTAGGCATTAAAATGGGCGATATTCGCGTAATCAAAACCAGCGATTATAAGTTGTATCGGGATCGCAACCGCCATCTCGACCCGCTCCCGAGGGCCCGGGCGTCGTGTCCGGTACCGGCGATGAGGCGGTCAGAATTTTTCCAAGCATGCAACCGAGAGTGAATCGATGATTTCCCAATCCATTTTCAAGGCATATGACATTCGCGGCGTGGTCGGCAAGACGCTCGACACCGACACGGCACGTGCGATCGGCCGTGCGTTCGGCAGCGAAGTGCGCGCGCAGGGCGGCGACGCGGTCGTCGTCGCGCGCGACGGCCGCCTGTCCGGGCCCGAGCTCGTCGGCGCGCTTGCCGACGGCCTGCGTGCGGCCGGCGTCGATGTCGTCGACGTCGGCGTGGTGCCGACCCCGGTCGGGTATTTCGCGGCGAGCGTGCCGCTCCCGCTGAAGGGTGGCGAGCGCCGCATCGACTCGTGCATCGTCGTCACGGGCAGCCACAACCCGCCGGACTACAACGGCTTCAAGATGGTGCTGCGCGGCGCGGCGATCTACGGCGAGCAGATCCAGGCACTGTACCGCCGCATCGTCGATGCGCGCTTCGAGTCGGGCAGCGGCACGTACGAGCAGTTCGACGTCGCGGACCAGTACGTCGAGCGCATCGTCGGCGACATCAAGCCCGCGCGGCCGCTGAAGATCGTCGTCGACGCCGGCAACGGCGTGGCCGGGCCGCTCGCGACGCGCCTGTTCAAGGCGCTCGGCTGCGAACTCGTCGAACTGTTCACCGACATCGACGGCAACTTCCCGAACCACCATCCCGATCCCGCGCACCCGGAAAACCTGCAGGACGTGATCCGCGCGCTGAAGGAAACCGACGCCGAGATCGGCTTCGCGTTCGATGGCGACGGCGACCGCCTCGGCGTCGTCACGAAGGACGGCCAGATCATCTTCCCGGATCGCCAGCTGATGCTGTTCGCCGAGGAAGTGCTGTCGCGCAACCCGGGCGCGCAGATCATCTACGACGTGAAGTGCACGCGCCATCTCGCGCAGTGGGTGAAGGAGAAGGGCGGCCAGCCGCTGATGTGGAAGACGGGCCATTCGCTCGTGAAGGCGAAGCTGCGGGAGACGGGCGCGCCGCTCGCGGGCGAGATGAGCGGCCACGTGTTCTTCAAGGACCGCTGGTACGGCTTCGACGACGGCCTCTATACGGGCGCGCGCCTGCTCGAGATCCTCGCGAAGACGGCCGATCCGAGCGCGCTGCTGAACGCGCTGCCGGACGCGATGTCCACGCCGGAGCTGCAGCTCTGGCTCGAAGAGGGCGAGAACGTCCGTCTGATCGAGAAGCTGCAGAAGGACGCGAAGTTCGACGGCGCCGACGAGGTCGTGACGATCGACGGCCTGCGCGTCGAATACCCGGACGGCTTTGGCCTCGCGCGTTCGTCGAACACGACGCCCGTCGTCGTGATGCGTTTCGAAGCCGAGACGCAGGATGGCCTGAAGCGCATCCAGGAAGACTTCCGCCGCGTGCTGACGGCGGCGAAGCCGGACGTGAAGCTGCCGTTCTGAGCCCGGGCGGCGGCATGGCCGCCGCCGGCTTGTATGCAGCACCGGCCCCGAAAAGCGGCGCACGCGTCATGCGTGCGCCGCTTTTTTGCCTGTCGAGGGCCTGTTCACGCCAATAACGGGCTTGCGAACAGGCCCTGACCCACCGGGCGCGATAAAATCGCGTCTTTATGCTTGTCGCCGGCTGCGCGCCGGCGTTTTTTCAGCGTGCAAAAGATCCTGATCGTGCGCGTATCGTCGCTGGGCGACGTCGTGCACAACATGCCGGTGATCGCCGACATCCGGCGGCGCCATCCCGATGCGCAGATCGACTGGCTCGTCGAGGAGAGCTTCGTCGACCTCGTGAAGCTCGTCGACGGCGTGCGCGACGTGCTGCCGTTCTCGCTGCGCCGCTGGCGCAAGAAACCGTTCTCCGGCGCGACCTGGCGCGAGATCCGCGCGTTCCGCAAGCGGCTCGAGGCCGAGCGCTACGATCTCGTGATCGACTGCCAGGGGCTCATCAAGACCGCATGGGTCGCGAGCTGGGCGCGCGGACCGCTCGTCGGCCTCGGCAACCGCACCGACGGCGCTGGCTACGAATGGCCCGTGCGCTTCTTCTACCGCAAGCGCGTGCCGATCGAGCCGCGCACGCACGTGATCGAGCGGTCGCGGCAGCTCGTCGCGGCCGCGCTCGGCGATCCGGCGCCGACGCCCGCCGATCCGGTCGACTTCGGTCTCGACACGGCCGCGGCGTCGCGTGCGGTCGCCGCGCTGGGCCTGAACCTGCCGGTGCCGTATGTCGTGTTCGTCCATGCGACGTCGCGCGCCGACAAGCAATGGCCGGACGCCGCGTGGATCGAGCTCGGCCAGTCGCTCGTGCGGCGCGGCGCGTCGCTCGTGCTGCCGTGGGGCAACGACGCGGAGCGCGTGACGAGCGAGCGGCTCGCGAAGGAGTTCGGCGCGGCGGCGATCGTGCCGCCGAAGCTGTCGCTGCCGGCGGTCGTCGGGCTGATCGACGGCGCGGCGGCGACCGTCGGGGTCGATACAGGTCTGGTTCACATTGCGGCCGCGCTGAAGCGTCCGACGGTCGAACTGTACAATTTCGCGACGGCCTGGCGCACGGGCGGCTACTGGTCGCCGAACGTCGTCAACCTCGGCACGGCGGGGCAGCCCCCGTCGATCGCGCAGGTGAAGTCGGCGCTCGCGGGCTTCGGCCTCCTGTAACGCATGCATTCCGAAGCGATCATGAGCGAATCCCAGATCATCGAAGTCTCGTCCGCCGACTGGCGCGGTCACAACCTGTCGGTGCCGCGCGAGCAGCTGCTGGCCGCGGTCGAGGAAGGCAAGGTGCTGTATTTCCCGCACCTGCGCTTCGCGATCGAAGGCGGCGAGGAAGCGCTGCTCGATCCGGCGCTCGCCGATCCGAAACGCAAGAACATCAGCCTCGCGCCGAACGGCGGCGCGCTCGCCGGCGTGCTCGGCGACAGCGTCACGCAATCGGCGGTGCGCGCGCTCGTCGCGCGCTTCCAGCAGCAGGCCGGCACGCTCGTCGACGGCCTCTTTCCCGAATATCGCGGCAAGCTGCGCGTCGCGCCGACGAGCCTGCGGCTGATGCAGGTCGAGACGCGCGAGACGTCGTGGCGCAAGGACGACAGCCGCCTGCACGTCGACGCGTTCCCGTCGCGCCCGAACTACGGCGAGCGGATCCTGCGCGTGTTCACGAACGTCAATCCGGCAGGTGCGCCGCGCGTCTGGCGGGTCGGCGAGCCGTTCGAGACCGTCGCGAAGCGCTTCCTGCCGCGCATCCGCCCGCAGCTGCCGGGCTCGGCGTGGCTGCTCAACCTGCTGCACGTGACGAAGACGCCGCGCAGCGCGTACGACCACCTGATGCTGAACCTGCACGACGGGATGAAGGCGGATCTCGACTACCAGAAGACGTGCTCGCAGGAAACGATGCCGTTCCCGCCGGGCAGCGTATGGATCTGCTACTCGGACCAGACGTCGCACGCGGTGATGTCCGGCCAGTTCATGCTCGAGCAGACCTTCTTCCTGCCGGTCGACGCGATGGTCCGCCGCGAATGCGCGCCGCTCGGCATTCTCGAGCGCCTGACGGGCAGGGCGCTGGTTTGAGCGCGCGCCGCAGTCAACGACACGGAGTGGCCGCTTCATGCTGAGGGCGATCTATCGCGCACTGTGGTGGCTCATCGCGCCGATCGCCGTCGTGCGTCTCTACGTGCGCTCGCGCAAGGAGCGCGGCTATCGCGAGCACATCGGCGAGCGCTTCGGCTACCGGCCGGGCCGCGCGCCGGACGAGCGCACGCCGCTGATCTGGGTGCATGCGGTGTCGGTCGGCGAGACGCGCGCCGCGCAGCCGCTGATCGATGCGCTGATGAAGGCCCGCCCCGACGCACGCATCCTGCTCACGCACATGACGCCGAGCGGCCGCGCGACCGGCGAGCAGATCTTCGGCGACCGCGTGCTGCGCAGCTACCTGCCGTACGACATGCCGGGCGCGGTGCGGCGTTTCCTGCGCGCATGGCGGCCGACGCTCGGCCTCGTGATGGAAACGGAAGTGTGGCCGACGCTGATCGACGAGTGCCGTCGCGCGGACGTGCCGCTCGTGCTGACCAACGCGCGGATGTCGGCGCGCTCGTACCGGCGCGCAGCCAGGTTCGGCGCGGCCGCGCGCGACGTGTTCGGCGGCTTCTCGCGCGTGCTCGCGCAGAGTCCTGCCGACGCGGAGCGCCTGACGTCGCTCGGCGCGCGCCAGGTGACGGTGCTCGGCAACCTGAAGTTCGACATGACGACGCCGCCGGAGCTCGCGGCGCGCGGCCACGCGTGGCGCGAAGCGATCGGCGCACGGCCGGTGTGGGTTGCGGCCAGCACGCGCGAGAACGAGGAGGCGCTGGTGCTGCAGGCGTTCGCGGCCGTGATGACGCCCGGTGCGCTGCTGATCCTCGTGCCGCGTCATCCGCAACGCTTTGCCGAGGTCGAGGCGCTGGTCGAGCGCAACGGGTTCAAGTGCGTACGGCGATCCGCGTGGGCGGCCGATGCCGCTGCGCTCGCGGCGGGCCGTCCCGCGGCGGCGCCGCTGCCTTCCGACGTGACGGTGCTGCTCGGCGACTCGATGGGCGAGCTCGGCGCGTACTACGCGGCCGCGGACGTCGCGTTCATCGGCGGCAGCCTGCTGCCGCTCGGCGGACAGAACCTGATCGAGGCATGCGCGGTCGGCGTGCCGGTGCTGATCGGGCCGCACGTGTTCAACTTCACGCAGGCGACCGCCGATGCGGTGGCAACCGGTGCGGCGCTGCAGGTCGAGGATCCGCTGGATCTCGCGCACGTGCTCGACGCGCTGCTCGCCGACAATGCGCGGCGCATCGCGATGGGCGCGGCGGGCGCGGCATTTGCCGCGCGCCATCGCGGTGCGACTGCTCGCACGGTCGACGTGCTTGCCGCGCTGCTGCCGCCCGTCACGAACGGCGAGCGGGACGAGTAGGACGAGCAGGACGAGTAGGGCGAGTAGGGCGAGTAGGGCGAGTAGGGCGAGCGGCGCGGCTGGTCCTGTGTCGTGCGGGATCGTCGCAGCGCGTGCATCGTTGTGACGCGGCGGCACGCCCCGCCGGCCGCTCCGCTGATGTCTGATCGTCATCCGGTAATGCAGCCTGCATGAGCGTCGCCCGCGCCGCTCATGCAGGCCGCGACACCCGCGGCAACCCTGCTCAGATCTTCAGCAATCCCTTCTTTTCAATGAACGCGACGACGTCCGCGACGCCGTCGAGCGCCTTCAGGTTCGTCATCACGTACGGCCGCTCGCCGCGCATCTTCTTCGTATCCGACGCCATCACGTCGAGGTTCGCACCGACGAGCGGCGCGAGGTCGGTCTTGTTGATCACGAGCAGGTCCGACTTCGTGATGCCGGGGCCGCCCTTGCGCGGAATCTTCTCGCCGCCCGCCACGTCGATCACGTAGATCGTCAGGTCCGACAGCTCGGGGCTGAACGTCGCTGCGAGGTTGTCGCCGCCCGATTCGATGAACACGATGTCCGCGTCCGGAAAGCGCGCGAGCATCCGGTCGACGGCCTCGAGGTTGATCGACGCGTCCTCGCGGATCGCGGTGTGCGGGCAGCCGCCCGTCTCGACGCCCATGATCCGTTCCTCGGGCAGCGCGCCCGCGACGGTCAGCAGTCGCTGGTCTTCCTTCGTGTAGATGTCGTTGGTGATCGCGACGAGGTCGTAGCGCTCGCGCATCGCCTTGCACAGCATTTCGAGCAGTGTGGTCTTGCCGGAGCCGACCGGGCCGCCGATGCCGACGCGCAGCGGCGGCAGCTTCTTCGTGCGGCGGGGGGATGAGGATTGAGGTGCGTTCATCGTAGGTTGCTTCGGAGTCAGGAGCGGAACAGCCGCGAGTATTGGGTTTCGTGCCGCGCGGACAGGATGCCGAGCTGCGGCGCGAACGTGCTGATCGCGTCGGGTGGCGTCGCGAGCGCGCGCTGCACGGCCGCGTCGATTGCGCCGCGCAGCGCGACGAGGATCTTCTGGCCCGCGAGCTGGCCGAGCGGCACCGCCTTCAGCGCGGCGGCCGTCTGGTTCTCGACCCAGCCGAATGCGTAGGCGGCGAGCGTCGCGTCGGCGCTCGCGTCGTGCGCGGCTGCCGCGTACGCGAACGCGGTCGGCAGCGCGACAGGCGAGATCGACAACAGCGTCGCGCGGCGCGCGGCATCACCCCATTCGAGCGACGTGCACAGCTGCGCGAGCGACCAGCCCATCTGCTCGGTCTCGCGGCGCAGCTCCGCCGATTCGCGGCTCGCGACGAACCACGCGTTGTCGCGCGCGAGCGCGTCGGCATCGTGTGTGCGCCAGCGCGCGAGCTGGTGCGCGAGGAACGGCAGCTCCCCGTGCGCGAGCACGTCGGTCAGGCCGCTTGCGATCCAGTCGCGCGCGGTGTCGGCATCGCGGATCAGGTTCGCATCGAGCGCCGCTTCGAGACCCTGCGAATAGCTGTACGCGCCGATCGGCAGCGCCGGCGACGCGAGGTGCAGCAGCGCGACGAGTTCAGTGGTGTTCATGACCGTGGCCATGCCCGTGCCCGTGCGTGCATCCCGGACCATGCTGATGATCGTGATCGTGATCGTGATCGTGATCGTGCGAGTGGCCGTGGTGTTCGCCGAACACCTGCTGCGCGAGTGCGTAGTCTTCCGCGAACGTCGCGTCGTGGCCGTGCTTGTGGCCGCCGCCGTACGCGCCGGCTTCCGGCTGGAACGGCGCGTCGACCTGCTCGACCTGCGTGCCGAGCCGGCGCAGCATGTCGGCGAGCACGGGGTCGGCTTCGAGCAACAGGTAGCCATCGCCGATCTCGACTGGCGTGTGGCGGTTGCCGAGGTGGTACGCGGCACGCATCAGCGTCATCGGATCGGGCGCGCGCACGCGCAGCACCGTTTCCGGCGCGGCGGCGACGCGCACGAGCGCGCCGTCGTCGGCGACGAGCACGTCGCCGTCGCGCAGCACGGTGCCGCGCGGCAGCACGAGCGCGACTTCCTCGCCGGTGTCGAGCGTCGCCGCGAGGCGGCTCTTGCAGCGGGCGTCGTACGCGAGCGTGAGCGTCGGCGCGCGCGCGACGAGCGACGCGGCGAGTTTCACGTTCGGGGCAATGCGTTTGTCGATGGTGCGCATAAGACAGGAACCGGAAATCAGAACAGGAAATAGCGCTGCGCCATCGGCAGCACGGTGGCCGGCTCGCAGGTGAGGAGCTGGCCGTCGGCGATTACGTCGTAGGTTTCGGGATCGACGCTGATCGCGGGCCGCCATGCGTTGTGGATCATGTCGGCCTTCGTCACGTTGCGGCAGTTGCGCACCGGCACGATCCGCTTCGCGAGCCCGTAGCGTTCGGCGATGCCGGCGTCGGCCGCCATCTGCGACACGAACGTCAGCGACGTGCGTGCGAGCGCGCCGCCGCGCGTCGCGAACATTTCGCGGTAGTGGACCGGCTGCGGCGTCGGGATCGACGCGTTCGGGTCGCCCATCTGCGCCATCGCGATCATCCCGCCCTTCAGGATCATCGTCGGCTTGATGCCGAAGAACGCGGGCTCCCACAGCACGAGGTCCGCCCACTTGCCGGGCTCGATCGAGCCGACCTCGTGCGCGATCCCGTGCGTGAGCGCCGGGTTGATCGTGTATTTCGCGACGTAGCGCTTCGCGCGGAAGTTGTCGTGGCGCGCGCTGTCTTCCGGCAGCGCGCCGCGCTGCACCTTCATCTTGTGCGCCGTCTGCCAGGTGCGGATGATCACCTCGCCGACGCGGCCCATCGCCTGCGAGTCGGACGACAGCATCGACAGCGCGCCGAGATCGTGCAGGATGTCCTCGGCCGCGATCGTCTCGCGGCGGATCCGCGATTCGGCGAACGCGAGATCCTCGGCGATCGACGGATCGAGGTGATGGCACACCATCAGCATGTCGAGGTGCTCGTCGAGCGTGTTGATCGTGTACGGCCGCGTCGGGTTGGTCGACGACGGCAGCACGTTCGCCTCGCCGCACACCTTCAGGATATCGGGCGCATGGCCGCCGCCCGCGCCTTCGGTGTGGTAAGTGTGGATCGTGCGGCCCTTGAACGCGGCGACCGTCGATTCGACGAAGCCGCCTTCGTTCAGCGTGTCGGTGTGGATCGCGACCTGCGTGTCGGTGTCGTCGGCGACCGACAGGCAGTTGTCGATCGCGGCGGGCGTCGTGCCCCAGTCCTCGTGCAGCTTCAGCCCGATCGCGCCGGCCGCGATCTGCTCGACGAGCGGCTGCGGCAGGCTCGCATTGCCCTTGCCGAGAAAGCCGAGGTTGATCGGCCAGCCGTCCGCCGCCTGCAGCATCCGCTCCATGTGCCACGGGCCCGGCGTGCAGGTCGTCGCGTTGGTGCCGGTGGCGGGGCCCGTGCCGCCGCCGAGCATCGTCGTCACGCCCGATGCGAGCGCCTCGTCGATCTGCTGCGGGCTGATGAAGTGGATGTGCGTGTCGATGCCGCCCGCGGTCACGATCAGCCCTTCGCCCGCGATCACTTCGGTCGCGGCGCCGATCGGGATCGTCACGCCCGGCTGGATGTCGGGGTTGCCGGCCTTGCCGATCGCGGCGATGCGGCCGTGCTTGATCGCGATGTCGGCCTTCACGATGCCCCAGTGATCGAGAATCACCGCGTTCGTGACGACGGTGTCGGGCACGTCGGCGGCGACGCGCTGCGATTGGCCCATCCCGTCGCGGATCACCTTCCCGCCGCCGAATTTCACTTCCTCGCCGTAGATCGTGAAGTCGCGTTCGATCTCGATCAGCAATTCGGTGTCGGCGAGACGGATGCGGTCGCCCGTCGTCGGCCCGAACATCTCCGCGTATGCGCGGCGGCTCAAGCGTAGTGTCATGTCGTGCTGTTCCTGAAGAGCGGAGCGGCTTACAGCGGCCCCATCACCTTGCCCTGAAAACCGTAGACGGCGCGTTCGCCCGCCAGCGCGACGAGCTCGACCGTGCGCGTCTGGCCCGGCTCGAAGCGCACGGCAGTGCCGGCCGCGATGTTGAGCCGGAAGCCGCGCGCGGCCGCGCGGTCGAACGACAGCGCGTCGTTGACTTCGAAGAAGTGGTAGTGCGAGCCGACCTGCACGGGGCGGTCGCCGGTGTTCGCGACGGTCAGCGTGATCGTCGCGCGGCCCGCGTTCAGTTCGTGCTCGCCGTCGTCGGTGAGGATTTCGCCGGGGATCATGCGCAGTGCCTCACGGAATCGGGTGATGGACGGTGACGAGCTTCGTGCCGTCCGGGAAGGTCGCCTCGACCTGGATGTCGGGAATCATTTCCGGCACGCCGTCCATCACGTCGTCGCGCGTGAGCAGCGTGGTGCCGTAGTGCATCACCTCGGCGACGGTCTTGCCGTCGCGCGCCGCTTCCATCAGCGCGGCGGTGATGAACGCGACCGCTTCCGGATAGTTGAGCTTGAGGCCGCGCGCGCGGCGGCGCTCGGCGAGCAGCGCTGCCGTGAAGATCAGCAGCTTGTCTTTTTCTCGGGGAGTCAGTTTCATGAAGGCGGGCGTTCAGGAAAACGTAATATTTGCCGGCGACCGGCACGCGATCGGGTGGGCGGCTTATCGTAGCACCGCGTCGCAGCGACCGTCGCGATCGTCAGATAAAAGGGGAGCAAGGTGCATGCCATGCGCGGCACGCGTTCCGGTGGGGAGCGGATGCGCGTTCATGGTGCACGGCGCGTGCGCGCTCGACCGGGTCGCGCACGGCGTTGCATCGAAATGGTGCGTTCAGGTCTGCCATAGCCGCAGCGGCTGCGCGGCGACGCCGTGCACGATCGGGCGCAGGTGCAGCCAGCAGTCGGCGAAGTGCCGCTGCAGCACCTCCATCGACACGGCGAGCGCGCGCACGAGCACGACGCCCGGCGTCACGCAGGTCGCGCCCGCGCGCAGCGTGTCGTCGAACGGCATGCGCGCGGCGAGCGATTCGGCAAGTGCGGCATCGCACGTGGCGCCGGCCGCCCACAGCGTGCCGTAGACCGCAAAACCCGCGAGAACCTGCGGCGCGCCGCGCAGCGTGTCGGTCGCGTCGAGCCGCGCGCGTTCGGTCCAGAGCGGCTGGCCGGCGGCGTCGACGAGCGTCGACGTCGACGCGATGCGGCCCGCCGACCACGCTTCGCCGGCCGCCTGCCGGCCGAGCTGCGTCGCGTCCCACCCGAGCGCGCTTGCGCCCGCGCCGAGCGTCAGCGTGAAGTCGAGCGACGCATGCGCGGCGTCGAAGAACAGGTTGTTCTGCGGCAGCCAGTCGAGCTTCGCGTGGTCGCCGAGCACGATGCCGATGCGCTGGGTCGCGTCGAGGCCGTTCGACTTGTACCACTTGGTCGCGCCGGGCGTCGTCAGCACCGCGTGCGTGCCGTCGCCGAGCGCAACGTCGAGATCGAGCCGGTCGCCGCCCGCGACGCCGCCCGGCGGATGGACGATCACCGCGTGGCAGATCGCGTCGCCTTCCGGGTACAGCGGCCGCTGCACGCGCAGCGGGCCGTCGTGCAGCCGGTGGACGAGCGTCGTGCGTGCGCCGTGCCGTTCGAAGCCGAGTTCGAGGCGGGCGCGCCACGATTTGGCGACGGCGGGGCGGGACAGCGAGGCGTGGGGATCGTGGGCGGACATCGGCAAGCAGCGGGCGCGGGGAACGGGGATGCTACCGGAACAATAATCCACGCGCCGCGTTCATTGGAAGGTCGGTACCAACCAATGCTGGAATTCGTCCCTTTGCCGAAATGCGGCGTCTGGAATGCGGCGCCGAACCCGTGATCCGGCGCCACGTGCTACACCGCGATCAGCTCCCGCACGCCGTTCGTTTCCATGTCCTTCGCATCGCCGCCCGCGACGATCTCGCCCCGGCTCATCACCCAGTAGTTGTCGGCGATCGAGCGAGCGAAATCGTAATACTGTTCGACGAGCAGCACCGTCATCTTCGATTCGTCGACGAGTTGCCGCAGCGTACGGCCGATGTCCTGGATGATCGACGGCTGGATGCCTTCGGTCGGCTCGTCGAGGATCAGCAGTTGCGGTTCGCTCATCAGCGCGCGGCCGATCGCGAGTTGCTGCTGCTGGCCGCCCGACAGGTCGCCGCCGCGCCGCGCGCGCATGTCCTTCAGCACCGGGAACAGGTCGTAGATGCGGTCCGGCACATTCGAAGGCGCGCGGCGGCTCGCCGCGCCGACGAGCAGGTTCTCCTCGACGGTGAGCCGCGGAAAGATGTCGCGGCCCTGCGGCACATACGCGAGCCCGGCCGCGACGCGCGCATACGGCGGCAGCGCGCCGAGCGTCGTGCCGCGCCACGACACCGTGCCGCTCTTCGCGGCGACGATGCCCATCAGGCAGCGCAGCAGCGTCGTCTTGCCGACGCCGTTGCGGCCGAGCAGCACCGTCAGCCTGCCGTCGTCGGCGGCGAGCGTCACGTTGCGCAGGATATGGCTGCCGCCGTAATACTGGTTCAGCGAGTCGATTGTCAGCATCGCATCAACGTCCGAGATAAGACTCGATCACCGCGTCGTCGCGCTTGACCTGATCGAGCGTGCCTTGCGCGAGCACCGCGCCTTCGGCCATCACCGTCACGCGGCCCGTGTCACCCGCGAGCGCCGCGACGAATTCCATGTCGTGCTCGACGACCATCATCGAGCAGGTGCCCCGCAACGTGTTCAGCAGTTCCGCGAGTTCCATCGTCTCGTGATCGGTCATGCCGGCCGCGGGTTCGTCGAGCAGCAGCAGCGCCGGACGCTGCATCAGCAGCATGCCGATCTCGAGCCGTTGCTTCTGACCGTGCGACAGTTCGCCGGCCGTACGGAACGCATGCGATTCGAGTCCGATCAGCGCGAGCGTTTCCTCGATCTTCGCCTGTGCGGCCTTGTCGAGCCGCGCACGCAGCGACGCGAGCCAGCCCTTGTCGGTCTGCATCGCGAGCTCGAGGTTTTCCCACACCGGATGCTGCTCGAACACCGTCGGCTTCTGGAACTTGCGGCCGATGCCCGCGCGCGCGATTTCCGGTTCGCTCATCCGCGACAGGTCGAGCGTCTGGCCGAGAAACACCTTGCCGACGTCGGGGCGCGTCTTGCCGGTGATCACGTCCATCATCGTCGTCTTGCCCGCGCCGTTCGGGCCGATCACGCAGCGCAATTCGCCCGCATCGATCGACAGCGACAGCTTGTTCAATGCGCGGAAGCCGTCGAAGCTGACCTCGATGTCCTCGAGATAGAGGATCGTGCCGTGCGACGTGTCGATGCCGGGCGTGACGACGCGCGCGAGCGACGCGGTGCCGCTGACCGCGAGCAGCTCGTCTTCGCTCGGCGGCGCGAACTGGTAGAGGGCGGTTCCGTTCATGCGCGTTTCCCCTTCGCGATGGCGGCCTCGACGAGGCCCATGATGCCGCGCGGCAGCAGCAGCGGCACGAGCACGAAGATCAGGCCGAGGAAGAACAGCCAGTATTCGGCGAAGTAAGCGGTGAACAGGCTCTTCGCACCGTTGACCGCGAATGCGCCGACGATCGGTCCGATCAGCGTGCCGCGCCCGCCGACGGCGACCCAGATTGCCATCTCGATCGAATTGCCCGGCGACATCTCGCCGGGATTGATGATGCCGACCTGCGGCACGTACAACGCGCCTGCGATGCCGCACAGCACGGCCGACACGGTCCACACGAACAGCTTGTACGCGAGCGGGCTGTAACCGAGGAACATCAGCCGCGTCTCGCCGTCGCGCACTGCGGTAACGACGCGCCCGAGCTTGCTCGTGACGATCGCGCGCGCGGCGACGAACGCGAGCACGAGCGTCGCGAACGTCAGCAGGAACAGCACCGTGCGCGTGCCGGGCGACGTGATCGGGAACCCGGCGATGCGCTTGAAGTCGGTGAAGCCGTTGTTGCCGCCGAAGCCGGTCTCGTTGCGGTAGAACAGCAGCATCGCGGCGAACGTCATCGCCTGCGTGATGATCGACAGGTACACGCCCTTCACGCGCGAGCGGAACGTGAAGAAGCCGAACACCCACGCGAGCACCGCCGGCACGAGCACGACGAGCGCGAGCGCATAGGCGAGATGCTGCGTGCCGCTCCAGTACCACGGCAGCTGGTGCCAGTCGAGAAACACCATGAAGTCGGGCAGGTCGCTGCCGTACTTGCCGTCGCGGCCGATCTCGCGCATCAGGTACATGCCGATCGCATAGCCGCCGAGCGCGAAGAAGAGGCCGTGGCCGAGGCTCAGGATGCCGCAGTAACCCCACACCAGGTCGAGCGCGAGCGCCGCGATCGCGTAGCACATCAGCTTGCCGGTGAGCGTCATCGCATACGCGGACAGGTGGAATGCGCTGGACTCCGGCGCGACGAGCGCCGCAAGCGGCACGCCGACGCCGATCGCGATGCACAGCGCGACGAGCGCGAACCACGCGCGGCGCGACAGCAGCGCGGGGCGCGGCGGCAGGCCGAGCGCGAAGCCGTCGGCCGCGCGCGAGGCGGCGGGGGCCGGTGGCGTGGCGGCGGAATTCGACAGGGAATTCGTGATGGAAGTCATGCCGGTACTCCAGTGCGTGCCGGGGCGTTCGCGGCGCGTGCGGGTTGTCTCAAGTCAGGCCTCCGCGCTGCGTCCCTTCAGGGCGAACATGCCCTGCGGACGCTTCTGGATGAACAGCACGATCATCACGAGCACCGCGATCTTCGCGAGCACCGCGCCCCAGAACGGTTCGATCGCCTTGCTGACGAGACCGAGCCCGAAGCCGCCGAGCACGGTGCCGGCGATCTGCCCGACGCCGCCGAGCACGACCGCCATGAACGAATCGATGATGTAGTTCTGGCCGAGATCGGGGCCGACATTGCCGATCTGCGACAGCGCGCAGCCACCGAGGCCCGCGATGCCTGCGCCGAACGCGAACGCATACGCGTCGACACGCGCGGTCTTCACGCCGACGCACGCGGCCATCCGCCGGTTCTGCGTGACCGCGCGCACGAACAGGCCGAGCCGCGTCTTCGTCAGCACGGCCCACGCGATGAGGACCACCGCGAGCGCGAACGCGAGGATCGCGAGCCGGTTGTACGGCAGGATCAGGTTCTGCATCACGGTCACGCCGCCGCTCATCCACGACGGATTCACGACCTGCACGTTCTGCGCGCCGAACAGCATGCGCGTTGCCTGGATCAGGATCAGGCTGACGCCGAACGTCGCGAGCAGCGTCTCGAGCGGGCGGCCATACAGATGCCGCAGCACGAGCCGTTCGAGCACGACGCCGACGAGCGCGGCCGCCGCGAACGACGCAGGCACCGCGAAGAGCGGATACCAGTCGAACGCGGCCGGCGCGTAGCGCTGGATCAGCGTCTGCACGACGTAGGTCGCATACGCGCCGATCATCAGGAATTCGCCGTGCGCCATGTTGATCACGCCGATCAGCCCGTACGTGATCGCGAGGCCGAGCGCCGCGAGCAGCAGCACGCTGCCGAGCGACAGGCCTGCGAACACGGTGCCGGCGATTTCGCCGCGGCGCTGCAGCGAATGCAGCGCGTCGAGCCCTCGCTGTGCGGCGTCGCGCACGCGCGCGTCGGGTTCGGCGAAGCTGCCGTCGGCGTTCTGCGCGACGAGCGGTCGCAACTGTTCGATCATGTCGAGGTCGTGGCGCGCAGCAACGACCTGCACCGCTTCGAGACGCTTCGCGGGATCGGCGTCGTGCAGTGCGGCGATCGCCCACAGCGCATCGAGGCGGCGCTTCAGCGACGGGTCGGTTTCCTGCGCGCGGGCGCGATCGATCATCGGCTTCAGCGCGGGGTCGGGGGACTTCAGCAGCGCGTCGATCGCGTCGCGCCGCGTCGCGACGTCCGGCGACGCGAGCGCGAGACCGGACAACGCGCCGGCGATCTTCGTGCGCAGCAGGTTGTTCAGCATCACGGGCTGCGCGTCGCCGGCGGGCGTCGCGGCTTGCGTGAGCGCGTCGTGCGCGGTGTCGCCGCTCTGGATCAGGATGCGGCCGTCGCCGGTCGCGAGCGCATCGCCGGAAGACAGCGCATTGAGCAGCGTGACCGCGTGCGGATCGGGATCGGCGGCAAGCCGTTCGATCGCGGCCGTCTTCGCGTCGAAGTCGTCGCCGGCGAGTGCGGTGGTGTCAGCGGCCGTCAGCGCGAACGCGGCGCGCGGCGCGACGCCGACGAGGGCGATGCAGGCGAGGAGCGCGATCGCGGCTCGGCGTAGGGAAGTGGGCATCGGGCTGTCCTGGCAGGCGTGGAGAACGGGTGTCGTGCGTGGATCGCGAAGCGCCGGGGCGGGCCATGACGGTAAGCCGACCGCGGCTGGCGCGCCTTGCGTTCGCGTGGCGCGCCAGCCCGCATCAGGCCAGCGCCGCGCGCTGCCGGCGCAGGAACGCCGGAATCGAGCTGACGATGTCCGGCTTGCCCTGGTTGCCCGCGATGAACGGGCTCCACGGCTGCGCGCGGATCGCGGTCTTGGTCTTCCACACGACGTTGAACTGCCCGTCGCCGCGGATCTCGCCGATCATCACCGGCTTGTGCAGGTGATGGTTGCCGTCCATCGTCAGCGTGAAGCCCGACGGCGCGGCGACGCTCTGGCCGATCATCGCGACCCGCACCTTGTCGACGTCGGTGCTCTTCGCCTTCTCGACCGCCTGCTTCCACATGTGGATGCCGACGAAGGTCGCTTCCATCGGGTCGTTGGTCACGCGCTTCGCACCGCCGGGCAGGTTGTTCGCCTTCACCCACGCGGCGAACTGGTCCTTGAACTTCGTGTTCGACGGATTCTTCACCGACATGAAGTAGTTCCACGCGGCGAGGTGCCCGACGAGCGGCTTCGTGTCGATCCCGCGCAGCTCCTCCTCGCCGACCGAGAATGCGACGACCGGCACGTCGGTCGCCTTGATCCCCTGGTTGCCGAGCTCCTTGTAGAACGGCACGTTCGAATCGCCGTTGATCGTCGAGATCACGGTCGTCTTGCCGCCCTGCGAGAAGTTCTTGATGTTCGCGACGATGGTCTGGTAGTCGCTGTGGCCGAACGGCGTGTAGACCTCCTGAATGTCGGCGTCCTTCACGCCCTTTGATTTCAGGAACGCGCGCAGGATCTTGTTCGTCGTGCGCGGATACACGTAGTCGGTGCCGAGCAGGAAGAAGCGCTTCGCGCCGCCGCCCTCGGCGCCCATCAGGTACTCGACGGCCGGGATCGCCTGCTGGTTCGGCGCGGCGCCGGTGTAGAACACGTTGCGCGACATTTCCTCGCCTTCGTACTGCACGGGGTAGTAGAGCAGGCCGTTCAGCTCCTCGAACACCGGCAGCACCGACTTGCGCGACACCGACGTCCAGCAGCCGAACACGCACGCGACCTTGTCCTGCGTGAGGAGCTGCCGCGCCTTTTCGGCGAACAGCGGCCAGTTCGACGCGGGATCGACGACGACCGGCTCGAGCTTGCGGCCCATCACGCCGCCGCTCTTGTTGATGTCGGCGATCGTCATCAGCGCGGTGTCCTTCAGCGAGGTCTCGGAGATCGCCATCGTGCCGGACAGCGAATGCAGGATGCCGACCTTGATCGGGCCCGTGCCCGCATCGGCGGCGTGCGCGAACGGGCTCTTGCCTGCCAGCGCGAGCGCGCCGGCCATCGATCCGAACTTCAACAGACTGCGACGTTTCATCGGGTTCCCCTTGACGTGTTGGATGCGCGTGCGCCGTTGCGGCGTCGACCGTCGGGGTTTACGCAAGGCGTGTGCCAGTCGCGCGCACGCACGGCGGACGTGCGTCGCGCGGGCGGCGGCGCGGTGCGCGTGACGCGTCGTGCGGCGCGGATGGGCCGTTGCGGTGCAGGTTCGCGGGCGCAATTGGTGCACGGTTGTGCTTCACCGTTTCGGTGCTTACACTCGGGTTTCGACTTGCGTCGCATCATGTTTTCGCACTACGCCGGCGCGCCGCGTCACCACGCTGCCGCGCCGATCGAACACACCGAGGAGCCGCCCATGAGTCAGCAGCAATCGAACACCCCCGATCTGTCCGCGTTCTGGATGCCGTTTACCGCCAACCGCCAGTTCAAGGACGCGCCGCGGCTGCTCGTGTCCGCGAAGGGGATGTACTACACGTCGCACGACGGGCGGCGCATTCTCGACGGCACCGCGGGGCTCTGGTGCGTGAACGCGGGGCACGGGCGCGACGAGATCGTCGCGGCGGTGAAGGCGCAGGCCGAGGAAATGGACTTCGCGCCGACGTTCCAGATGGGGCATCCGAAGGCATTCGAAGCGGCGACGCGGATCGCGCGCCATACGCCCGGCGACCTCAAGCACATCTTCTTCACGAACTCCGGCTCGGAAGCGGTCGACACCGCGCTGAAGATCGCGCTCGCGTATCACCGTGCGCGCGGTGAAGGGCAGCGCACGCGCTTCATCGGCCGCGAGCGCGGCTATCACGGCGTCGGCTTCGGCGGGATCTCGGTCGGCGGGATCGCGCCGAACCGCAAGGCGTATTCAGGCGCGCTGCTGCCGTCGGTCGACCACCTGCCGCACACGCTGAACATCAGCGAGGCCGCGTTCTCGAAAGGGCAGCCCGCGTGGGGCGCGCATCTCGCCGACGAGCTCGAGCGGCTCGTCACGCTGCACGACGCGTCGACGATCGCCGCCGTGATCGTCGAGCCGATCGCCGGCGCGACCGGCGTGCTGATCCCGCCGAAAGGCTATCTCGAGCGGCTGCGCGAGCTGTGCGACAAGCACGGCATCCTGCTGATCTTCGACGAGGTGATCACCGGCTGGGGCCGGCTCGGCGCACCGTTCGCCGCGCAGTTCTTCAACGTGACGCCGGACCTGCTGACGATGGCGAAGGGCACCAACAACGCGGCGGTGCCGATGGGCGCGGTTGCGGCGAGCGACGCGATCCACGACACGATCGTGAACGGCGCGCCGGCCGGCATCGAGCTGTTCCACGGCTATACGTATTCAGGGCATCCGCTTGCGGCCGCCGCCGCCTGCGCGACGATCGACCTGTACGAGCGCGAAAAGCTGTTCGAGCGCGCCGCGCGGATGGCGCCGGTGTTCGAGCGCGAGATCCACAAGCTGAAGGACGCGCGCCACGTGATCGACGTGCGCAATCTCGGCCTCGTCGGCGGCGTCGAGCTGAAGTCGCGCGACGGCAAGCCGGGGGCGCGCGCGTACGACGTGTTCGTCAGGTGCTACCAGAAGGGCGCGATGGTGCGCTATACGGGCGACATCCTCGCGTTCTCGCCGCCGCTGATCGTCGAGGAGGCGCAGATTGCCGAGCTGTTCGCGATCGTCGCCGAGGCGCTGAAGGAAACGGAGTAGGGCGGGAAAGAGAAACGGGCGCGCTATGCGCGCCCGTTCGGCGGATCAGTGTGGCCGGCGAGGTGTGGCCTAGTAGCGCGGCACGGCCGGATCGACGTCGCGCGACCACGCGTCGATGCCGCCTTGCAGGTTGTAGAGCTTCGTGAAGCCGCGCGATTCGAGGAACATCGCGACCTGCGCGCTGCGCATCCCGTGATGGCAGACGCAGACGATCTCGGCTTCGTCGTCCAGTTCCTCGCTGCGCGCGGGAATCTGCTGCATCGGGATCGATACGCTGCCCGCGATCTGCGCGGTCGCGATTTCCCACGGTTCGCGCACGTCGAGCACGACGGGCGCGGGGCGGGTCTTGTCGGCAAGCCAGTCCGCGAGCATCGCGGGCGTCAGGATCTGCATGGCGCGGCCCCTCAGAACTTGAAGCGCGACGGCTCGATCGCGTTGACGAGGTGGTCGACGTAGGTTTCGAACACGTCGGCGACACGGTACTGCTTTTCGTCGATGCGCGTGATGATCTGCGCCTTCATCACCGGACGGCCGCCGACGAATGCCGACAGGCGGCCACCGATCTTCAGCTGCTCGAGCATCTCCTGCGGCACGACGGGCAGGCCGCCGGCCACGCAGATCACGTCGTACGGCGCCTTGTCCGGCCAGCCGCGCGACCCGTCGCCGAGCACGACCTCGGCGTTCGTCACGCCGTTGTTGCGCAGGTTCTCTTCCGCGAGCTTCGCGATCGCCGGATCGATGTCGACCGCCGTCACGTGCTGCGCGCGGTGCGCGAACAGCGCCGTCAGGTAGCCCGAGCCGGCGCCGATCACGAGCACGTTCTCGTGCTTCTTCACCGCGAGTTCCTGCAGCACGCGTGCCTCGACGCGCGGGAACAGCATCTTGTGGCCGCCCGGCAGCGGCAGTTCGATGTCGGCGAATGCCAGGTCGCGGTACGCGGCCGGGACGAAATTCTCACGCTTGACGATCGACAGCAGGCCCAGGACTTCCAGATCCAGCACGTCCCACGGACGGATCTGCTGTTCGATCATGTTGAAACGCGCTTGTTCGATATTCATGGTGTGGTCGTGCAGCCTGGTCGGCTATCGGCGTGGATAGAGAAACTTTTGGATTGTACCAAACAGGACGGGCAGCCAGCCTTCATAAGCCCTGCAATGGACCTCATCGCTTGCTGTTCTTGATCTGCTCCTCGAACGCGAGGTCGAGCTTGCTGGCCTTGCGCGGCTTTTTGGGGCCAAGGTCATCGACGAACTTGACGAACGCGTCGAGCGGCAGCGGCTCGCAGCGTTTCTCGGCCGTGCCGCCCGAGCGGTCGACGAGGTAGAAGAGGCCGCCCGGCATCGCGACCGCAGCGAAGTGCGGGTTGCCGGCGCGGGTTTTCAGGCGTTCGACCGCGTGGGTCGCCTTGGTGGTGCGCATGGTGCGGGTTCTGCGACGGACATGAGGCCCACACTTTATCAACAACCGGCCCTGCGTGCGCGGCCGGCGGCCCGCTCAGACCGTGCGCGAGTAGCGCTGCCGCGGCGTGCCGTCGAGATACGCGTCGAACGCCATCGCGATATTGCGCACGACCATCCGGCCGGCCGGGTGGATCGTCAGACGGTCGCCGGCGATCGTTACCAGCCCGTCGCGCTCGAACCCGCGCAGCGCGTCCAGTTCGCGCGCGAAATGGTCGGCGAAGCGGATCCCGTGCGCGGCCTCGACGTGCGAGAACGGCAGCTCGAGGTTGCACATCAGCTGCGTGATCACGTCGCGGCGCAGCCGGTCGTCGGCCGTGAGCCGCACGCCGCGCGCGATCGGCAGTCGGCCCGCGTCGAGCGCGGCGCCATACGCGGGGAGGTCCTTCGCGTTCTGTGCGTACACGTCGCCGACCTTGCCGATCGACGACACGCCGATGCCGATCAGGTCGGTGTCCGCGCGCGTGCTGTAGCCCTGGAAATTGCGCTGTAGCGTGCCATTGCGCTGCGCGGCGACGAGCTCGTCGCCCGGCCGCGCGAAGTGGTCCATGCCGATGTACACGTAGCCGGCCGACGTCAGCAGGTCGATCGCGAGCCCGAGCAGCGCGACGCGGGCCGCGGGCGACGGCAGCGTCGCGTCGTCGATCTGTCGCTGCATCTTGAACAGGTGCGGCATGTGCGCGTAGCCGAACACCGACAGCCGGTCCGGCGCGAGCTCGATGATCGTCTCGAGCGTGCGGCCGAAGCGCGCGACCGTCTGGTGCGGCAGCCCGTAGATCAGGTCGACACTGACCGACTGAAAACCCGTCGTGCGCGCGGCGCTCAGCAGGTCGGCCGTCATCCCGACCGGCTGGATCCGGTTGATCGCCTGCTGGACCACCGGATCGAAGTCCTGCACGCCGAGGCTCAGCCGGTTGAAGCCGATCGTGCGCAGGTGGACGAGCGTGGCCGGCGTGACCGTGCGCGGGTCGATCTCGATCGAGCACTCGGTGTCGGCATCCGGCGCGAGCGAGAAATGCTCGCGGGTCGCCGCCATCAGCTCGGCCGTCTCGTCGTCGGACAGGAAGGTCGGCGTGCCGCCGCCCCAGTGCAGCTGCGTGACGGGGCGCGCGGGGTCGAACCGCGCGGCCTGCAGCGCGATCTCGCGCTTGAGCTGGTCGAGGTACGGGCGCGCGCGGCGATGGTTGCGGGTCGCGATCTTGTTGCAGCCGCAGTAGAAGCAGGCCGTGTTGCAGAACGGGATGTGGAAGTACAGCGACAGCTCGCTCGACGACGCGCCCGGGTCGCCGGCCGCGCGCACGTAGTCGGCAGAGTCGAAATCGTCGCGGAACTGCAGCGCCGTCGGGTACGACGTGTAGCGCGGCCCGTTCGCGCCGTACTTCGCAAGCAAATCGGGACGGAACAGGGTGTCAGCAGAGCTCATCATGGTCTCGCGCTTTTTAGATGCTTTCGAGTATATAAACGCGCGATTCGCCTGCATTGTGTAATAACGTCGCAGCCCGGGATGGCACAATGCGGGGTGCGGCAGCCGGACGCGGAAAGCGGCGCCGCATCCGTTTCCGTTGTTCCGTTCGAGAGAGCCGAGTGTCCGTCGAAATGCCTGCCCGCCCGGTGCCTGCCGACATCCCGCCGCCGCATGCGTGCCGCGAGGGATGCGGCGCGTGCTGCATCGCGCCGTCGATTTCCAGCCCGATTCCGGGGATGCCGGGCGGCAAGCCGGCCGGCGTGCGCTGCGCGCAGCTCGGCGACGACCTGCGCTGCCGGATCTTCGGCCGGCCGGAGCGCCCCGCGTGCTGTTCGGGGTTGCAACCGTCGGCGGAGATGTGCGGCGCGTCGCGCGCCGACGCGCTCGCGTGGCTCACCCGGCTCGAAACCGCGACGCAGCCGTCGCGCCCGTTTTAGCTTTGCACGGGACCGCAGCAAGCGCTGAAGCGCCAGCTCCGGTCCACAGGAGATCCAGCATGACCGCCAGTCGCGCGCCCGGCCGCCGCCGCTTCCTCGTCGCATGCACCGCCGCCGTCGGGGTGTCGGTGTCGCTCGCCGCGTGCGCGTCGACGTTCCCGTTCATTCCCGATCACTACACGTTCTCGCGCGGCGACGTGCAGAAGGCCGTCGCGCGCAAGTTTCCGTACCAAAAGACTGTCGCGCAGGTCGTCGACGTGTCGCTCGTCAATCCGGTCGTCGGCCTGCTGCCGGACCAGAACCGCGTCGCGGTGCAGCTCGACGCGCAGTTCGCGAGCCCGTTCCTGCGCGCGCCGGTCAACGGCAAGTTCACGGTGTCCGGCCAGCTCGCGTACGACGCGCCGAGCCGCTCGGTCGTCATCAAGGCGCCGGCCGTCGACAGCCTGACGCTCGACGGCGACGCGCAGGCGTACACGCAGCAGATCGGCGCGGCCGCCGGCATGATCGCAACCCAATTGCTGACGAACTATCCGATCTACACGTTCAAGCCGGAGCAGCTGCAATTCGCCGGCGTGAACTACGAACCCGGTACAATCACCATCCTTACAAACGGCATACGCGTGGCGATCGTCGAGAAGTGACGTCGCGCCGCGCGCGGCCGGGCGGGCCGCGGCGGCGATGCGGCTCATTTCTTCGACCACTTCGAAACTGGGCCACGGATGGACTGGATACTGATCTGCAAGGCATTGATCCTCGGCGTCGTCGAGGGGCTGACGGAATTCCTGCCGGTGTCGAGCACCGGCCACCTGATCGTCGCGGGCAGCTTCCTGAACTTCAACGACGCGCAGGAAAAGACGTTCGACGTCGTGATCCAGTTCGGCGCGATCCTCGCGGTGTGCTGGGAATATCGCCACCGGATCGTGTCCGTCGTTGCCGGGCTGCCGCGCCGGCCCGATGCGCGGCGGTTCGCGCTCAACGTCGTGATCGCGACGATTCCCGCCGTTGCGCTCGGCCTGCTGCTCGAGAAAAACATCAAGGCCGCGCTGTTCTCGCCGGTGCCTGTTGCGTTTGCGCTCGTTATCGGCGGCGTGATCATCCTGTTGGCCGAGGCGCGGCAGCGCGAGCGCGGCGAGACGCCGCGCGTGCAGTCGGTCGATGCGCTGACGCCGCTCGATGCGCTGAAGGTCGGCCTCGCGCAGTGCTTTGCATTGGTGCCCGGCATGTCGCGCTCCGGCTCGACGATCATCGGCGGGATGCTGTTCGGCCTCGACCGGCGCGTCGCGACCGAATTCTCGTTCTTTCTCGCGATCCCGATCATCGTCGGCGCGACGCTCTACGAAACCGTCAAGGACTGGCACGCATTCACGGTCGATTCGCTCGGCCTGTTCGCGCTGGGGCTCGCGTCGGCATTCGTCAGCGCGTTCGTGTGCGTGCGCTGGCTGCTGCGCTACGTCGCGTCGCACGACTTCACCGTGTTCGCGTGGTACCGGATCGCGTTCGGGCTGTTCGTGCTGCTGGTCGGCTACAGCGGCTGGCTGAACTGGGCGTAAGACGGGGTAGCGCGGGCGGCGCCTGTTGCGGCGCCGGGCAATTGGTACGAAATGTCATCGCGAGGCGGCCGGCGTGTGCCGCGCCAGCCGCGCTGTCCATGCAAAAGGTGAAAACGGCCCGATCGGCGTATGCCGGTCGGGCCGTCGTGCTTCATCAGGCCGGCATGCCGCGCGCAGGCGCGGGATGCGCCGGCCGTCCTGCGATCAGCTCGCGCGTTTCCGGAACACCAGGTCCCACACGCCGTGGCCGAGCCGCAGCCCGCGCCGTTCGAATTTCGTCACCGGGCGGTAGTCGGGGCGCGGCGCGTAGCCGTCGGCCGTATTCTCGAGCGACGGATCGGCGCCGAGCACGTCGAGCATCTGCTCCGCGTAATTCTGCCAGTCGGTCGCGCAATGCAGGTACGCGCCGGGCTTCAGGCGCGACGCGAGCCGCGCGACGAGCGGCGGCTGGATCAGCCGGCGCTTGTGATGCCGCGCCTTGTGCCACGGATCGGGGAAGAAGATGTGCACGCCGTCGAGGCTCGCCGGTGCGAGCATGTGCTCGATCACTTCGACCGCGTCGTGCTGGATGATGCGGATGTTCGTCAGGTCCTGCTCGCCGATCAGCTTGAGCAGCGCGCCGACGCCCGGCTCATGCACCTCGACGCCGAGGAAGTCGTCGCCCGGGCGCAGCGCGGCGATTTCAGCGGTCGACGCGCCCATCCCGAAGCCGATTTCGAGAATGCGCGGCGCCTGGCGGCCGAACACCGTGTTCCAGTCGGGCATCTCCGGCGTGTACGGGACGACGAAGCGCGGGCCGAGATCGTCGAGCGCGCGGCGCTGGCCGGTCGATACGCGGCCGGCGCGCGTGACGAAGCTGCGGATGCGGCGGCGATGCAGCGGATTGACTTCGTCGGTGCCGGGGGCGGCTTCGTCGGAAAGGGCGTCGTCGTGCGGCGGCAGGCCGGCTTCGTTCGGATCGTCGTGCATCATCGGTGACAGAGATAGGCTCGGTTGCGGGCGAGGGCCCGTGGCGCGCCCGATGCGCCGCGAGCCATGAGGCCGGGCGCGCGGTACAAAAAAGCCGCCTTCGACGAGGCGGCTGACGCGCAGGCTGCGGTGCAGCCGGAAAGTGTGTGGAGCGGGCGATGGGAATCGAACCCACGTCATCAGCTTGGGAAGCTGAGGTAATGGCCATTATACGACGCCCGCAGAACGCGTAATTCTACAGGGGTTTCGGTGGGAATGGCAAGCGGGGGATGCTGGGCGGTGGCATCGAAACTGGCATGGCTCGATAGTGGGGCGGTGGCGTCGCTCGCAAGACGTCCTGTCGCCCGCGTTGAAGGGGCCAGCTCCGAGTTTCGGCGTATGATCATGCGATCAACGGCCACGAACGGCGGGCGATGATGCCGACTAGCGTTCCATTCCAAATATCGACCCATGCACAATCTGAAATCGATCGATTTCGGGTTCTCGCAGAGCATTGGACGAGTGCCGCGCAGCATGTCATTGTGTCGTACTTGGCTGTTGAGGCTGCAGGTACAAAGTGGCTTCACTGGGCGATAGTTCGATACGTCTACGAGACAGTCCGCCCGAATATGCTCGACTCTTCAATCGTAGGGTTTGACGGGATCGTAGTAGGGCGAGTATCGATCGATTTGGCGAACGCGAACTTCGACCTTGATCGAATCCTCCGAGCAGGGCAGATCGAGATCAACGGAGAAATCTACACGCTGCCACAGACTGAAGGGAATTCACTGAGCGCAACGTTTTTTGCAGATAGTCATCCTCAGGTTCAACCAAGTCAGGCAAGATCGCCGGCGCTGATGCTGTCAGCCGGCCGGTCGCCCAGTCTGGACCCACGAGTGTACGGAGACCTTGATCATCGGGTGCGATCTCTCGACACCCCGTACGACGGCTTGGTCGACTTGTTGAATGAGCATCTGCTGCCCATCGCAGTTATGCAACGTACGGATACGGCCATAGAGATCTTGCTCGAAAAACCAGCGGAGACCATCTTGGCCGATTCGTCGATCAGCGACGGCAAGCTCTCAGCCAAGATCGTAGCTAGTCCGCGTGTTGATCGGTCCTTGCTCAAGATCGGTGTGAAATATGCGCCGGAAACACAAAAAGCTACGCGATTGTCGATAGGCGGAGCAACGCTTGGCTGGACGTCTCAGGATGACGGCTTAATCGCAGCGCGAGTCGAGCAAGATGTTGGCGACGCGCCGGTCTGCCAAGTCTTTTTGAGCTACGCTGGACATCATATTTCACGTTGGTGGGTCGGTGACCCAACGCGACTGCTTAGTCAGCGCGCGGCATTCCTTGCACAATTCGACAAGGACCTCACGAAGCTACGCGAAGAACTATTATCGCGCGAATCGCGTGGTCATCCGTTCGAACGAGTTTTAACGCTCGTCTTGGAAGAACTCGGATTCGACTGCATGTATCTTGGCGAGGTGTCGCATTTGCAGGAAGCACCAGATATCTACTGTGAAACTCCGACCCGAAGGATCGCAGTGATCGAGTGCGCGGCAGCGGTCACCAACTCATCCGAGAAACTTTCAAAGCTACAACAGCGTGTTCTACGAATAAAGGACGGTTTTGCCGCACAGCGACTTGGGAACGTCCAGGTGAACGGAGTTCTCGTCACGAAGCACGGAGATGCAGAGATAGAGCCATTTATCGAAGAAGCGGAGCGGTTTGGACTGGGCATTGTTGGCATTTCCGCACTGACTCGTCTTGCGGACAGTTTGCGCTTCAAGTCTCAGCCCGATGCGCTGTACGATGAGCTTTTCAGTCCCGCCCAGCGGTCTGCTGACCTGTTCGATCAAGTCGGCGCAGGCGCGACTGCGGTTCCGGCATCAATCTTCTAGTTGGCCCTTGCGGGCGATGTTTTGGAGGACGTTCCTCGAGAACCGTCTCAAGAACATGCACCGAATTCAAAGAGATCCCGAGCGTTTTGGTCCACTCGAACTGGCTGACTGCATCGGGACAGCGAGAAATATCGATCTTGCTCAAGTTGGCAATGTTATCTCTTTCCCTGACTTGCTTGGCGCAGCTCAGGCCGACGAACGTTTACTTCACGGAAAGCGTGGGGAGAATATGTTCGAGTACGTCGTCGCGTCGCTCGGGAAGGCATTGATCATCAAGCGCGAGGATGCGGGCGAGATATTCGACCAACTCGACGTTGCCATTCATGATTTGCAACAGGAACTGCTCCCAGATCGGACACGTTGCGTTTGGATCGTAGTCGACGGCAGCCGTATAGGTGATGTTGAGGTCGCCGTTGTGTCGGTCGTGGTTGCTTGCCCCGTTGTCTTGAAGGTCGGTCTGCTGGACCCTGGGCGCACTTTCAACGAATGGAGTGCGATCATGGTTGATCAGAAGCAAGTTGTGACCAGCAAGGACGAGAAAGCGAGCAAGCCGGTTGCCACGGACCGGAATCCGGACGCAGTCGGCTCGACCTCGAACGCGACGGGGAATGATCCCGCAACGAAAGCGGCACCGACTACGCCGACGAAGATGGAACTGGCGACGGAAATCTACAAGCGGATGCGAACCGTCAAGGATGTCACGCGGAAGGACATCATCGAGAAGTTCATCGCCGACGTGAAGCTGACGAAGGCCGGCGCGAGCACCTACTATCAGTTGATCAAGGACAAGCACGAGCCGATGGGCAAGAAGTGAGCTGTTGGACTGTTGGGCGTAGCAGCGGAATGCTCCTTCGGGAGCCTTCCGCTTTTGGATGAGCGCGCTTCACTACGATCAGGTAGTTTGTTCGGTCTGATCTCGTGGTGGGAGCGATGATGGATCAAGCCTCGATGCCTCGAGTTCACGGAGGGCAGTGTGCTTCCACGAACCGGTAATGTGAGCAGCGTATTCAAACAAAGCTATCGGGCCGACGAATTTTTTTGCTTGAGGAATGACGACGTAGACTTGACCCTCGTGCAGCGCGATCATTTCACGTCAGAGGCTCGGGTCATCTGATATCGCTATATGTGCACTTTTTCCGGCCGGCGTGAAAATAGATAATCCGAGTTTTTCCTTACCCGGCAAGAGCACGACGGTGTATGCGCCACGCCATGAAAGCAGGTTCTTGGGGCTAACGTCAGTTGCTCCCCAAAAGCCTGTTCCATACACGGGAATGTTTGACGCCCGCTCGGAGTCTTGTTCCCACATCGCATCTTTCAGATGGGTGGCATACGGGGTGGCGAGAAATTGATCTCCGAAGAGGTTGTAGCCTACCGCGCGAGCAACCTTCGCCATGAACCGGGCTTCGGCATTGATACCGATGCTCATGTTGATGTGACGCAGACCATTGCCGAGAGATTGAATTTTTGCGATGTCGGGTTGGGCCTGTTCGTCCGGCGCATGAACGAATGGGTCATGCGCCTGATCGTCGGTTATGTGGAAGTTCAGGGCGTATCTTCGTGCGCGTCGGAAATGTGCTTTGAAAGAGCGCAGTGCGAGGCTAATCCACCACGAATGAGTAGCGGTGAGCGCCATGTATGCTCGTCCGGTATCCTTTCGCCTCGCAATTGGATCCCCGCCCAAGTAGGTAGCGAATCGCTCGTCGTCACGCTTGTGGAAGTGATAAACATGCTCACCACATGGACCGAGCCAAGATTCACATACTTCGTCCGTCGTCGAAATCGCTTGCAGTTCGCCCATATAGATTAACGGTAGCGTGCTGTCATTGGTGTCTACCGTTAGGTACTCGCGAGCGGCGACTGCGTCATCATTGTTTCGGAACCAGCTCTTGATGAACGGGCCATCGATGAAAAGGCCGGACAGATTATTGCATCGTTGGCATACCTGGCGGGTTTTGAAGATGTCGTCGCATAGTGATCCGCCAAGGCTGTCCGGAAAAATATGCTCCAGCGAAAAATCAGCTACGGGCTTGTCTTTCCCGCAATAGAGACAATTCCTTGTTTGTACATCACTCGTAGCAACTTCTTCGGTTAATGTGGACATATGCTGGCGAGGCGGAGGTGTGCAGTTACAGGTGGGAAGGATGTGATCTATAACGACATCATCGAGAAGTTCATCGCCGAGGTGAAGCTGACGAGGGCTTGCGCGAACACCTATTGTCAGATAATTGTAGGTGTGCGTGAACCGCAATGCAAGAAGTACCGTCGTGCCTCGTAATGGTCAAATGACTCCCATGGGAGTCCTTCTCTTTGCCAGATTGGCATCGTGAGCGTGGTGCTTGGTTTAATGGAGGCGGACAAATGAAAGAGTGCTCCTCGAGCGATAAACGAAAAATTCTCGGCCGCATGAAGCGCCTATTTGGCATTAAATCGTTTAGTGTGCCGAAATCTATTGGTGATGTGCCAATTGATAAGTATTTTATGCGACAGCTTCGCCTGAATGATGGGCATACCATTTTTTTGACGGACTTCGGCTTGGAGCACTTTAGTGCCGTTGTTGATCTTTTAGATGGGGCTGATCTCTTTGATGGATTGGTGGGCTATTCAGATATTTGGACTGCCTGGCGTAGTGCTGTTGAGGGTTGGCTGTCTGCAGGGGCGGAGCCGACAACGGCTGAGGAAGTGATACAGGGAGTCTCTGAATTGGTGGCAAAGGAAGTGGATAACTATAATTTTGCCGTTCCAATGTTCGGTGTTGATCTAAAGGGTGATGCCTCGTTTTCATTGGGAAGTATGAAGATTTTCAGAATGTCAGAGAATTACTTTGAAGGCATAGGGGTGGATAAACATCAGATCGACATCGAGAAAATTTGTGAGAACAATAAGAGGGGGTTGTGGATAACTGATTCGGTGCGTGGTACGGCCCGCATCGCTCAGCGCGAATTTCATGACCGAGCTATATTGGCTGTTGGGGTTTTGGCTATTGCTGCCGCGTCCTTGTATGAATTTGGTGCGAACAATTTTAGGATCGGCATCGAAATGCAACCAGATATCGCAGGCAATCGAGTTGCCTGGTTTTCCTGGCGCGATGGGGAGCGTAGTCTGGTTGCTCACTTTGAGTCCCCGTCTGCTCAGTTGCTTCCGGTGGATGAAGTGATGACTCGCGATTCGGATATGATTAGAATGCTCCATCGAACATTTTATATAACGCAGAAAAAAGAGCAGACTGAACTCGATGAAGCTATCGCGAGAGCTGTTTTCTGGTACTCGGATGCACATCGAGATTCTGTGTCGGTAATGAGATTTATAAAATATTGGAGCTGTGTTGAGGCGTTCTTCTCACTTGACGGAGATAATATTACACACGCCGTTTCTTCTGGCCTTGCCGCTCAACTGGTGTTTGGTGGATTTCATTTCGTGCCGGTTGACGAGTACCGAGAGTTAAAGAAAGAAATTACATTTTTCTATAAACTTCGTTCTCGTGCGATACATCGGGCGTCGCACAGTCAGATAACTGAGCGAGATACATCGAGATTTAGTCAGCTGGTGGCGTGGTTGATCGTGAGCATGGTGGGGCTGGTGGAACTAGGGTATACGAAACTTGCTGAAATCAAAGTGCACACCGATAGATTAGATGCGGCAGAGGCGACGCGTGGTTCGACAGGAACGAGGAATTCCTGATCTAATTTTGGTCGCTCGCGTCCGAGTGGGCGAGAGAGTCTATATCGTCAGCTTCTTGAAATTGGCGCTGGCGTGAAAACTGGCATCGCCGTCAATCCCGCATGAACAGTGGTTCTTCGTGGAGCCGGGAGAAGACGTGACGTGAGAACGCGCGTGAATAGTGGTTTTGATTAACGCGTTGGGGCTTGGGAAGCTGAGGTAATGGCCATTATACGACGCCCGCAGAACGCATGATTCTACAGGGGGTTGCGCGGATCTGGCAAGCGGGAGGATCGGGCCCGTGGCATCGAAACCGGCATGGCTGGCAAGCTGAACGGCTGCGTCGCAGTCGGTCGCATTCAATTGTCCACGTACAATGGCTGGCCCTCATTTCATGCCCAGCCCTGATGACGCTGCTCTCCCAGCAGTACCGCTTGTCCGCCCGAGTGATCGTCACGGCTCTTGTCGCGTGGATAGCAACGGCGATGATCGTTATCGGGGTGGTCACGGCTTCGGAAGTCGCGCGGCTGCGCAGGGAGTTCACCGAGCAGAGCGCTGCGACCTACGAAATCATCCGTCAGCGTCTCGACCAGAACGAGGCGGTCATGGCCGGGATCGATTCCCTGCTGCATACCTTCCCGGGTGTCGAATCGGCAGGGCTGCGCGACTACGCACACCAGATGCTGGTCCGCTATCCCCATATCTACATGATCGAGTTGCAGCCGCGCGTGGAGCATGCGGACCTTGGCGCATTCGAGGCATGGGCGAAGAACGAGATCTATCCCGGCTACGTCGTCAAGGACTACGGTTACGGTGGTGCGCGCAAATGGCATCCGGTGGCCGAGCGCCCCGTTTATTACCCGATCACGTTCATGGAGCCGCAGACACAGGAGGCGCTTCCCGTCCTCGGGCTTGACGTTTATGCCGACGACAAATTCCGCGGGGCCATCGACGAGACAATTCGGACGGGCAAGTCCGTGATCTCCGCGCCGTTCGATCTGTACGAGGGCGGGCGGGCCTATCTGATCTTCAAGGCTGTCTATGCCCGCGCGCCGGAAGATCAGGCATCGAGGCCGCTGCAGGCGACTCGGGTGGTGTCGATGCTGATCCATACCGGGAAATTTCTGAACAGCAACGAGATGCCATCGCCATTGGTGTCGCTGCGAATCTACGAGCAGGGTTTCGGCTACGATCAGCCGGGCGGGATGATCGATCGCGTGGACGCGAAGCCTGTTCCGGCATGGATCAGGTCCTTCATGCCCGAATTCGTGTATCGGAAGACGCTGCCGAGCCAGATCCAGCCGTTCATCTTCGAAACACGGCGGCAGCCCGGTGCGGAGATCATTCCGGTTTTACCCGTCGTGCTGGCACTGATCGCGACCTTCGTTATCAGCTTGCTCGCACTCGTCGTCTATCAGCAGCAGATCGTGAGCAAGCGGATCGCGCGAGAGAACAAGCGGCGCATATACCTGCGTGAAGAGCAGGCCCAGGTTGCTCGCCTGCATACGATGGGGGAAATGGCATCGGGAATCGCCCATGAGCTGAATCAGCCGTTGGCGGCGATCCTCAGCTACAACCAGGCATGCGTCCGCATGCTGCGTGAGTCGAACCCGGATCTCGCGGCAATCGAAGGTGCGATGAAGTCGATGACGGATCAGGCAAAGCGCGCGGCCGACATCATCGTGCGATTGCGTGCATTCATCAGCAAGCATCCGGCCCAAATCATCCCGTTGGATATGCGGCAGGTCGTACAGAACGCGTTGTCGTTGGCCGAGCCGTGGCTGACGCAGGGCTCGGTGGTGGTCAATGTCGAGATTCAGACCGGGATTCCCGCCGTGCTTGCAGATAGCGTGCAGATCGAGCAGGTTACGCTCAACCTGATCCGCAATGCGGTCGAGGCGATGGAATCGACGCCGGTGGGCAGTCGCGTGCTGACGCTGGTTCTGACGCATGACGAGCGCATGGCGACGCTAACGGTGCGGGATACCGGGCCGGGCGTTTCCGAAGACATGCGCAGGACGCTGTTCCACCCGTTCCGCACGAGCAAGGCCGATGGCATGGGGCTCGGCTTGACCATCTGCCAGTCCATTGCGGAAACCTACGGAGGAACGGTGGTCGAGAATCCGTCGGCTCCATCGGGCGCGGAATTTCAGCTGGTCCTTCCGATCAATCAATCGAGGAATGTGTGATGACGCCTGCCGACGAAACCATTGTCTATCTGGTCGATGATGATGCGGCAGTGCGTGACGCACTGGCTTTGCTGATACGGTCCATCGGCCTGAAGGCCAGGACCTACGGAGATCCGGCAGCGTTTCTTGCCCAGATCACGGGTGACGAGATCGGGTGTCTCGTGCTCGATATCCGGATGCCCGCGTTGAACGGGTTTGCCGTTCAGGAGCGGTTGAACGCGATGGGTTGCAGCCTGCCGATCATCCTGATTACCGGGCATGGCGACGTGGCGCAGTGCCGACGCGCGTTCCGGGCGGGTGCAGTGGACTTTCTGACGAAGCCGATCGATGAGACCGCATTGATCGAGAGCTTGCAGGCGGCGATTCATCGTGGCCAGGAACAGCGGGGCATGCGGCAGCAGATCAATGATGCCCGTGCCCGGATGAGCCGGCTGACGCCGCGCGAACGAACCGTTTTCGATCTCGTATGCGACGGTTTGCAGAACAAGGTGATCGCCGACCGACTGCATCTGTCGCAGCGGACGGTGGAGGCGTATCGCGCGTCCATGTTCGAAAAGCTCGGGGCAGGTTCGGTCGCGGATCTCGTCAGGCTGCGGATGATTGGCGGCGAATGAAGTCCGGGAATGGAAGGGCGACTTCCAGTGCCTGGCGATTCGGGGATGTCAATACCGTAGTTTCCGAATCCCCTTTGTGGGGATCACGTCTTATGTGCAGTTGATGGGGGTTCATAGAATCGAGGATGCCGCCGCGCCTATAAACCATTCTCATGCGCAAAAATGGATCCCCAACGTCTATTCCATGCTGTCGTTACGCTGTATGAAAACCACCGCGCAACAGTGCTCGGCGAGCAGTTGGGCATTTCGCCATTCGCCGTCAGGGTATTGGATATCGTTACCTGCCTGCCGGGCAGCCGGATCGAGGATGTCGAGAATCTGCTGACGGCTACTCGGGCCAAGGTCGTGAGCACAGTGTTCGAGCTGAGCGGAAAGGGCCTGCTCGCCTATATCGATCCGTCATTCGTGCACGAGGACATGCGCCTGTACGCGCAACACGAGTTGCCGTCCTTGCCGGAAGCCACGCACCAGGGCGTTGTGTCTGCGGAAGACGTCATGCCGGATGATTTGGCCACGGCCCTCGAAACATACCAGCGGAAGCTCCTGGATCAGATCGCCCAGTGGACTGCCGGTTCGGACGAACGCGCGTCGGAAGTCATGCTGCAAGCGCTGGCGAAGGCCGAGTCCGGAGACCACCCTGCCAGCGGGGTGCGGCCTTGCCGGTTCCAGAAAGGATCAACGGACCATGACCACGAACGATTCGCTTTCCCGGTTTCATGCCTTCATGGCGGCCTATGAAGGTTGTCGGGCATCGGCGCTCGCAAGCGCATTGCAGGTGACGCCGATGGCCGCGCGAGCGCTCGAGTTGGTCAATACCTTTCCCGGCATGACCCTGCACGAGTTGAGTTGCATTCTTGGCGGCAGTCAGGGGCAGGTGATCGGGGCGGCATTCGACCTCAAGCATCTCGGGTACATCGACATCACCGAGGCGCAGAACGACAGCCGCCGGTGCGTTCTCCGACCTGTTCGGGACAAGATGTCCGGCTTCGACGGGTATCAGCGGCTCGTGAACAATCTGGCAGCGGAGGCCGGACTTGCCGGTCAATTGGAGGCGTTGCTGCCGCTGTATCAGGACGTCTTGATGAAAGCGCTCGAGGAGCTGCAGGGCGACGAGCAGAGCGCCCAGTATCAGGCGCAACGGCGGATACTTGCGCGGATGGTGTGACCAAGACCGACGACCTTCGGGCACGTCGACGCCACTCCGTGCCGATCAAGGTCTGATGTGGAATTCGAGAAATAATGGCAACCGGGCGGCATCGACGGCAGAGCCGGACTGCTCGCATCGCGTTCCATCGGCACGGGCACCGCGCGCTTTCAATGCTAATCTTGACCTCCACCCCGATCCTCGTTCCCGAACGGAAAAGCCCCTCATGGAAAGCTGGACGATTGGCGTGCTGGTCAGCATGGTCACCATCCTGATCCATGCCGCAGCGATGGTCTTTCTGGCCGTCTCGGCGCGCAGGCTCCGTCATGCATTCGATCTGCGGCGCGAGGACGTGCACCTGCAACTGCGCAAGCTGATCGGCGTGATCACGCTGATCTGCATCGCCCTTGGATTGCTGCATACGTTCGAAGCCGCCGCGTGGGCCGCGCTGTTCGTGCAGCTTCATGCGATCGGCTCGTTCAGCGATGCGCTGTTCTACTCGGTCGACACGATGTCCACGCGCGGCGCGTCGGGCCTTGCGCTGACCGAACATTGGCGAATGCTCGGCGCAATCGAGTCGTCCGATGGCGTGCTGCTGTTCGGCATGTCGACCGCGTTTATCTTCGCCATCATCCAGGCTGACTTCGGCGCGATTACGCAGGCTTTGCTTCACGACGGTCGCCGCGATTAGCGCGTGCGTCAATGCCCGATCAGCCGCAATGCGACGAACAGCGCTGCGCCCGCTGCGATCAACGCGATCGCATGAATGCGCGTACGCATCACGCACACGGCGGAGACCACCGCCAGCCCGCGTGCGATCCACCCGCCGTCGAGGCCTTGCAGCAGCACCCAGACCGACGCGAGGATCATGCCGGCCGCCACCGGCCGCAGTCCGGCTTCGAGCGCAACCTGCCAGCGGGCGCCCTGATGCCGCCGCCACATGTGTGCGACGCCATAGATCAGGAACGCGGTCGGGCCGAACAGCGCGAGCGTCGCGATCACCGCGCCCCAGAAGCCCGCCACCTGCCAGCCGATCAGCGTCGCGAGCAGCGAGCCGGGGCCGGGCGCCATCCGTGCGATCGCGAAGTCGTTCACGAACTGCGTGGCCGTCATCCAGTGATGGACGTCGACGACCTGGCGCTGGACATCCGCGATGATCGCCTGTCCGCCGCCGATCGTCGCGATCGACAGCGGCGCGAACACCGCGAACAGCGACACGTATCGGGAAGCGGCCGACATCAGCGTTCACTCCTCGGCGACGCGGCGGCCGCGCGCCGGTATTCGAGCGCGACGCTTGCGCCGCCGCCGATCAGGACCGTCCACACGAGCGGCCAATGCAGCACGGCCACCGACACGAACGTCAGCGTCATCACGACGAACGGCAGCGTGCGGCGCGGCAGCCGGCGCACGGCGGTGAGCGCCATCGAGATCGACAGCCCGATCGCGGCGGCCGCAGCGCCTGCGAGTGCGACGTGGGTCAGCGGGAACCGCGTGAGCGTCGAGAACGCGACGCCGAACAGCACGATCAGCACGGCCGGCGGCGCGATGATGCCGGCAAACCCGGCGACGGCGCCGCGCCATCCGCACAGGCGGTAGCCGATCCAGATCGCGAGATTCTTCACGTTGACGCCCGGCAGCGCCTGCGACAGCGCGAGGCCGTTGAGGAACGCCTCTTCGTCGAGCCAGCGCCGCTCGTGGACGAGATCGCGCATCATCCGTCCGCTCAGGCCGCCGCCGAAGCTGGTCAGGCCGATTTGCGCGAAGGTCAGGAAGAGTCTGGCCACACCGGGGTGCGATGGCGGGGCAGACGAATCGGCTGCAGGGCGGGACGTGGACATTGCGTTGGCGTTCGAGGGGGCGGTATGCGAGTCATCTTACCGAGTTCCGTCGCTGCGGCGCAGGTCCGGCGAATCCACGCATGAACGCAGGACCTCGCGGCCGAGGTCGCTGAATCGGGCGCCCGGCGCTACGCGCGCACGACCGTCACGCCGGCCGCTTCGATCGGCTGCGTCAGTGCCGGGTCGGCCGCCTGCTCGACGACGATCGTCTGCGCGAGCGTGATGTCGCCGATCACGAACGGCGACGCCGCACGGAGTTTCGACGACGACGCGAGCACGACCGTCTCGGCCGCGCGCGCGGCGAGCGCGCGCTTGATGCCCGCTTCCTCGTAGTCGCCGGTGCTGAGGCCCGCGACCGGATGGACGCCGGTCACGCCCATGAAGTAGAGGTCCGCATGGACGTGCGCGATCGCTTCCATCGCGGCCGCGCCGACGGTGACGATCGAATGCTTGAACAACCTTCCGCCGATCAGGATCACGTCGATCGACGGATGCTCGGCGAGCGCGACCGCGACGCTCGGGCTGTGCGTGACGACGGTCGCCGCGAGATCGGCGGGCAGCTGGCTGACGAGCAGCGCCGATGTCGTGCCGCCGTCGACGATCACGACCTGCCCCGGCGCGATCATCTCGGCGGCCCGGCGCGCGATGCGGCGCTTCGCGGCCGACTCGAGGTCCTGCCGCTGCGCGAACGGCGCGGTCGCGGGCGAGGCCGGCAACGCACCGCCGTGCACGCGCTGCAGCAGCCCTTCGGCGGCGAGTTCGCGCAGGTCCCGGCGAATCGTGTCTTCCGATACGCCGAACGCGTCGCTCAGCGCGCCGGCCAGCACCTGGCCGTCGCGCGCGAGCCTGTCGAGGATGGCCTTCTTGCGTTGTGTCGTCAGCATGGGGTCATGTGCATGGGTGCGCGAAATTTCTTGATATTGCACGAATATGCACGTTAGCATGGGCGCCGTCATTTGTCGAATGGAGGCCGCCATGGCTGCAACGCAGGACCGCGTGCGCATCGTTGAGACCACCGTGCTGTCGGACGACTGGTACGTGCTGAAGAAGGTGACGTTCGATTTCCGCCGCCGCGACGGCACCTGGCAGCGGCTCAGCCGGGAAACCTACGACCGTGGCAACGGCGCGACGATCCTGCTGTGCGATCCCGCCACCGGCAACGTGGTGCTGACGCGCCAGTTCCGGATGCCGGTGTTCGTCAACGGCCATGACGGGATGCTGCTCGAGGCCGCGGCGGGCTTGCTCGACGACGCGACGCCGGACGCGCGGATCCGCGCGGAAGCCGAGGAGGAAACCGGCTATCGGGTGCGCAACGTCCGCAAGGTGTTCGACGCGTACATGAGCCCGGGGTCCGTGACGGAGAAACTGCACTTCTTCGTCGGCGAATACGACGCGTCGCTGCGCACGGGCGACGGCGGCGGGCTCGCGGACGAGGGCGAGGATCTCGAAGTCGTCGAAATGCCGCTCGCCGCGGCGCTGCATGCGATCGAGCGCGGCGAGATCGTCGATGCGAAGACGATCATGCTGCTGCAGTACGTCGCGCTGCACGGACTGGCCGGCGGGAGGAGCGCATGACGCCGCAGCTCGTGCTGATCGCCGGCCCGTATCGCAGCGGCACCGGCGGCGATCCCGCCCGCATCGCCGCGAACCTCGCTCGGCTCGAACAGGCCGCGCTGGCCGTCTATCGTCGCGGGCATGTGCCGATGATCGGCGAGTGGCTGTCGCTGCCGCTCGCGGCGGTGGCCGGATCCCGGCAGGTCGGCGATGCGCTCAGCGAGGCCTTCCTGTATCCGGCCGCGCACCGGCTGCTGCACCGGTGCGACGCGGTGTTGCGGATCGACGGCGCATCGCGCGGCGCGGATGCGGACGTCGCGCTCGCGCGCAGGCTCGGCAAGCCCGTCTATTTCGCGGTCGACGAGATACGGGCTGCGGCGCCGGACGAACCGGACAAGCCAGATGACCCGGGCAGTGCTGGCGGGTGATCGCTGATGCGTGCGGGAAGCCGTCCCCCGGCAATCGCGCTGCGGGCGGCGAACAATGACGGTTTCGCGCATGGCGGCGACTGCATTCGGCCAAGTACCGCCCCTGGCCGAATGGACGCGTCGCAAGGCGTCCGTTCCGGCGTATGATCGCGACGCTGAACGCCGCGACGTTCGCTGCCGACGACCGAACCACGATGCCGCCCACCGATTCCGCCACCCTCACCGAGCCGCCGCTTCCCGCGCATCTCGTCACCGCCGCCATCGATGCGCTGTCCCGTGCCGATGCATTGCTCGTCACGGCCGGCGCCGGCATCGGCGTCGATTCCGGCCTGCCGGACTTCCGCGGCACGGATGGCTTCTGGCGCGCGTACCCCGCGCTGCGCCACGAGCGTTTCGAATTCCACGAGATCGCGTCGCCGCAGGCATTCCGCGCGCGCGCGCCGCTCGCGTGGGGCTTCTACGGCCATCGCCTCGCGCTGTACCGGTCGACGGTCCCGCATGCCGGATTCGCGATCCTGCGCCGCTGGATCGACGCGATGCCGAACGGCGGCTTCGTGCTGACGAGCAACGTCGACGGGCAGTTCCAGAAGGCCGGGTTCGATCCGGCGCGCATCGTCGAGATTCACGGTTCGATCCACGCGATGCAGTGCCTGCGTCCGTGCACGGAACACACGTGGGCCGCGGACGCGTTCGTGCCGGTCGTCGACGAAGCGACCTGCCGCCTCGTCGGCGACTTGCCCGCGTGCCCGCACTGCGGCGGGCTCGCGCGGCCCAACATCCTGATGTTCGGCGATGCCGGATGGATCGGCGCGCATTACGACGCGCAGCAGCGCGCGCTCGACGACTGGCTTGCCGGGGCCGGGCGCGTCGTCGTCGTCGAAGTCGGCGCGGGCACGGCGATTCCGACCGTGCGCCTGCTGAGCGAACGGATCGGCGCCGACGTGATCCGCATCAACGCGCGCGAAGCGCATGCGCGCCGCGCGGACGTGATCGGGCTGAAGGGCGGGGCACTTGCGACGCTCGCCGCGCTCGATGCCGCGTGGCGGCGCGGCTGAACGCCGCCAAGCATGTGACCCGTCACCGCGCCTACGGCTGGCCGACGAGCGCCTGCACGAGCGCCGGCGCGTGCGGCGAACCGAGGCCCGTCACGTAGTCGTAGCCGCCGGCCGCGTTGCAGATGGAACCGCATTTGCCGTTGCTGCCGGTGGTGACGTCGTGATAGTCGCTGCCATACGCGGTTTTCCCGGCCGCATAGAGCGTGTTGTACGTCCCGCTCAACCGGCTCTTGCCGGCCGCCGTGCGCAGCGAATTCGCGATCGCGACGAGTGCCGACCACTGCGGCGCGCCGGCGCTCGTGCCGCCGACCTGGAACCAGCCCGCTTGCCGCTGATAGGTGACCGAGTCGTACACGGCGAATCCGGTGGACGGGTTCGCGTCGTAACCGACGTCCGGCACCCCGCGCTTGCCGGCGACCGGAATCGGCCACGCAGCCTGGCCGCTGGGTTCGGCCTCCTGGCTGCTCACGCCGCCGCCGCTGCCGCTCCACGCCGTCTCGCCGATGTAATTGCCGTAAGCGTCGGCGGACAGCGTCGTGCCGCCGACCGCGATCACGTTCGAAGACGCCGCCGGGTATTCGGTGCCGGTGCCGCTGTCGCCCGACGACGCGACGAACGTGACGCCCGGCGCGCTGAAGTGGCTGTCGAAGCCGGTCTCGCCACTGAATTCGTTGCCGCCGAAACTCATCGACACGACTGACGCACCGCGCTTCACGGCGACATCGACCGCACTCATCAGGTCGTTGAAGCTGCTCGATGCGGCTTCGACGAGCACGATCCGCGCGTTCGGCGCGATCGCGTGCACCCATTCGACGTCGAGCGCCATTTCCAGCGACCAGCCTGCGTCGCTCCTCGGCTTGCTGCCGCTCGCGTACACCTTCGTGAAGCAGCCATTCAGCGTCGTGCACGCAGGCAGCGAGAACGTGCTGCTGAACACGCCGAGGTCGGACTCGATCTTCGGATCGTCGTACGCGTCGACGATCGCGACGACCATCCCGTCGCCCTGATTCGACAGCGCGTCGAAACCGTATGCGTGCCGCGCGAGCGCGGGCGTGAGCCCCGACACCGCGGCCGTGCTCGCGCGCGGCTTCGTATGGAACGGCGGCCGCGCAAAGCCTTTCGGCGCGCGCGTGCCTTCGATATACGACGATCCGTTGTCCTGCGCGAACGCGACGGTCGATGCGAGCAGCGACACGCACAGCGCCGGCATCAACATGGACGACAGGCGGTTTTTGTTCATTTTGAGTCTCCATGCCGATGGAGTGGGTGGGCCGAATCAAGTCTACGAAATAACCAGATGTAATTGCATGAAATATCGGCAGGATTCGGGAATATCTGATCAGGGAAAATACCGGCGAGCCCGATGAAACGGTCGTTTTCATGAAATAAACTAAAGCCGTGAAATCGATTTCCGGATTTTCACGTGGCCGCTCGATAATCGCTTTTATTCGAATGGTTTCGTAATGTGCAGCGTAATTCGACGGAAATCCGCATCGCGTGCGGCCGCGAATCGATTGCCGCGGGTTCGCGTGCCGGCTTTGGCGTCCGGCGGACGCCGGTTCGCACCGCATGCATTGCCGGCTCGCCCCGAATCCGCATAAAGTGCAGCGTGCGCCGGGCCGTTGCGCATCGCGGGCGGGCAGCCTGCAATTCCCGCGCGCGGCGGCCGGCGCCGCGCCGCATCGTCAGCGAGGCATTCACTTGGTCTATTCGATCGTCGCGATCTTCGTCGGCGCCGGTCTCGGCGCGCTGCTGCGCTGGTTCCTGAGTCTCGCGCTCAACGAATACTTTCCCGACGTGCCGCTCGGCACGCTTGCCGCGAACCTGATCGGCGGCTACGTGATCGGCATCGCCGCGGTCGTGTTCGCCGAGAGGGCGGGCCTGCCGCCCGAATGGCGCCTGTTCGTGATCACCGGTTTCCTCGGCGGGCTGACGACGTTCTCGACCTACTCCGTCGAAGTGATGACGCACGCGCTGCAGGGCGAGTTCGGATGGGCGTTGGCGGTGGCTGCCCTACACTTGATGGGATCGTTCACGTTGACCGCGCTCGGCATGTGGACGGCCCGCGCGTGGCTTGCCGCGGCCTGAGCGCGACCTGGGCGCGAACGCCACCGGAGGCTCGCGATGGACAGGATCTTTTTGCGTTTCTACGTGCACGAGCACCATCGGCTGCACTGGAAGCCGCTGTGGGAGTGGCTGCTCGAGGAGGCGAGCCGGATGGGCGTCGCGGGCGGCTCCGCGTTTCGCGCGATGGCCGGCTTCGGCCAGCACCGCGTGCTGCACGAGGCGCGGTTCTTCGAGTTGCAAGGATCGATGACGATCGAGGTCGAGTTCGTCGTCACCGACGAAGAGGCGCAGCGGCTGCTCGAGCGCGTCGGCCAGGAGAAGGTGCGCGTGTGCTACGCGATGATTCCGGCGCGCTTCGGCGTGATCGACACGCTGGACGCGCCGGCGGAGCAGGGGCAGGCGGGTTAGCCCGCCGCGCGCGGGCGCATGACAGGCGCGCCTGTGTCAGATCCCGAACAGCGTCAGCGACACGGCGGCGCGCGTCACGATCATCAGCAGCACCTGCACGATCACGAACAGCAGGATCGGCGACAGGTCGAGGCCGCCGAGGTTCGGGATCACGCGGCGCAGCGGGTTGAGGAACGGGGCCGTGAGCTGGTACAGGATCGGCATCGCCGGCGAGCGCGGGTTCAGCCACGACAGCAGCGCCATCAGGATCGTCATCCAGATCACGAGATTCAGCGCCCACTTCACGACGGTCAGCAGCGCGACGACGACGATCGTCGCGGCCAGCGCGGTCGGATCGACGCCCGCCATCACGATCATCAGGACGACGTACACGAGCGAGGTCAGGAGTGCCGCGACGACGCTCGCCCAGTCGATCCCGCGCACGCCAGCGATCACGCGGCGCAGCGGCAGCACGAGCCAGTTGGTCGCCTGCAGCACGGCCTGCGTGACGGGGTTGTACGGCGGCACGCGCACGGCCTGCATCCAGACGCGCAGGAGCAACGCGGCGCCGAACAGCGTGAAGACGGTATTGAGCAGAAAACGGGCGATTTCGCCGAACATCGTTGGCATCCTTTTTATACAGTCGAGTAGCGTGCGGCCGCCAACGCCGGATGGCGGCGCATCGGCCGACACCTTATCACGCCTCGTCGCGCGAGGGGGAGGCGCCCGTTGCCGCACGGGCGAGCGATGCCTCGACCGCGTCGGCGAGCGCCGGCAGCGAGGCGGGCGGCGCCGCGCGCTGCGCTGCGAGCGCGACCGCACGACGGGTCATCAGCGCGTAGAGCGTCGCGTGATCGCCGCCGCGCGCTTCGAGCAGCGCGAGCTGGCGTTCGACGATGCCCGTGTCGCCGCGCGACACGGGCCCCGCGAGCGCGTTCGCGAGCCCCTTGTCGCGTGCCGTCTCGATCGTGCCGGCCAGCATCGGCAGCAGCGCGCGCAGCGCGGCCTCCTCGTCGAAGCCGAGCGAGCGCCACAGGTTCACCGCTTCGGCGAGCCCGCACAGCGCGAAGCTCGCCGCGTAGTGCGCGGCCGCGTGGTAGAGCATCCGGCCGCCCGCCGGAATCGACAGCGGGTGGCAGCCGAGCGCGGCCGCGAGGCGCGTGAGCGCCGCGTGCAGCGCGCCATCGGCTTCGAGCGTCACCGAGCAGCCGTCGATGCGGGTCAGGTCTTCGTCGCCGCCGCCGAACAGGTACAGCGGATGGAATCCGCCCGTCGCCGCGCCCTGCCGCCTGACGGGGTCGAGCAGGCCGACGTCCGACGCGCCGCTGCAGTGCACGAGCGCCTGTTGCGCGGCGCGCGACGCATCGAACCGCAGGGCGGCGGCGGTTGCCGCGAGGTGGTCGTCGGGGACCGTCAGGAAGATCAGGTCGGCCGCATCGACCACATGCTGCGGCGTTGCGACGGCGCGGCAGCCGTCGATGCGCGCGGCGAGGGCGGCGGCCGACGCGGGCGTGCGGCTCGCGATCGCGACGACGGGGAAGCCGGCCTGTGCGAAGCGCTGCGCGACGCAGCGCGCGAGGCGGCCGGCGCCGATGAAGCCGAGGCGGGGTGTGTCGGGCAGGGACATGACAGTGGGCAATGCGAAATCCGGGAGACCGTCAGTATCGCAGGAATGTCGAGGCGGTCGCGGCGGGGCAGGGCGCCGGGGTGGCGTCGTTGCTGCGGCCGTGCAAAGCCGGATCGCATAGGCTCGATCAGCGATGCATTGCGCAATGCGATCCGACCCCGCGGGCGGGCCGCTCGACGCCGGAACCCGAACTGTCGGGCTCCTGTCTCAAATTTGTAATCGTTGATTACGAGTGGCCGCGCACGGCGTTCGCGGGAATCGGTAAGACTGACCGCGCAAGCAGACGGCAGCCGTCAGTTCGGACGGATTCCCGCGACCCGCGGCGCCCTCTGGCAGGCGTCCGCGCGGTGCGGTGCGTGGCCTGCGGGCGCGCACGATTGCAATTTGCAACAAATGCTCGACGCGGGTGCTCCGGGTTTTCGCTACATTGCTTGCATGCGACGTGCATGCCTGCCGTTGCCGACAGGGGCGCATAAAATACCGCTCCAGCAGGAGAATCGAAGTGAAGAAGCTCGTTCCGTTCATCGCCGCCGCCGCGCTGGGCCTGGGTGCCGCAAGTGCCGCACAGGCTCACGTGTCGATCGGGGTCGGCATCGGTATCCCGGTCGCGCCGGCGTACCCGGTCTATGCGGCCCCGCCGCCCGTGTATTACGCACCGCCTCCGCCCGTCGTGTATGCGCCGCCGCCGGTCTACTATCCGCCCGCCGTGGTCGTCGGCGGATATGGCGGATATGGCGGGTATGGCGGCTATTATGGCCACCCGTACTGGCGTCACCATGGCTACTACGGCCACGGCTACTGGCGCCGCTGATTGATTCCCGCGCGGCTTGACCGCGCGTGGCGAACGGCGCAGCGTCCCTGGCGGGATGCTGCGCCGTTTTTTGTCGGGGTCGCTCGTCGGCGAGCGGCGATGCTGGGACAATGGATGCCTTCCTCGTCACCCCGCACCCGAATCCGATGCCTGTCCTGCCCGCGCCCGCCTTCGACGATGTGATCGACGCTGCCGCCCGTCTCGACGGCGCCGCGCACCGCACGCCGGTCCTGACCTCCCGTACCGCCGACGCGCGCACCGGCGCGACGCTGTTCTTCAAGTGCGAGAACTTCCAGCGGATGGGCGCGTTCAAGTTCCGCGGCGCGTACAACGCGATTGCCCATTTCGACGCGGAGCAGCGCAAGGCCGGCGTCATCACGTACTCGTCGGGCAACCACGCGCAGGCGATCGCGCTCGCGGCGAAGCTCGCCGGCATCCGCGCGACGATCGTGATGCCGCACGACGCGCCCGCCGCGAAGGTCGAAGCGACGCGCGGCTACGGCGGCGAGGTGATCACCTACGACCGCTACACGGAAAACCGCGAGGAGATCGGTGCGCGGCTCGCGCAGGAGCGCGGGATGACGCTGATTCCACCGTACGACCACCCGCACGTGATCGCGGGGCAGGGCACGGCGGCGAAGGAACTGATCGAGGAAACCGGGCCGCTCGACCTGCTGGTCGTGTGCCTTGGCGGCGGCGGGCTGCTCGCAGGCAGCGCGCTGTCGGCCGCCGCGCTGTCGCCGGGTTGCCGGATCGTCGGCGTTGAGCCGGAAGCCGGCAACGACGGCCAGCAGTCGCTCGCGCGCGGCGAGGTCGTGCATATCGCGACGCCGCGCACGATCGCGGACGGCGCCGCATCGACGCATCTGGGTGCGTACAACTTCCCGATCATCCAGCGGCTCGTCGAGCAGATCGTCACGGTCAGCGACGCGCAGCTCGTCGAGACGATGCGCTTCTTCGCGCAGCGGATGAAGATGGTCGTCGAACCGACCGGCTGTCTCGCGGCCGCGGCGGTGCTCGACGGCGTATTGCCGGTCGAGGGCAAGCGGGTCGGCGTGCTGGTGAGCGGCGGCAACGTCGATCTCGCGCGCTACGCGGAATACCTGCACGGCTGACGCGGCACCGCGGCGCGCGCGTTGCGGCGCGCGCCCGACGAAATCGGGTGCCCGTTCAGACCGCGTGCACGATCAGGTCGCGATAGCCGCCGATGATCACGCTGTACGAGAAATACGCGAACAGCAGCGCCGATGCGACGTGGCATGCGCGCATCAGCCCAGGGCCCGCGCGCTTGCGGCCCTGGCTCGCGAGCGTGCACATGAAGAGGGTCCACGCGAGGCCGCCGAGGAAGAAGCCCGACAGGAACACCGACGCGGTCGCCGGCGTGGTTGCGCCGGCCTTCGCGATCAGCGCGCCGCCGACCGCCGCGAACCACAGGATCGCGCTCGGCGACGACATCGCGAGCAGCATCCCGCGCATGAAGCTGCGCCGCGCGCTCGCGCGCGGCGGTGCCGCTGCGTCCGCATCGTCGCCGTCCGGCGACCTGGCCGGTGCCAGCGCCTCGCGCGCCATCTTCCACGTCAGGAACAGCAGCACTGCGCCGCCGCCGATCCATACCACCCAGCGCACCGCTTCGAACTGCAGCAGCACGGCCATCCCGGCGAGCGCGAGCGCCGCGTAGACCAGATCGCCGACGCACGAGCCGACACCCAGCCAGAAGCCCGGCCGGAAGCCGTGCGACAGCGTGAGCGACAGCATCGCGACATTCACGAGGCCAATGTCGAGACAAAGCGACAGCGACAGGAAGAAGCCGTCTGACATCATCGAGGCGGGCGGAAAGCTCATCGTTTTTCTTCTTGTGGTTTCGGGAATCGGGCGGCGCGGGTCCTCACAGGCCGAGGTCGCGCCAGAGCTGATCGACGCGCGTCTTCACGGCCGCGTCCATTTCGATCGGGCGGCCCCATTCGCGGGACGTCTCGCCGGGCCACTTGTTGGTCGCGTCGAGCCCCATCTTCGAGCCGAGGCCCGCGACGGGCGACGCGAAATCCAGGTAGTCGATCGGCGTGCTGTCGACCATCACGGTGTCGCGCACCGGATCGACACGCGTCGTGATCGCCCAGATCACTTCCTTCCAGTCGCGGATGTTCACGTCCTCGTCGACGACGACGATGAACTTCGTATACATGAACTGCCGCAGGAAGCTCCACACGCCGAACATCACGCGCTTCGCATGGCCCGCGTAGCTCTTCTTCATCTGGACGATGGCCATCCGGTAGCTGCAGCCCTCCGGCGGCAGGTAGAAGTCGGTGATCTCGGTGAACTGCTTCTGCAACAGCGGCACGAACACTTCGTTCAGCGCGACGCCGAGCACCGCGGGTTCGTCGGGCGGTTTGCCGGTGTAGGTCGAGTGGTAGATCGCATCGCGGCGCATCGTGATGCGCTCGACCGTGAACACCGGGAACCACTCCTGCTCGTTGTAGTACCCCGTGTGGTCGCCGTACGGCCCTTCGAGCGCATGTTCATACGCGGCGGACGGCGTGTTCGCCGGGCGCGGCGGCGCGCCGGCGGGGGCGGGCGCCGGTGCGCCTTCCTGCGGGTAGATGAAGCCTTCGAGCACGATCTCCGCGCGCGCCGGCACCTGCAGCGTGTCGACGCCGGGGGTCAGGCATTTCGCGAGCTCGGTGCGGCTGCCGCGCAGCAGGCCGGCGAACTGGTATTCGGACAGCGAATCGGGCACCGGGGTCACCGCGCCGAGCGTGGTCGCGGGATCGGCGCCGAGCACGACGGCGACCGGATACGGCTTGCCGGGGTTCCTCAGCGTGAATTCGCGGAAGTCGAGCGCACCGCCGCGATGGGCGAGCCAGCGCATGATCAGCTTGTTGCGGCCGATCAGCTGCTGGCGATAGATGCCGAGGTTCTGGCGCGGCTTGTTCGGCCCGCGCGTGACCGTCAGGCCCCACGTGACGAGCGGCCCTGCGTCGCCGGGCCAGCAGGTCTGGACCGGCAGCTTGTGGAGGTCGACGTCCTGGCCTTCCCAGACGATTTCCTGGCACGGCGGCGACGACACCGATTTCGGCGCCATGTCCCACACGGCCTTAGCGAGCGACAGCAGCTTGCCGGCGTCCTTCAGGCTCTTCGGCGGATCGGGTTCCTTCAACGCGGACAGCAGGCGCCCAAGGTCGCGCAGCGAGCCGAGCGCGGCTTCGTCGCCCGCATCGACGCCCATGCCGAGCGCGACGCGCCGCGGCGTGCCGAACAGGTTGCCGAGTACCGGAAATGCGTACGGGGGCGGCGCATCGAACAGCAGCGCGGGGCCGCCGGCGCGCAGCACACGGTCGCACAGCTCGGTCATTTCGAGTACGGGCGACACGGGCTGCGTGACGCGCCGCAGTTCGCCGAGCGCCTCGAGGCGCTGAATGAAATCGCGTAAGTCTTTGTATTTCATGAACAAGGTCCGGGCCACCCGCGCGGCGGGCAGCAATGGGCGGGCGCAGCGGCCGGCTGCGGCCCCGAATCGACCGACGATTTTACCCGGCCGGCCGCGCGGCTGCCCGACACGAAAAAAGTTGACGGCGCGCAAACCCGCTTCGGCAGGGGCCTCGCGGTTCTGAAGGGTTGTCTAATATTACTTTTTGTTATGATTTGAAGGTTTTATAGTGTTGACGATCTATAAAACCCTGTTAGAATCGGCTCACATTGGTTGCAGGGTAAAAGGCTTCGAGCCGCCAATCACCGATCTTTTGACGCAGCGCGTCACCGTCTGCCGGAACCTGCACGGCTTGTCGACGGTTCTCGTCGTAGTCTCAGCCAGCGCCTCCTGACGCTGGTTTTTTGCGTGAGTGCCACCGCATATGCCCGCCTTCATATGGATATGAAGGCGCCGGCCCTGTTTTGCCGTGGCCTCGAACGGTACTTATACCGTTTCTCCGATGCCTGCCGTCCCGACCAAGACGTGCGGCGTCGTGATTCCGCGGCGCGCATTCTGTCTCGCCATCGAGCTGAGCGAGCCGCACGAATCATGTTCATGGGAGATATGAATGAACGCTTGGTTATCGTGGCGTCCCAGTGAGCGGCACACGCACGTCGTGCGTGCAGTGCTGCGTCGCGGGACGCGTGTCAGTCACCATTTATTCAGCGTCGTAGGCTGTCTCGCTGTTGCGGTTGCGCTCGCCCTGTGGCTGCTGCCGACCGTGCGCGGCACGATCGCCGCGAAGCTGATGCCGGTCGTGTCCGCGGCCGTGCAGGCCGGTCCGGCCCGCTTGCTGACCGGTCATCCGCTGCCGAATTTCGCGCCTGCTGGCGTGCAGGCGCAGCAGGCGCAGCAGGACGATGCTCCGGAGCCCGACGCGCTTGCAGTCGGTCTCGACGTCGCGTCGGATGCCGTCGCGCAGAACGACGCCGACGAGGCCCACAACGGCCATTCGCCGGTCTCGCTGGCCAAGCTGATTCCGTCCCAGCGCGTGCCCGCCGATGCGCGCGACGACCGTTCGCTCGCGTCGAACCGCGAACAGGCGCTCGTCGCGACCTACCTGTCGCGTCGCTACCGCGTCGCTCAGGAGCCGGTCGGCCAGCTCGTCAAGGCCGCGTTCCAGACCGGCCGCGACATCGGTCTCGATCCGCTGCTGCTGCTGTCCGTGATGGCGATCGAATCGGGCTTCAATCCGTATGCGGAGAGCGGCGTCGGCGCGAAGGGCCTGATGCAGGTGATGTCGAAGGTCCACTCCGACAAGTTCGAGTATTTTGGCGGCACGGATACCGCGCTGCAGCCGCTCGCGAACCTGCAGGTCGGCGCGCTCGTGCTGAAGGACTGCATCGCACGCGGCGGCTCGCTTGCCAGCGGCCTGCGCATGTACAACGGCTCGACGAACCCGGGCGACAATGGATATAGCGGCAAGGTGATGGCCGAGCGCGGGCGCCTGCGCGATGTCGCGCGCGGCCACAGCGTGCCGGTCAATGCGCCGCAGGCGCCGGCGAAGCCGATCGTCACGGCTGCTGCGACGGCGGCCACGGCCGGCGGTGCGAAGCGCATGCATGCGACGCTCGAGGCCGCGCAGCCGCTGTCGGCGAAGACGGCCGCGCCGAAGGCGCCGCAACAGGACGACGCGAGCGTCGATACCGCCAAGCAGCCGCATGTCGATCACTCGGAACTGGGCGCGTAACGACCGATTCGCGCGATTCCAGTTTGGCGAAAACGAAAAAAGCACCCGAG
>NZ_JBSAXD010000022.1:0-147322 GCF_053427715.1 Burkholderia sp. MR1-5-21
GAAGGCCTTTGCTTCCGGCAACCGCAACTGACGTGATACCGCAGAGGATAAGTGTCGCTAACGCCTTCATGTCCAATTCACTTCAATTAGGGTGAAAGAAGATTTTCTGTCTGGCCTGGCGGGCTGTCCACCATTCGTTTGCCACCCATCTGCTCGAATCGGGATACGACAGGCAGCCGGCCCGACGGTCTTCTGTGAAGGCTCATACCAGGAGCTCGATTGACCGCAGTTGGCCGGCCAACCGTCGGATGTGATCGGCGGTTGGCGGCGTCCATCGGATGTACGTGGCTTCCTGCCCAGTCGCAGACCGCCGGACATTTCCACCGTCAGTGGTATCGCGGTTGCGGCCAATCGCGACGTCCGGCTTTGTACGCAGCTCACAGGCAGGCTGGGCGCTCACTCGTGGTATGGCTTGCGCACTTGCGGTGTCACCGTCATTTGTGACACCCGAAAGCTTCAGCCATCTCGGTACGTCCATTGCTGATTCTCTCGCTTCCGGCCGTGGCGGTTGCCGGAAGCGAGTGGCGAGCGGGAAAGCGCTGCCTTTGCACAGCGCACGCCTTGAGTATCGTTCGAAAGTGACTCGAAGTTTGATAGAGATCGAACATTCCGGCGGCTACGCCGCGCCCGTATGGCGCCCCACGTGTGCCAACGACAGTGCCAGCCTTGCCCCCACCTCGGCGTTGTGTTTCACGAGGGCGATGTTTGTCGCCAGGCTGCGCCCATTCGTCAGCGCCTCGATCCGAGCCAGCAGGAAGGGCGTCACCGCCTTGCCAGCGATTCCTTGCGCCGCGGCCTCGGCGAGCGCCTGCTGAGTGAGCGTCTCGATCTCTTCGAACTTCATCGCTGCCGCTTCCGGCACAGGGGTGCTCAACACCACACCACCCACGAGGCCCAAGTCCCACTTGGTACGAATGAACCGCGCCTGCTCCGCCGCGTCGTCAAGCCTGAAGTTCGCGCGAAAGCCGCTATCGCGCGTGTAGAACGCAGCGAAATTGTCTTGTTCGCAACTGAGTACCGGAACGCCGTGGGTTTCCAGGTATTCCAAAGTGAGCCCGATGTCCAGGACGGACTTCGCACCAGCACAGACCACCGTCACCGAGGTCTTCGCCAGTTCCTGCAGGTCGGCCGAGATGTCGAAGGTTTCCTGCGCGCCGCGGTGCACGCCGCCAATGCCGCCGGTGACGAAGACTTCAATGCCGGCCAACGCAGCACATATCATCGTGCCAGCCACTGTCGTGGCGCCGAGCCCCCCACCGGCCAAGACCGCCGGAAGGTCGCGGCGGCTGACCTTGTGTACGTTGTCCGAGCGGCCAATCAGTTCCAGCTCGTCATCCGAAAGGCCGATATGGATTCGCCCACCGATCAATGCAATGGTGGCGGGCTCCACTCCCAGGTCACGTATCAGGGCCTCCACTTCGCGTGCCGTTCGAACGTTCTCCGGGTAGGGCATGCCGTGAGCAATGATGGTCGATTCGAGCGCCACTAGCGGGCGGCCGGCAGCCCGTGCGGCGGCCATGGGCACGCTGTCGGTCAACCAGGAGTGAGCAAGGTTGGCAACCATCTCGATGCATTCGGTGACGTCATTCAGCAAAGTATGCAGCAAAGGCCACGGTACCGCCGGAGCATCCCACGAATTCGGATGACTCTTCGTCAGTCTGAGACAAGGCTGGTTCAAATTCGCCAGAATGATTTGTCGCTGTTGCGGCCGGCCGGTTGTTGGGGGGGCCGCTGCGGTGCAAGGCTGAAAGCGTCATCTTGCTGGCCAGGCGGAGACAAGCACATGGTCGAGGCTTCCGGACCTAAGTCGGGCATGGTCGTCATGCTGGACGGCGAACTTCATAGCGTCGTCAGCGCCGGGTACCACGCTGGCGGTGGTCAGCAGGGTAGCGCGGTCTTTGCCAGGGTCAAGAGCCTGAAGACCGGTCACATCAAGGAGCTGCGGTTCCACCCGAGCGGCAAGCTCGATGAGTTCGCGGCTCGATCGCAAGGAGATGGAATATCTGTACACGGATCGTGTGGCCTTCTACTTCATGAATGCCGATACTTTCGAACAAATCGTTTTTCCTCGGAAACCATTGGCACATTCGAAAAATTTCTTCAGCCCAATATGCGAATCCCGGTGCAGCTGTACGAGGGCGAGCCCGTCAGCATTGCATTTCCCCCCTGCGGTCGAGTTAAGCGTCGTGTCCACGCCGCCGGGCCTGCACGAGCATGAAACCTCCACCTTCAAGACGGCCACGCTCGAGAGCGGCATGGAAGTTCTCGTTCCTCAATTCATAAAAGAAGAGGACACGGTGCGAATTGAAATCGCCTCAGGAAGATACCTGGAGCGGGTAAGACGTGGGACGCGAAAACCATGACTGCAGCATTTCTTGTTCCGCCGAAGTCCGATCTGGCTGCGCGCGCTGTTCGGGCGCATGTTGCAGCGCTAATCCACGATATGACGTTACTTTGGCGCAGATTTCGGAGCGATGTCATCAGTTATTTCCTCCGCCGGAAACAACTCCAGCATGCCGCGCGGCTCCAAGAGGGAGCCGTGCCTCTTGGATTCTGGGAATGGCTGCAAGGGATAGCCCCTTGGCGCTAGCTTCGGCCAACAGCATGCAATACTCTCGAAATATCTTCGGCCAACGTGACAGCAAACCTTATGAACAACTCGAGCCTGAGCCTCACTTCCGCTGCCGTACGCCAAGATTCAAGCATATGGTTTTCTGCATACAAATTCGGGTGGGGGTGCGGTGCATTTGCCTTGCCAAGTGCTGTAGTTTGCGGTCAGCTTGGCGCCGTCAACACGGACGCGCGACAATTGCTGCTTGCGTTTGAGCTTGGCAAGCAGGGAATTTTGCGTGCCGTCACTCGACACGGACCGGCGATCGGCGGCGAGCGTGTAGATCTCGATTCGTCCTATTTTTAATTCCGGCGAGCTCAAATGGCGCAGCGTAGCTACTAGCTACGGCGATCAGTAAATGTGTCAGGCATGCAAAAGCGGTGGCCGAAGTACGGCGAACCACTGCAGTTGATAGTATCGAGATCAGTGTTCTCTTTCGCCGCTCCGGATCGCAGGCCTATGGTGGCGCGATTGCGTTAGCAAAACTCTCGCGCCGTCGTCGGCAGTGCCCCGAGCAACTCGGTTCGATCGACAAGCTTGCTCGCGATCAAGTGCCGCACCTTACCCTCGACCTGCCATACACCGTAGACGGCGAGCAGCGATGCGCCGAGCGCTTCTTTCCGGAAGTTTTCCAGCAGGCCGGGCCACAGGATGACGTTGACTTGACCCGTCTCATCCTCAAGCGTCATGAAGAGGACGCCATTCGCTGTGCCCGGACGCTGCCGTACCGTGACGAGCCCGCATGCGCGTGCGAGTTGCCCGTTGCGCAGCGTCGCCAGCTGATCGGCGGACTGTAGGCGATCGAGCTTCAGACGATCTCGCAGCAGCGCGAGAGGATGCCGGCCAAGCGTGAAACCCATCGCGCGGTAGTCCGTCACGATCTCCTTTCCCTCGGAAGCCTGCGGTAATACCGGCGCCGCGTCATCGCGTTCGGTACCGCGTAGCAGATCCCGGTCGGGCACCGCAGCGGCCGCCAGCCAGAGCGCCGCGCGGCGGTTGCCACCTGCCAATGTGCGCAGCGCGTTCGCACGCGCGAGCACCTGCAAATCGTGCCGGTCGAGCTGCGCCCGGCGCGCGAGATCTGCGACGTCGACGAATGGCCGCACCGCGCGCGCGAACTCGATGCGGCTGGCCGTGTCCTCGCGCATGCCACGCAGCAACGAGAAGCCGAGCCGCACGGGCGCCGACGTCGTTGGGCCCTCGATCGCGGAATCCCACGTGCTCACGGCGACGTCGACGGCCAGCACTTGGACGCCGCGGCGCCGGGCATCCTGCAGCAGCTGCGACGGCGTATAGAAGCCCATCGGCTGACTGTTGAGCAGCGCGGCAAGGAAAACCGCCGGTTCGTGCCGGCGCAGCCACGCGCTCGAGTAGACGAGCAGCGCGAAGCTGGCCGCATGGCTCTCCGGGAACCCGTACTCGCCGAAACCCTTGATTTGCGCGAAGATCGCTTCGGCGAACTCCCGATCGTAGCCGCGCGCGAGCATGCCGCTGACGAGCCGGTCGTGGTACGGCTCGAGGCCGCCCTTGCGCTTCCATGCGGCCATCGCGCGTCGCAGCTGGTCGGCCTCGCCGGCGGAGAAGCCGGCCGCCAGCATCGCGACCTGCATTACCTGCTCCTGGAAGATCGGCACGCCAAGCGTGCGCTTCAGCGCCTTCTCCATGCCCTCCGACGGGAACGTGACGGGTTCCAGCCCCTGCCGGCGGCGCAGGAACGGATGCACCATCCCGCCTTGCACCGGGCCCGGCCGAACAATCGCGACCTCGATCACGAGATCGTAGAAGCACTGAGGCCGCAATCGCGGCAGCATCGACATCTGCGCGCGTGATTCGACCTGGAACACGCCCATGCTGTCGCCGTCGCACAGCATGTCATACGTCGCTGCGTCCTCAGGCGGGATGTCCTGCAGTTCGAATGTCTCGCCGCGCTTCTCGGAGATCATGTCGAGCGCGCGCCGGACCATCGACAGCATGCCCAGCGCGAGCACGTCGATCTTCAAAATGCCGAGCGCCTCGATGTCGTCCTTGTCCCACTGGATGATTGTGCGGTCTTCCATCGCCGCGTTCTCGACCGGGACGAGCCGCGTAAGCTTGCCGCGGCTAATCACGAAGCCGCCGGAATGCTGCGACAGGTGCCGTGGGTAGCCGAGCAGCTGAGCGGCGAACGCGGCCCATTGCTGGTTGAGCGGTGCGTCGGGATCGAGACCGGCCTCGGCGAAGCGCTGCAGCAGATCCACGCGCGAGTCGAACCAGTGGTGACTTTTTGCGACCCGATCGACGATTGCCGGATCGACGCCGAGCGCCTTACCGGCCTCGCGCAGCGCGCTCCTCGGCCGGTACGTCGTGACGGCTGCCGTCAGCGCCGCGCGCGTGCGCCCGTACTTCCGGTAGATGTATTGCATCACTTCCTCGCGGCGCTGATGCTCGAAGTCGACGTCGATATCGGGCGGCTCGTTGCGCTCCTTGCTGATGAACCGCTCGAACAGCATCGACTGCCGTGACGGGTCGACTTCCGTCACGCCAAGGCAATAGCAGACGGCAGAGTTCGCGGCGGAACCGCGGCCCTGGCACAAGATGCCTTGCCCACGCGCGAAGCGGACGATGTCGAACACCGTCAGGAAATATGCCTCGTAGTTAAGCTCGGCGATCAGCTGCAGTTCGTGCTCGACCTGGGCCTGCACGTCGACCGGGATGCCGGCCGGGAAGCGACGGTGCGCGCCGATGTAGGTCTGCTCGCGCAGGTAAGTCGCGGCGTCATAACCGGCCGGCACCAGTTCATCCGGATATTCGTATTTCAGGTCGTCGAGTGTGAACGTACAGCGCCGCGCGACGCGCACGGTTTCCTCCAGTGCGCCAGCCGGGTAGAGGTTGGCGAGGCGCAGGCGCGATCGCAGGTGGCGCTCCGCATTCGGCGCCAGCTCATAGCCGCATTCGGAGACGGGCCGGCCGAGCCGGATTGACGTCAGCACGTCCTGCAGCGGCTTGCGTGACCGAACGTGCATGAGCGGCCAACTGGTGGCCACCACGGGCACGCCGTGGCATGCGGCGACGCGCTCGACCACGCCCCGGTGGATGTCGTCCATCGCACGTGCGTGCAACGTCAACGCGACCCACGCGCGATCGCCGAACACACGGGCGAACCATTCGACCTGCGACTCGAGGCGCGGCTCGCTGGCCGGGAAGTCGGGCGACAGAATCGCGATACAGTCGGGCAGGCCGCGCAGGTGCGTAAAGGGGGCTTCCGGATGCTCGAGATCAAGCGGCGCCAGGCGGTACGCGCCTTTCTTGCTGCGCATGCGGCCGAGCGAAACCAGTTCGCAGAGGTTGCTGTAGCCGTCGCGGTTCATCGCGAGTGCGGTGAACGCGATCGCTGGCGATCCATCGGCGGCCGTCAACCGAAAGTGCGATCCGATAATCAGTGGCAGACCTGCCGCCTTCGCTTCGACGTGCGCACGCACGACGCCGGCGAGCGAACACTCGTCGGTGATCGCGATTGCGCTGTAACCGAGTTGTGCCGCGCGCGCGACGTATTCCTCGGCGTGCGACGCGCCATGCAGGAATGAAAAATCGCTGGCGACCTGCAGTTCCGCGTAAGCGGGCAGGGCGCCGTATTCGGCGGCGCTCATCGCGAATCAACCGAACAGGCCGTGCAAGAAGAACCGCGGTTCGCTGTCGTCGCTGGCCGTCGGCCGTTCCTTGAAAATCCAATAGCACACGCCGGCTTCATCCTCGGCCACGAAATAGTCGCGCGTGACGATCCGACCGTCCTGCCAGCCGCCTTCGATGCGCTCGCCCGGCGATACCATGCGCAGTGGCGTGCCATAGAACGGGCGATGCTGGCGCGTGAGCAGCGGGACAGGCTTGTCGAGCAGCCAGGCTGGCCGCGGCAGATCCGCCGGCAGCGGCGACGCCTTTGGCGCATCGCGCAGCGGCACCCATCTGGCGGCCGCTTCCGGACGGTAGTCGGCCATGGGCGCCGGGACGAGCACGTTCTCTGCGCCGAGGCGCGCGGTCAGCAGTTCGAGCAACCGCGTGTGATCCTGCGGCGTGCCGCCCGGTTCCGGGAACAGCGAATCGCTCGGTGCGGCCGCTTGCTGCACGCTGCGGGCAATGAGCCGCACGACAATTACGGGCCCGGCGAGTTCGACGTGCGCGAGCCGCTCCTTGACGAGGCGCGTCAGGTGCTCCTCGAACCGGGTGGGGGCGCCCAATGCGATTTCGATCTCGGTCGGTGCGATCGCATCGCGGCCGCGTTCGTGCTCGAGCAGCAGCGCAAACGCGGCGACGTCCAGTTGCTTCGCCGCGAGCCAGCCAGTCAGCTGCAGGATCAGCCGGCGCGCGACGAACAGCAGCGCCTCGGCATGCTCGACCCGGTCCATCAGTTCGACGCGGGTGTCGAACGAGGTCGGCATGTCGAGCCAGTCGTATGCGGCCGGCGCGGTGCCGGCGACTTGGTCGAGCCAGTCGAGCAGCTGCGTGCCGCACCGCTTCTTGAGCCCGGCGCGCGGCAGGCGCTGCAGATCTGCGAGCGTTTCGCAGCCGAGCTCGTCGAACCACGTCGCGAATCGGCGCGCATCGGGGGCGATCACGAGCGGCACGCGTGCGAGCGCACGGCGCAACGATCGGGCCGACAGCGCGAGCCCGCCGCGCAGGCCGCGGGCGACCATCCACGCTGCTGGGCCCGTCGATGCCACAGATATCGCGGCGGAGACCCCGAAGGATGTAACGACATTCCGAACGCGCTGACGCAGCGCGCGGACGCCATGGAAGAGGCGCACACTGGCCGTCACGTCGAGCAGCACGACGGCCTCGTCGGCGTCGACGACGCTCGGGGTGAACTGCAGCAGAGCGTACGCGACGCCGAGCACGAGCTCGCGCTCGCGCGCGACGTCGCGCTCGCGGATCTGCGCGTCCGGCGCGAGCGACAGCACCCCTCCGCGGCGCATGCCGGCGACGACGCCCAGCGCGCGCGCGGCACGATCGAGCGCCACGACGCGGCCACGCTCGAGCACGACGAGACCGCACGCATCGTCAGGTGATGGCGCCGGCGATCGTGGCCGGAACGCTTCGAGGTTGAGGTGCGGCAGATGCACGCCGATCCAGACTTGCATGACGATTCAACAAAATCGGCGAGGGTGATAGCGGGACGAACAGCGGCGTATCACGATGCGGCCCGCGACGCTTTACGAACGTGATGTCGACACCGTCGCGCTTCGGTGCCAGCGCGAGCCGCAGCGGCGCCGGCGACGCGTCGCGTGCGGCGGCTGCCGGTCGGAACAGAAAGAACAATGCAGAACCGCTTTGCGCGGCCAGATTGAGGCGGCGCAACGCGTCCGCGCGTATGTTCGACTGCCAAAGCAGCACCGCGGCACACGTGCCGGCGCGCAGCGCCTGTTCAGCGGCCCACAGCGCGTCAGCCGTGCGCGGCGCCGGTAGCGTGATAAACCCGGACGGATCGACGCCCCAATACGCGAGCGCGAGCGGCTGCAGCGCGTGCGGCGGCTGAATGAGCACGATCGGCCGGCCCGCCAAGCGCGCGAGCACGGGCGCCAGAAGCCGGAGCTCGCCGATGCCGGGCTGCTGCGTGAGCAGTTCCACCAGCGCACTGGCCGGCCAGCCGCCGCCAGGCAGCTCGGCCGTCAGTTCCGGATGGCCTGTGTCGACGCCGCGCGCGCTCGAGCGGGCCAGTTGTGACGCTCGCCAGAGCGATGGGTGAATTCGCTCGGGGTGGACAAGGGCGGGGTGCATGGACGAAACGCTAGCATTACTGTATGGATATACAGTAATGCTAGCGTACGCAGGCCGGATAGGCGAGCGTCGCTCGCAACTATAAACGGGGTCGAATCGTATAATCGCGCGCCAACGGACCAAAGCGGCGAAAGCGGTACAAAAACCGCGAGCTTTCGAGGCGAATATGGGACGCGACGGCGCTATGCTGGATCAACCTACCGCGCGATCCAGCGCATCGAAAGTCTCAATCATCGGCGATCTTCTGATCGCCCCCGCTTTCTTACCTGTCCCTTTCAAGCCCCTGCATGCGGGCCTTGCTCCCGTATGGAGGTGGCACGCGCATCAGTGGAGTACCTATGCCATCCGTTTCCTTCGCCACCTCGCCCGGCCGCTCGCGGGCTGCGACCGTGAGTCCGAGCCACTGGCGCCCGGACTTCGCCCGCATCCGCGGACATGTCGCGAACGCGATCGCCGACCAGATCGAGGCGGCCATTCGTTCTGGCGTATTCAAGCCTGGCGACAAGCTGCCGACCCAACAGGCAATTGCCGACTCGCTGGGCTTCCACCTGAACACCGTCTACGCCGCGTTCAAGGAACTCACGCGGCGAGGATTGGCCCTCAGGTTCGCCCGTCGGGGCACATTCGTGCTCGACTTCGAATCAGCCTGACCATTTCAATCGCCGGCTTGTCGCCAAGGCGGGCCGCACTCAACCCTCGCGGGCACGCCCGCAAGGGCCTGCTCGCGTCAAATTGCGAGCAACCATGATCTCCTCTGTCTCAACGGGCCTCGCGCCTGATTTGCCCACTTGGCAGCGCAACGCTCCCAAGACCGATGACCTCACCGTCCGAGTCGGCATTCCACACCGGGGCGGCAAGCTCGCCTTTCATGCCTTCAACGAAGGGTATCCGGCCATGGTGTCGGCGAACGCCTTCTGGAATCCCGCGGTGCATCAGTTCCAGTTCCCGGACGCAACCGACCTCACCGAGCTGGACTACGCACTCGACAGCGCAGGCTTTACCGCGATGATGCTGTGGAAGCGGAAAGGGCGTCAGCGCGGGATGGCTGGTGTGTATCCGTGGACCTGTGCACAGTTCGTCGAGCTCGCCTCGTTGTCCGGCGCGACCTGGTATTCGGCGCCCGACATGGCGTGCGAGCCGGAGCTTGCGTCGAACCAAGCCGAAGTTGATTACCGCGTCGACGCGACCGCAACGTTGCTCGAAGGCACGCTGCGCGTCTGCTATGCATGGCAAAACGCGCTCGCGCGCTCCAGCGACGCCCAAACGGTGCAGAACCTGATTCGGATCCCCACCCCAGTCATACAGGGATGGTCCGCCTCGACGTACGTCCGGAGCCTTGAACTGACGCTGGAGGTGTGGGAGCGGTGGCAGCCGTGGGTCGCGCCACCGACGCTCATCGGCGTCGGCTCAGTATGCCGGCGCAGTTTGACTGACCCGCAACATGGGCTGTTCACCATCCTTGATCGGCTCGAACGCGCACTACCGAAAGGGATGCGGCTGCACCTCTTCGGCGTCAAGGGAGACGCCCTGCGTGAACTGAAGATGCACGACGCGGTCGCGTCCGTCGACACGATGGCCTGGGATTTCGGTGCTCGCGTGAAGGCGCATCGGGCAGGGCGGTCAAACACGATCGCCCACCGCTCGGCGGAAATGACCCGCTGGATAACCGCGGCGCTATCGCGCACGCGCCCATCGGCGGGCGACCAGTACCGCCTATCTCTCGCTGTGTGAAACCACACGGCACCTCTCTCATCGCCGCGCACGCGGTTTTTCTTACCCCACTGGGCGGCCCAATCGGGCCGCCCATATTTCTTCTGGAGCACATATGGAATCGCGACACGACACCACTTCCGGCTCGGTGCCGGTTCGACATCGCCTCGACATGGCGTTCTGGTCGGACCTCGATCCCGAAGTCGCAGACCTCGACGCGGATTCGCACGTTGGCCGAGCCGTTTGCGGCCTTCTCGTCCGTTTGCAGAGCGTCGTCAACACGCAAGCGGAACTGGAGTCTGAGCATGTCGATCTGCTCAAGCAGATTGGAATACGCCAGTCCAGTATTTGGCTGTTCGGTTGATAGCCGCAATCGTTCAATCATGCCCCCAGCACGCCCGGAAACTCCACGGAGGGGGAATTCACGCTTTGAAAAGGATCACGTATGAGACGCAAACGAAAGAAGCGCCTCGCCCAGCTTCGGCCACCGGGTATCCGTGTGGACGAGGTCGGCCGGGTCATCGGCCACGTAAAGGCCGTCGTTCGCAGCATCGGTCACGTCGACGACGATTCCGTCATTGACCTTGTACTGGAGTCAGCCAGTGGCCTGTCGATCACGCTGTCTGACACGGAAGAAGAGTGGGTCGTGTTCAGAGTGCTTGGCCGGGCGCGACTTATCGATTCGGACTACGCCCACCGGTGGTGGTGATCTCTTAACCCTAAGTCCTATCGGGGATATCTATCAACCGTCACGAGGAGCTCTCCCTGCTTTGGGGTGCTCCTCGTGTTTGTAGGAGCGCAGGTAATGCCGATCGTCAATTCGCTGTCTGCTCATCAGATCAAGCGCAAGTGGTAGCTCAGCTTCGATGCCGTTCTGCGATCGCAAACCATGGACGAGTACCGAGTCCACATTCGCGGCGCATACGGCAGCTTGCGGGGAGTCAAATGTGCGGAGAGCCCCTTGGCGACAACGGCCGTCTCCGCGCACAAGGGCGCCAACGCGCGCGTCTGCTATTGCGCCGCGCTCGATCAGCAGCATCGAGCATTGAAACGCGTCACGCGCACATGTGTACGCCGCGACGGCTCACTGCACTTCTTCCGAAATGCCCTTCATCGGTATGGCTTTGATGTCGCGCAAGGCCATGCTATTTGCATGGTGGGTATAGCCAAAAGCATCGGCGTATGCCCCGTGCGCGGCGCGCTTCCGTTGGTCTGGCTCTTAAGACGGGAATCCGACCTCATCGAAACTCGCCATAGCTCCTCCGTTGGATTGTTCGTATTGTGCGGGCAAGAGGCGTTCACTTTGCTGGCGGCGCGCCTGCTGCGTCACGCGCGATCTTCAGGAGCCCTTGCGCGATGACGACATTCGCGTTGTGTGAGATGTCGGTCGCGCCGTTTTTCAGCATCGTGAGCGGCAATTGGGCGGCGATCGGTTCCCATGCGGCAAGCAGCGCCTTGGGGTCGGGATGCGTCTTGAACAGCACGCCAAGCGCGGCGGTGAACACGGTTGCCGGGTCGGCGTCGTCTGCTTGGGGTAAATCCATTGCGATACCCTCCAGAATGCAAAATGCCGATGCTGCTCCGTGTCAGAATCGGCATCCTGCTAACATCGCGAACATGAAAGCACAAGACTTCTCCCGCTCGCTGAGTGTGCTCGGCTGGTCGCAGGCCGAGTTTGCGCGCCGCCTTGGCGTTGATCCGACAACCGTATCCCGGTGGATCGGCAACAGCAAATTCCCGAAGTGGGTCGGCGAATACCTTCGCCTCGCCCTGCTGGTGAAAACCGCGCTCGACTGAATCAGCTGGCCAGTTGAAGGTCTTTCAACGCCTCAGGGTGCTGGACGGCCACGCGCAGCAGCGTTTGCGCCGCGCCGGTCGGGTTCCGGCGGCCCTGTTCCCAGTCCTGATAGGTGCGCACCGACACGCCGAGCAGGGATGCGAACGCGCTCTGCGACATGCCGACCTTCGCGCGGGCGACTGACGCCTCGGTGGGCTCGACGCGCGTGGCGCGCGCCACTTCGCGGCCCTTCATTTGGCGGACCGACTTCAGCAGGTCCGCTTGAAACTGTTCCATTTCCTTATCCACGATCGATTTCCTCACGAAGTTGGTTGAGAAAGCTCGCCGGCAGATTGTCGAACTTCGCTTTCGTGTACGCGATCAGCAGCCAGATTTCGCCGTCATCGAGCATGTTGTAATAGATGACGCGCGCGCCGCCGCGCTTGCCCATCCCGGCCCGAGACCATCGTACCTTGCGTAGCCCTGACGTGCCGGGGATCACGTCGCCCGCGAGCGGGTTGTTCGCGATCCAATTGATGAATTCTTCGCGCTCGCTGTCGCGCCAAATGTCGTCGACGTAGCGCAGAAATACCGGGGTTTCGATGATCGTGTACATGCCGCAACTATACGGCAATGCCGTATAGTTTGCAAGAGGCGGCGCGGACGCGGCAAAAAGAACGCGCCCGTCTGTTCGCGCCGTTCTGGAGAAGGCGAGGGAGACCACTGACACACCCTCCCCAACAGGACCTGCGGAGCAACCCGACGAAGCACGCGCGTAAAATGCCTGGCGCCTCAGCCTGATTGCGGCAACTCTCTCAAACCTCTCGATACACGTACGACCCAGATCTTCTGCCGATGACCATTCAATACGACCGAAAGCAAATCACGGAATGGCTGGGCTCCTACACGGTCGCCAAGGCGCGCGACTACGCGCCCGCCGTCTCGGATCTGCGCTGGCGCGACAGCCATAAGCTCACGGGAAAGGTACAAGGCACACGGTCGCGCCCCTATGACGTCTGGGTCGTGTTCAACGACGTCGACAAGGGTATGTGGATCGAAAACGAGTGCACGTGTCCGGTCGGCTTCGAGTGCAAGCACGTGGCGGCATTGTTGATCGCCGGCCTTGTCCACCTGCCCAAACAAGCGGTCACCGGCGTGCGTCCCGAGCTGGTAGGCTGGCTCGAGGCTTTTCGGGCCAGGCATCTGGGCGCGCCCGCGGGCAGTAAAAAAGCGACCGCCCGGGCATCCCATGCGCTCGCCTACGTGATCACCAGTTCGTATCAGGGCTACCCGCAGATCGTGCTGTACAAGGCGCGGGTGACCGCCGACGGCTCGATTCGCTCGCTCGAGGACGCGTGGCACAACATCGAGAATGCGCTCGTCAAGCCGCCGAAGTTCGTGAGCGAAGAAGATCTACCGATCTTGCGCGGACTGTGGCTCGGGCGCTCACGCGGCTCATATGGCGGCCAGCTCGGGCTGCAGGGCGCCACGGGCGCTGCGCTTCTCGAAAAACTCATTGCCACCGGCCGCGCCTTTGCTTCACCCGAGGCCAGCACCATGCATTCCGGACAACCGTGCCCACTGCGCGGCGGACCAGTCCGCCTGGGACACTTTACCTGGCAGACACTGCCCGACACGCGGATGCGTCCAGGCCTGCAGACCGAACCTGCTGCCACCGTGCTGATTACGGCAACGGAGCCGTGCTGGTATCTGGATGCCCAGGCGGGCGAAGCCGGACCGGTCGAGTTGGCTTGGCCCGCCTCCCAAATCGCGGACGTGCTGTCGATGCCTGCCATCACCCTTGACGAGGCTCCGCTCGTGGGCAACGTGCTGCGCGAAGTGACGCCCGGCGTGCCGCTGCCGCCCGCGTACGACCAGTCGAGCGTGCGCACGATCGGGGCCACGCCGGTACCGGTGCTCTCGCTCGATACGTTGCTGACCTGGAGCCCGGGTTGGTCGTCGACGAACGTACAGAATGCGCTCGATTTCGCGACCGTCAGCTTTGACTACGAGGGTGAACGCGTTCCCGCGCAGGGAAACACGGCGCTCATCCGTCTCGGCGCGCACGGCGAACTCATGCAGATCCAGCGCGATTCCGCCAGCGAGAAGCGCCGCCTGACGGAGCTGCAGCGGGCCGGGCTGCGTGTCATCTCATCCAATCGGGCGCGGGGCCCTCAGGCTTTCCCGGCAGGTATGCTCGAACCGTCAGGGGCGAACGATTGGCCGAGCTTCATGAAACACACGTTGCCGGCCCTGCGTGAGAAAGGCTGGCTGGTCGAGATGGCGGCCGCGTTCCGTCACAACGTGATTGAGATCAATGCGATCGAGGGTAGCCTGCGGCAGACGGACGAAGGCTGGTTCGACGTCGAAATGGGCATTACGGTCAACGGCCAGCGGGTGCGCCTCGAGCCGCTGCTGGCCGATCTTTTTGCGCGCGATGCGCGCTGGCTCTCCGGGCAGCTGGACAGCATCGCCGACGATGAAGCCATTGAACTTAAGACGCCGAGCAACGAACGGCTGCGCTTGCCGGCCGGGCGTCTGAAACCAGTCGTGCGCGTGCTGGTCGATCTGCTCGAGCATGTCGGCAGCGGCATGCAGATTTCCGAGTGGGATGCCGCGCGCCTCGCGGCGCTCGACGATACTGGCCGCTGGCAGTTTCATGGCAACGCATCAGTCCGCCAGCTCGCCCAGCGCCTGATGGCCGGGCCAGGTGTCACTGAAGTGCCTGTGCCGCAGGGACTGCAGGCTGAACTGCGCGGCTATCAGCGTCAGGGGCTCGCCTGGATGCAGTTCCTGCGCGAACATAAACTCTCGGGCGTGCTCGCCGACGACATGGGCCTGGGCAAGACGGTGCAGACCCTCGCGCACATTCTTGCCGAAAAGGAGGCGGGTCGCCTCGGACAGCCCGCGCTCGTCGTCGTGCCGACCACGCTCATACACAACTGGTGCGACGAGGCGCAGCGCTTCGCGCCCGCGTTGCGCGTCCTCAACCTGCATGGTGCGCAACGCCACGCGCGCTTCGACGAGATCGCCGGGCATGATCTCGTGCTCACGACCTATGCGCTCGCCTGGCGCGACGAGGAAATGCTCGCGCAGCACGCGTATCACCTGCTGATCCTCGACGAGGCCCAGTACGTCAAGAACGCGGCCACCAAGGCGGCCGCCACCATCCGCGCCCTGCGGGCGACGCACCGCCTGTGCCTGACCGGCACGCCGCTCGAGAATCACCTGGGTGAACTGTGGGCGCAGTTCGACTTCCTGCTCCCCGGGTTTCTGGGCTCGCGCGACGATTTCGCACGGCGCTGGCGGACTCCGATCGAAAAAGGCGGCGATGCCGTGCGGCGTGAGCTGCTCGCGCGCCGTATCCGCCCCTTCATGCTGCGCCGGCGCAAGGACGAAGTGGCCACCGAACTGCCGCCGAAGACGACCATCATGCGTACGGTCGATCTCGAAGGCGCACAGCGCGATCTGTACGAGACCGTGCGCGCCACAATGCAGAAGAAGGTTCGCGATGCAATTGCCGTCAATGGCCTTGCACGCAGCCATCTGATCGTGCTCGACGCACTGCTCAAGCTGCGCCAGGTCTGCTGCGACCCAAGACTGCTCAAGACCACGCAGGCCGCTCGCGTGAAGGAATCCGCCAAACTTGCGCTGCTGCTCGAGATGCTGCCCGAACTCATTGAGGAAGGGCGTCGAATCCTGCTGTTCTCGCAATTCACCAGCATGCTTGAGCTCATCTCAGCCGCGCTCGACAAAGCCCGGGTTCCGTACGTTATCCTGACCGGCGAAACGGTCGACCGTGCCGCCCCGGTCAGACGCTTTCAGCGGGGTGAGGTGCCGCTCTTCCTCATCAGCCTGAAGGCCGGGGGCGTGGGCCTGAACCTGACCGCGGCCGACACCGTCATCCACTACGATCCATGGTGGAATCCGGCCGTGGAGAATCAGGCCACCGATCGCGCGCATCGGCTTGGACAGGACAAGCCTGTGTTCGTCTATAAGCTGATCACGGCCGGCAGTGTGGAGGAAAAAATCGTCGCGCTGCAGCAGCATAAGGCCGCACTCGCCAGCGCGATCCTCTCCGACGATGCCGCAGGCACAGTCAAGTTCTCGGCCCATGATCTCGAGGCGCTGTTCGAGCCGATTCCTGGCATGCCCGCCCAATCGTCACCGCTGAAACCCAGGTCGCGCAGACGGACTGGAACGTAGCACAACTGATTTCTCAAGTATTCCACCGTCCGCGGCATCAAAGGCTTTTATTCTGCAGGAGATTGTATGTCAAGCGAGGATGATCCGATCAATGCCAAAGCCTTGGCGGCCGTCGGGCCGGAACGCCTGGCCACACTGCTGGCCGAGGTGGCGATGACGAACCCGTGCATGCGGCGTCGGTTGCAATTCGAACTGTCCGCCCAAAAGGACGAAAACATTGTCGCTGCCGTTCGCGAATGGATCAGCGAATTCGGCGCGCAAACGTCGTTTCTCGACGCGGAACAGGTCGGCGAACTGGCCGAGGAACTCGACGGCATGCGGGTCGCCATTGCATCGAATGTTTCCCGGTCGGCACCGGATCTTGCACCGGATCTGATGTGGCAGTTCTTCGCTCTGGCCGGAACCCTATTTGAACGCACGACCGAAGAGGGATGGGAAGTCAGCCGAGTTTTCGATCAGGCCTCCTCCGATCTGGTCAAGGTGAGCATCGACGCAGGCGTCGAGCCTTCGGCATTCGCCACGAAAGTTGTCGCTGCGATCATCTCCGATCAGTACGGAGAGTATCGTGCCCTGATTCGGGCTATTGCATCGGTTGAGCCGTGGGCGCCAACCTACGTCTTTGAGCTGAAGATCATGCTTCGCCAATCGCTGGACGAGCAGCACGGACCGAACAGCGAACGCGGGCGTGACTTGCAATGCGCGTTGCGGGAACTGGATTCCCGCTCTGCGCAATAGGCCGGTTAGCGATTTCGCTGTATCACTCCCCGGAAAGCCTTGTCCACCAAGGGATTGGGGCAGATTTTCAGTTTTCGGGCAATGGGCAAAAAGAGCCATGTTCTGCGGGGTTCGTCCAGCCCACGCGTGGCCGCCGTAACGCGCTGCGCTTCACGTTCCGGGACGTGATACTGCTGCGCACCGCGTTCCAGCTACAGTCGGCGAATATACCCGCGCGCAGGATTTTGCGCGCGTTCACGAAGCTCAAGGCTGAGCTGCCGGAAGAATTGCCTCCTTCGGGTATCCGCATTACGGCCGTCGGCGACAGCGTCGCGATCAGGACGGCGCGGCTCAATGGGACGCCGATTCTGGCCAGTTTCCGCTCGACTTCGAGGTCGCACCTCTCAAGGGCGACGTTGCATTCCTCGACTCAGCGCCGCGCAATCTCAAGAGCGCTGGGCAGCAGCCCGCTGAGTGGTTTGCGCTGGCTGAGCAACTCACCGATACCGACATCGTCGGTGCCGAACAGGCCTACCGGAAGGTGCTTGAGATTTCGCCAGAACCTCACTTCGACGCGTACACCAATCTTGGCGCGCTCCTTTGCGAGGCGGAGTCGCGGTGCGAGGAGGCCCTGTCCGTCTTCGACACGGCTCTGAGACATTTCGCGGATGATGCATTGCTCCACTTCAACCGCGAAGTTGTGCTGGAGGAGCTGAAACGGGTCGACGATGCAGCGCTCGCCTACGAGCGGTGCATCGAACTTGACCCAACGTATGCAGACGCGCATTTCAATCTCGCGAGGCTGAGCGAGATACGCGGCGACAAGCAGGGCTTGCTCCGCCACCTGAGCGCGTATCGCAGACTCAACGCCTGACTCCCCTTGTGTGACTTGCGGCAGTGCACTGATGAGAATGTGCGAGCCGGAATAGCGAGTCGATTCCCGCCTTTGCGGTGATTGAGCGTGAGGTCTGGCACAGCGGTAAAATAGGGCTAAACCTATCCACCCAGAGACACACTATCGTCTGCATGACTGTCGAACAGCGCGCGCGCCATTCACTGTTGTCTAAGCCGCTTGCCACGCCGTTGCCGCTTGAGGTCCGGGCCGGAGGGGCGGTTCTTGAGTGTGAGCGCGGCGGCCGCCGATATGTCGTCTACTGCGGGCACCATGAAAACTCATCTCCCCATGCTTCGGCCCGCTTACTGCGAAAGAAGCTGCGTGATGCGCGTGAGCAGGATGAGGCGAGCTGCGAGGCAGCGCCTCTTTCCGGGCAAAGTCTGTCAGAGCAGCACACTGCCTGGTCCTCTGTGACCGAGGGGGAAGATTGCGGAGACGGCGAGTCCGTCGCCGGTTGCGCACGGTTCGGGTACCAGCTCGTCGCGTATGCCGGCCGCTCGGCAGTGGGCTACTGTACATTCGTAGTCCGTATCGAGGACGCCGCCACCGGCCAGCTTCCATCGATTGAAATCGAGGTGCTCGAAATCTGGGTCGTGCCTGAACATCGCGGCGTTGGTGTCGGGGCTGCACTCGCCGAGTCCGTTGCCCAGCTGGCGGTACGTGGGCTCCTTGAACTCGAGTCCCGGCTTTCGCGCCGTCGCAAGGCGACCCGCTTCAGTCTCGCTGTTGTGGCGGATATCCACTCGTCATCTGGCGCGCACTTTCTTCACATGACAGTCAACTTCCTTCGCGAGAAGATTGACAAACTTGGCGTCCAGTTCTCGAGCGGGCTTCCGCACGTACTCTTTGACGACATCGAGCTGGAGCTGCGCTAATCCTGGTACCCCCTTCCTGCGCGGATTCCGCCTGGCTATCCGAGCCACACGGGGGAGAGGTTGTCTTCCCGGTCGTTCTGCATCGGGATATCGACTCTAATCGGCCGCCGTTTCCGGCGCGTGGAGTCTCGACCTCACCGTGTCATCGTCGAACGGTCGCAGTCTGAGCATTGCGGAAAAATATTCGTACACGTCCAGTTACTTCGGCGAAACAGCGTGCAACCAGACTGCCCAGGCGCTGATGCCGGCAGTGCAGGACCTGATTGCAAAGGTGGTAGATGCGCCAGATTTCCCGTCTTTTGCTAAAGTGACATAGTCCGGCGCACGTGGGGCACTCGCGGTTGTACACGGCGAGTGCTCGGCAGTATCGCCCAGCTCATCTTGAGTAGCGAGATTAAATCAAGGCCCGTGCGCCTCAGGCATAGAAGCAAAAAAGCCCCTCAGACTTCCGTCGCGAGGGGCGCTTCCTTTCCAGCGGCTCGGTTTAGAGCGCGGCGTCCTTCAGCTTCTTCAGCGGGCGCACTTTCAGACGCACTGAAGCGGGCTTCGCGGCGAACCACTTGTCTTCACCAGTGAACGGGTCCTTGCCGAAACGCTTCTTCTTTGCCGGCACGTCCTGAGCAACAATCTTCAGCAGACCCGGCAGCGTGAACGCTTTCGCGCCCTTCTTGTGGACCGACGCGAGCACCGTTTCTTCCAGTGCGGCCATCAAAGCCTTCGCGGCTTTCGGCTCTACACCTGCGCGCTCGGCAAGGTGGATGGCCAGCGAAGCCTTCGTGAACGAATCCTTGATGGGTTTCAGCGGCGCGGTAGCGACCGCCTTCTTCGCGACGGGGGCCGCAGCCTTCTTCACCGGGGACGCCTTCGCCTTTTTCTCGACCGGAGTTACCGCTTTCTTCGCAGCCGGCTTTGCTGCAGCTTTCGTTGCACTCGTTGTTGCCATAGATTCCTCGTCATTGGTCAAAGGTTGGCCCGAGACCTTTGTCTTTGCGTAGTCACCGACAATACGCAAAGACCTAAATCCTCAGGCTGGCGCTAGCGTAGCAACTCGGATTTGAATCCGCAACGGGCGAGGCGCTAAAACAAGGGGGTTGGAGCCGAGTTGACGCAAAAACAACGACCTGTACCCCTCCGCACAAGACTGCGCCCATGTACACGGCTATGCGAAAGGGTTTGAATTACGGGCGAGAGGAGTAAACCGCTCGCGCGGGTCCGGCGTCGGGTGCCAACGATGGCGCCGGGCACTCGTGCAAGCAAAAGGACCTTCACTAAACGGCCTGGTGTGCAAAAAGGCTGATTGAGGCGCTCGGGTTCGCCGACGCCGAGCACAATGAGCGGCCCAGCGACCCTGCCAGTTTTCACACCCTCATTGCGCACCGCCGTCAGTGTCAGCTGCAATGTGACGACGAGGGGCGGTACGCCATGAGCTTCTGGTAACGGGAACTTCGCGTTCATACTGCTCGCACCAGTCTGGGCTGGTGCGTGCTTGTTTTTGTGGTGCACCGCCCGGCGGCATGTCGGGTGCGTATGCAGTTACGGCGGCAGCCTCCCCCTCATCGTCTTCGGGAAAGGGCGCTTAAGTAAAGAGGGTACTCAGCCGTCTTCGTTAACGGCGCGTGGGCGATTGGCGCAGACCGAGTGCCGCGACGCGAAGCTGATGCGGTGCGCTGTCGCCAACGAGCGCATCTCACGGTGCTCTGAGGCTGTGTCTCGCAGCGGGAGCCAAACCAGACAAACGCCAATTGACCCGCGCAACGAGCCGCCGTATAAACCGCTATGCGCCAACTCAAGCTTCAAGTGACAAGTATGGGTCGCTCGTGTTTCCGAATCTTCCGCGATACCCCTCCGATTTGTTCTTTCACTTTTCTTGAATTCGCGTACGCGCGAGGGGCTCGCACGATGACCAATCCAACCAATAGGGAATAACATGGCAACCGGTACGGTTAAGTGGTTCAACGACGCTAAGGGTTTCGGCTTCATTACGCCGGACGATGGCGGCGAAGACCTGTTTGCTCATTTTTCGGAAGTGAGGGCGGAGGGCTTCAAGTCTCTTCAGGAGGGGCAAAAGGTGAGCTTCGAGGTCAAGCAAGGACCGAAGGGCAAGCAGGCGGCCAACATTCAACCAATCTGACATCTCGGCGGCACTTGCTGTCGCGCAAAGAATGGTCCGCGGAGACGGGCCATTCTCTTTTCAGCTATATGCCGTTTGTGAATGCGGACAGTGCCACGTCCTGGATTCACCGCGCCCGCAGGGATGGCAAGGTCACCGCCTTTGTTGAGGGTACGGCCACGGCATGGGCAGAGTGTTCACAGCGGCCTTCGAGGCTGCACGGGATGCGTCGTGGAAGGGGCCTCGAGAGTGCGAGGCGAAGCACCGGGTATCGGCCAGAATCGTTGCGCTCCAGGCGGACTTATCGTCTACGCCTGAAGAGGCCGGTCGGGTGTCGCGACTGATGTCCGACATTTTGTCGTTTTGGCTGGCGTGAGCGAGGTTCGAGCGCCAACCTTCGCGCTTCGTCTGCCTGAGGCGAGCTTTCCGGCAAATCGCCCTTGTTCCACATCCAGAGTGGCAGAATCGTAACAACGGCCCAGTTACTGATGTCTTGCACGACGACAAAACAGCGGCCGTCCGCTTTGCTGTAGATGAGGCAGCAGCGCCGGTTGGGCAGAGCCTCACCAAGTGACACGTATCGACCTGCGTCGACCATTTCTCGAACAGATGTTGCCGATAGCGTAGACCGTTGGCTCACCCGTCCCTTTGCGTGAGGTGCAACCCACGACTGTCGCGCACTGGACCGCCTCTTGGAGAAATGAATTGTCGCCTCCTACGCGCTATTGATGCTCAACCGGTAGTCTATGCGGTCTTCTGTCTCATCGCAACGCGGCCACGGGCGGTTCTCGCGGGCCGCCGGGTTCGCTGCATCAGGTCCGCCCACCTGCCCGCTATCTCGGCGACGCTTAACGACCTGGGGATTTTGTTTCACGGTACCCAGCGTCTGACTGAGGCGACTAGCGGCGGTCGCCACGGTCGGGAGTTGCGCTAGGCACATCTCCGATACGAGCCAAATGGTGCTCGGAATGAGGGCGTTCCCTGTCCTCAAGTATCGCGCTCAGCGGAGTGAGGTGCTTCCGTTTATATCCACGCCGGAATGTCCTGTAGTCCGCCTCGATTTGCGCTGAGTAGCACATTCGTGCCTTGTTGTAGCTCCCCTGGTTACAGAGAGTCAGCGCGTTCCCTGCAAAGGTTGAGCATTCTCTGAATCATGGTGCTGGAGTAATTGAGCCCCATTTCGTCAGTGAAGAGCGCCTGAACACTCGATAGCCGCACAGCGATGCCTGCTTTCAGGAGCTCACTTTCGGCGATTTTCAGCGCAAGTTGTCCGATTTCCACGCGCTCAAACCAATCCATAGACACCAGATGCCGCGCGAGCCACGCGCGGCAATTTGCTACCACGTGGTCCACTCGCCACTCCTGGGTCAGTGCGTAAGACGCTGCCGCCGTCGCGACGAGAAAACAGAGCAAGTCAGCGCGCCCATCAGGCATTCGGGTTATATGGCGATTGTCCATCATTGTTTCGGGTAGAGGAGCGTAGTGCAAGGTGACATTGTGTGAGCCGACGTCTATTGGTGCGGTGCCGGCTGTGCGGGGCGACGAGACACGTTCACATCTCGTCCCCATTCGCCACGACGGTGTAGTCTAGCAAGGTACTGACCGATGCGGAGGTCAAGAGGGTAGACTATCCTCAAGTGTCGGAGCAGGGTGTCTGCGGTCTGGAAAGCACGTCCAGCATCGCTGCTTCTGATGGCGAACGGAACTCTTCGAGGAAGGTATATCTTGCAAGCGGAATGTGGCAACGTCGCGTGCAACGGAGCAGCCGCCCTTGCACTCAACGCAACGCAGCAGATACGGGCATGAACATATGGAAAACGTAGACAACCAGTCCGAGCCCTTGCTGACTCTTGCAGAGTATCTCGAGTTGTCGCTCGACGAAGGCGGGCTGGTGATTCTCGCGCGAACCAGTGAGCAGTCTTTTACCGTCTATGTCGCCAATGTAACGGATTCGCTGAGTGATATTAGGCCACGCGGAAAAATTGCGGCTGCAACAGCACTCGCGATTCTGGAGCAGACAAGCCCTGGCTGGAATCAGTTTGTCGTTGGTGGTCAGCCATATCGGTTCAGGCGGACCTTCGCACAACTGGAAGAGACTCCGGCAACAGTCTTCACACCGACATGATGCTGGCGACGCTCATGGTGAACATCGGTTGCGCTGAAACTCAATCTTTGCGGCAAAGCGCGTTCGGGAAATTCTGCGCGCGAGGTCGAGCCCAGCCCGTTGAGCATATGCAGCTCTGATTCTACGTAGGGTAACTTGCGCTAGGCTCGCTGCGGCTATGTTCGCCGCGACGTGTCGCCCAAGGCCGACACCTGCACTCCGCGTGTGTTGCCACTAGACGCGTGCACAGGTTCGGCCACTGGCTTGGCTCCCATGTCGGCGATTGAGCGCACACCGCAGGGTCGAGAACTATTGCGCTAGCTCAATTCAAGGGCGTCGAGGCTCGCTTGTATTGTCTCGTCCGGGTGCACGCAGTGATACACGTTGGACAAACGTAAACAGAGTTGCGCCAGTGCTACGAGATTCACCGCTTGGTCGGCGTGCTCGACCTCCCCAGTGCTGAGAATGTCCTCGAGGACAGGGGCCAGCCGACGCAATTGCCGGAAAGTGGTCGTGTCGAGTTCCATGTTGAACCCCCTATTGTCGGAAGTTAGAGCATTCCGTACATCGACTAGCCCCAAGGTGTTGCCAACGCTTGAGGGTGGCGAGCGCGTTGACCTGGATGGGCTAGCTACGACGAATCTCCGGGTGCTCTTCTATGGATGGGCACGCAACACCGTGCCGCGTGTTGGCAATTACCCGCCATCCAATCTCGAGCACGCTCCATCGGCCAAAACCAGTGATGACGTCGCTGGCGTTCGCAAAATCATGGAAATGCTCGGATAGTATTGTGCAACCTATCTGCGACCGCATCGTTGCCAGTCGGCGCAGGGTGTCGTCGAAGTCTTTCGGTTCGCGGGCGTTAGACAATGGCAAGTTTCTGTTCAGCGCGAATCATGCGTTCAAGCATTTGCGCTTCGGCCTTTGCAATGTCGCCGAGCGACGCCATGGACAACTGGCGGTCGAAGATTTCGAGCACCACGCAAAGCTGCGCGTAGTCGTTATTGCCCATGAACCATTTGCCCGTCACTTTCTCGACGGCATCAACATGCATCAAGGCTCCATGCGCCGCCTCAATGTCGGCAATCGCATCCGGCTGGTGACCGAGACGACACAACTCATCGGCAACAAGTAGTTGTCGAGCGAGAGTCGTAAACAGGTCACGCGAGCCATGACCACGCCGAAAGGCATCGAGAGACAGATAACACTGTAATAGCATTGCCTGGGTCACGGGTTCGTGTGCAGCTCGGCTATAGGTCAACGCACGCAGTAGTGGCGACATGGCCGGGTGGGTCTGTTTGCTGGTTCGCGATGTACTGGGCATGATGGTATCGACTCGCGTCAAAATTTCTCGGTATTCCCTGCGGAACTCGCCCTGTCACGGAAAAATGCCGCCGATGTGCTGGCGCTAAGACAGGGGCCCGTGCAGGCGAATTCGTGTCGCTATGATTGCAGGCAACAATTAAGGCAGGCTTAAACGGCCAGGTGACCGATTGTTCCCGAACTACTGCACGTGTGTCGCCTGCCGCTGCACGACCTTTTCTTCAGCATGCTTTTTCGCCAAGTGTCGTCCGACAATGCAGCCGCCAACCGCACCTGCGACGGCGTGATGTCCGGCATAGTGCCCGGCAATTCCGCCCACGACCGCGCCCTTGATGCAGCCAGCCGCGTGTGCGGTAACGCATCGGCCGCGAGACGCACCTTCGCAGTGCGCCTGCATCGTGACGGCCGGTCGCTGAAGCTCATTCAAGAACTCATCGGTGTCTCAAGCCTCTATGCCGTGCGGAACCTTGTCGAAGGTGATCCAGTGAAACTATCGTCGATCGTGAGCGGGGTGATCTAATGCTTGGAACCTCGCCGTCTAGGCTCAGGCACCGACGGCGAATGCCGTAAAGGCTGAAGGCGTGCCAGATGGGAAGTCCGGTGATATATTGGTGTACATGAACACGTTATCGCCACCCCCAACGATGGACAATCGTTCCCGCATGCGGGAGCTGTGCGCGCTCGCGGGAACGCAGGGCGAAGCCGCCAGGCTCATTGCAAAGCAAACCAGCCGCCCGTGCAGCCTGAATGCCGTGAAGTCGTGGACTTGCGATCCGGATACGTCGCGCGCTCGGACCTGTCACGACTGGGCTATTGAAGCGCTTGAGAAGGCATTGAAGAAACTGAACAAAGCGGGTTGATATGGTGCATGTACGCCTAACATGAGAAGCATGACCTCGGAGATTTCCGTGATGAATCCATCTGTTGACCCATTAACGGCCCGCGCGGCACGTGTCTTTTTGAAGCGCATCGCGGTCCGCTATCCGGTGAGCCGAGCCATTCTCTTCGGCAGTCGCGCTCGACACGACAATACCGACGAGAGCGATGCAGACATTGCCGTCATTCTTCGTGGCGAGCATGGGGAGCGCACCGATATAGCCCTCGATATGGCGGGCACGTCGTTCGATGTGCTGCTCGAAACCGGCGTGCTGGTCGGCGCCTTGCCGCTTTGGGAGGATGAGATGGAACACCCCGATTTGTTCAGCAATCCGGTACTGATCGAGAACATTCGCCGTGAAGGAATCCCGCTGTGAGCAAGACGCACAAGGACTACATGGCGAAGGCGGGACGTGCACTCGAAGAGGCGCGTGTGCTGCTACAGGCCGGAGGCTACGAGGGCGCGTGTAATCGCGCGTACTACGCCATGTTTGATGCCGCCCACGCAGCGCTTCTGGGTAGTGGCGTGGCGGAGAAGTCGCCAGAGACCCATAGTGGGCTGATCGCTGCATTCGGCTTGAAGTTGGTGAAGGGCGGCCTTGTTCAACCGGAGTTCGGTAGGGCTCTGCGGCAGGTCGAGAGTTTGCGCGGAATCGCAGACTATGGCGTCGAAGCGATCGTTGCCGACAAAGCACGCTGGGCAGTAGGCCAGGCGGAAGACTTCTTCAACATGGTGCGCGAGCTGCTCGCGCGCGATCTGACTCAAAAGCCAGAAGATCCGGATCCATCATCGACGCTCGGCGTCGATATTTGAACGGGAGGGCCCTTTCATGAGCATCGCGTCAGCGCCCATCGTCCCGCTCATCGAGCGCGCAGGCCGCGCCTTCGCGGTACGCCTGAGCGACATCCCGGAGCCGTGGCAAGACCGCTTCCGCATTGCATTGCGCGGCTCGGCCTGCCCGGTGGTCGACGGCGAAGGTGAATGCGCATACGCGTGGGAATGGCAGGACTGGCTGCAAGGGAGTTTCCCGCGCGGCCGCGTTGTACAGATGGTCGATATCTTCGATGGTCCTGAGTAGGAAGCGATTCCACTGGATGCCCCTGGTGTCCTGGAATGTGTGCGACGGGACGTGGCGAAACGTGGGCTGTAGGCCCGAGGAAAAGACGTTTGACGTGCTCGGAACATCGATCGAGAGCGGGCACCCGAGCTACGAATACATGTACGCTTACTTCAGGCGTGATATAGATGCATTCGCCGCCGATTTCCAGCGGAACGGCGAGTGGTGATTTTAGAGATTCAAAGCGGAACAGCGAATGGAATCCCAAGAACTGTCAGCCGCTAGCCTGCGCATCGTCCATTCGAGGTCACATCGGATTGCATCGTTAGTTGTCGGGAGAGGGCAATGATCGATTATCGGGAGCCGCTGAACGGCATCTTGACGCGCCTGTCGCGCGAAACGGCACCGCAATGTTTTCGCGAGGATGTGGGGCCGCTGCTCCTCGCGATGTGGGCGCAGGATTACGCTAGCAATACGCCAGATTGCGAATTGCTCGAAACATCGGATGCGGGCTTTTCGTATCTGTTCGACGTGGCAGCTGAACGTCTCGTGGCCGCATGGGGTATCAGCAGAGGCAGGAATCACGAATCGAGAGCCGTCATTGCGACGCGAATGAAAGGGCACCCCCTCAATAACAGCGGCCGCTATCACCGCGGCCACGCGATCGCTCACACGCTGGGCGGTAGGACCGACATCAACCTCGTGCCGCAGTTGGGAAAAATCAACTCGGGTCCGTTCAGGGCGCTCGAGGCCAGGGCGGTTAGTTCTGCGGGCGCGCTGTACTTCACTTATTGGCGCTATGGCGTCGGCAATAGCCAGGTGCCCATCGGCGTCGAACAGGGGCTCCTATGTCCAGGCGAGCCGGCCTGCGTGTTCGAGCTGAAGACATTCGAGAACTAGGAAAAAGCATGTCCAAGACGTACAAAGAATTGCTTGCTGAACGGCGCGAATTGGAAGCACGCATAGAAGCCGCAATGCGTTCCGAGCGAGACGAAGCCCTGGCGACAATCCGCGAGCTGATGACACTGTATGGCATCACCGCTGGCGAACTCGCAACGAAGCGCGGCTCGAGGAAGGCGGCCCCGGTGGCACCGAAGTACCGCGATCCCGAGTCCGGCCAGACTTGGACTGGCAGAGGCAAGGCGCCGGCGTGGATTGCTGGGCAAGATCGCGCCCGGTTCGCAATCGTCGGCGACTATTGCGACCACGGTGATGCAGCCGGATGACGTTGGAAAACCCAAGCAAAAGGCCCCACTCATGACCGACCCCGTGCCTCGCGATGCCGAGCTGCTCGCGCAGCCGACCAACCAGTTGCTCGATGCGTTCGGCGCGGGTCAAGCATCTCCCGGCTCGGGCAGCGCCGCGGCGCTCATGGGACTGCTGGCAGTCAAACTCATCCGCACGGTGTGCCTGAAGAGCTTGCAGAAGAATCCCGAGCGCAATACCGAGGTCACGCTGCGCCACCTGCTCGATGAACTCGGCGCGATCGAACCCTCGCTGCGCGCCCTGTTCGAGAAGGATGCCCGTGAGTTTGACGAAATCGTCCGCCTTCGGATGGCGCGCGATGCGGCCACCGACCCGGACGTGAAAAGTACCGCCTCGCGCCGCGCCAACGACCTGCTCGAGGTGGCCACCGACAACACGTTCCAGATCATCGACCTCTGCATGCCCCTGATTGACTACGGTGTGACCGTGTTCGAGCACGGCTGGCAGTCCGTGAGGGGTGACTCCGGCGCCGCCATCAGCGCGGCGATTGCCGCGGTCACCTCGGGATTGTTCATCGCTAATCTGAACGTCAAAAGACTAAAAGAGCGCAACTACGCGAGGGATAACATCGACCGGTGCGCGGTCGTATTCGCGCTTCTGCAGCAGAAGCAGGAGACTGCGTTGGGTTGCGTCACGTCGCTGAACGTCGAGGCGCTTGACTCGCTCGCCATCGAGGGCAGTGTTTTGCTGCAACTGCCGCTCGAGTTTGCTGCAGACCGGCGCTCCCGTTCCGCGGATGAGGAGACGCTATGATTCCGAGCGAGAAGCTCACCGATGTCACCGAAGCCGGCATTCGGCGCCTGATCGACCACGGCGTGCCCGAGGGCCGCACGGTCGATTGCGAGGAGGCGGCCGTAATCGGCAAGGAAAACAGGAAAAGCGACATGGAGAACACCAGTAACGTGGCGGACGGTAGAAACGAAATTGCGGAGAGATTCGAGGCGATCGTGACCGGCTCGCAGGTTTCATTCGCCGCACCGGCCGACGTCGCTCCGAACTGGCTGCCCGCCGGCTACGAGCTGGTGACCGATCCCGATCATGTCTTGCGCGCGGCCGACGTCGGCAACGACATTCGCTATGTGGCAAAGCTTGCCGCGAGCGCTGGTAACTGACCAAGGAAAAACACCAGTGGATAACACTCAATCTGACGGTCTGGACGCAGAATCGCGCTGCACTGTGCTCATGCTGGAGCAGGCGATCAAGCAGGTGGTAATGAGCTATGCGTCCGGGGCCAACAATGCGACGACCTGGGTAGCAGTGCAAAACTCGATCTCCGACCTCCTCCTCAAGCAATGGAACGCCGGCGTACTCGTTGGCACCACGGCTCAGGATTCCTTCCGCGTGACGATTGGCCTCGGTTCAACGATGACGCCCGACGATGTCATGAACCGTTGCATGCGCGGCACCGTCTTTCTGGCGGTCAATGGACCTGATGAGTTTACCGAAGTGACCTTCCAGCAGTCGATGCAATCCTGACTGCCTCAGAGACCTGCCTGCTCGCCAGACGGGTCGAGGGGGATGATGAAATGCCCGTCATAGCCGGCTGGCGGATGCCCTTGTAGCGGGAAACCGCAACTCGACCGAATGAATTGGAAAACAGATAGGGAGCGGTGATGGGCATTCAACGGGAAGTACGGCGAGATTTTCGGACGCAAGCCGAGATCCAGCGCGAGATTCGCAGCGAGCGATTGGCGGCCCTGACAACACAAATTGAGGCTGAGATCGACGCTATGAAGGCGCTTCCGGACGGCGAATATCATGCCGTTGATCTGCACGAGTTGGAAACGCAGCTACGCCGCCTTGCCGATCGCGCGCAAGTTGCCGGCTCGACGTTCACCAGCCGCAGCTAGTTGCATCGGAAAACGCCGGCCTGGCCGGCACCAAGGAAACCATTCAGAACATGTCGGTCGCAAACCCACCCCTTACCCAATTGGACGCAGATCTCGCCGCTCGGCGTGCGGAGCTAGACAGGCTGCTTGGCACCCGCCTGTGCGCGGTGTCGTGGATGGAGGGCAGCGATAGTGTCGTCTGGGCCGCGAGGAAGCCGCCAGGATATTCAGGCGGCGGCGCCGTATATGTCGAAAACCTGTATGCGAAGGTTCGAATCAGTCAGTGCGGTTCGCCCGCTGCCGCCAACCTTCGAGCGGTCATGGAGCTAATTTCTCTCGTTGAGACCGAGAGCTTGGGCGCCGCTCTCGCTGGTCAGAAGTCGTTGGAACAGTACTTTTTCGACAACAACCGATTCGTTGTCGCACACCAGTAGTCTGGCAAGGAAAATTCAACCCGGAGTCGAATGCATGGATCAGCAACTTCTCGACGACATCGCCAATGACTTGATCGGCGCGATTGCGCTCGACACTTCCGTGTTCGACGCCAATCGCCGCTTACTCGAGGGCGGCCTCCTGCGACGCCTCGAGCAGTTCGATGCGAGTGACGTGCAGGTGTTGCTCCCGGATGTGGTGACACGCGAAGTCACCGCCCACCTCACGCGTGAAGCTGAGAAGGCGCGCACCGTACTGCAGCGTGGAATTCGGCTGGCGGCGTTGGAACGGCTGATGCCAAATGGCGCGCAAGCGCAACTCGAGACGATCGCGGCGCAGGCCGGCGACGCCGGTGAGGTGTCGAAGGCTCGGTTAGATGCTTGGCTACAGAGAACCGCGGCGCACGTGCTGGATACGGCGGCTCGTGTCGAGCTGCGTACCGTGATGGATCGGTATTTCGCGGCGCACCCGCCATTTGCTGCTACGGGCGAGAAAAAGCACGAGTTCCCTGACGCGGTCGCGTTGCTCGCGCTTGAGCACTGGGCACACGAGCGCGGGACGAAGGTGCTGGTGGTTTCAACCGATCCTGACTGGCATCGCTTTTGCGCCGTGTCGCGTGGACTCGTGTGCGTCGCCGATCTGCGCGATGCGCTCGGTGGCTTTCAGACTGAGACGGCGCGCTTCGCCGCGCGGCGCCTCGCCGAGCTATCCGCTGGGGGCGACACGCTTGGATTGGTGGACGCTCTGGTGGACGCGCTCACAAATCAAGGCCATAAGATCCGGTTCGACGTTGAAGCCGACTCATCGTTCGAGTTCAGTGAGGATGTGGTAGAGCCGGACTTCGAGGATGTCGACCTGCCTGCCGAATCCGAAGAATTTGAAGCCGTCGATTACGGTGATGGAGAAGTCGTCGTCAACGTCCGTGCGATCGCTCTCGCGACGGTGACGAGTCACTTCGAATTCAGCAAATGGGACAGCATAGATCGGGAATCGATGGGGATGGGCACAGGATCGTTCGCGACCGATGAGCGAATCGAATTTGAGGCGCTGGTCACGCTCGGCGGTGATATCCCCGACCGAATGACCATCACCTCCATCGAGATCCTCCCCGGCAGCCATCACATCCAGCTCAATGAGATTGCTCCTGACTGGATGCGAGACCGGTCTAATGTCGATGTCGAATACGAGTAATGGCGAGCACGCCCTCCATAGGAAAAGCACGATGGAGCGAATCGCGGTGTCTGCGAGCTACGAGGCAGTGAAACTGGGAATGGCCGTCACGGGCCGCGTCGAATTCATTGCGCGGGTGGCAGATCCGACGAAGGGATACGACCTGACCACGCGAGCGCAGCGTGCAGTAGCGCGCCGGCTACGAGTGCGTCCGGCCGACGTCAAGATCGTCGGCGTGATGTCGAGCTGATGCAAGGGAAAAGCACGATGGAGCGAATCGCGGTGTCTGCGAGCTACGAGGCAGTGAAACTGGGAATGGCCGTCACGGGCCGCGTCGACTTCATTGCGCGGGTGGCAGATCCGACGAAGGGATACGACCTGACCACGCGAGCGCAGCGTGCAGTAGCGCGCCGGCTACGAGTGCGTCCGGCCGACGTCAAGATCGTCGGCGTGATGTCGAGCTGACGCAAGGGAAGAGCTTCGATGACTGAGAACGTGACGAAGGAAGAGATCGAGGTTAGGCCGGGGCAGGTCTGGAGAGATCTCGACAAGCGGTCGAACGGGCGGACGAGGCGAGTGTTGTCGATCGAGGACGGAAAGGCCGTGCTCGAAGGTCCGCCCAAGTCGAAGGTGTCGATCTCGCGCATGCATCGCCATAGCACGGGCTGGGCGTTGGTAGGCGACGTTTGATCAAGGAAAAAGAGCATGATCGAAATCAGCGACCGCAACTATCACCGTCTCGTGGACGGCCATAACGCGTTGGCAGGGGCATTGCACCGATTGGTGATAGCATCGGAAGCAGCGGCCTCCGGGGCTAACGGCACGGTGAACGCGAGTGAACTGGCCGAAGCGATGAAGCAGGCCCAAGATGTGCTGTCCCGGTACGGCGACCATCAAGGCTTCGTATTGGTGTAGGACGAAACGGGAAACAGGAAAGGTGATGAATAACGAATTGAAGTGGTCTATCAGCGTAGGGTTGGCGGGTTTGATGAGCCTCGTGCTCGCGCACTTCGCCATCCTCCCGTCCGTCTTCCCTCATTCCGGCATGAAAGTCTATGGCGCGTTGATCCTTGTCGGTGCCGTTGGCCTCGCGCACTTAGCCTATGAACGAGTGCGAAATCGCTAACCACGGAAAACGCCGGCCGTGCCGGCGCAAGGAAAAGAGAGAACATGAACTCCAAACCGACAGGCTACCTAGCTCTAATTGCGCAACGAGAGGCACTGGATGCGCAAATCAACGCCGCTCGCGAGGCCGAACGTGAAGCGGCGATCGGACAGATCAAGGCACTGATGAAGGAGTTCGATCTCAGCGTTCCGGATCTGGAAGAGAAAGTGCATAAGCGCAACTCGAGGCGCATGTCGACCGTTCCGAAGTACCGCGACCCCGCGACAGGTAAAACCTGGTCTGGCAGGGGGCGACAGCCGGCATGGCTCGGTAACGATCCTGCAGCGTTCCTAATTCAGCCCGACCTGCTCGCCATCTGAGTAGGGTAGCCGCTCTTCGACCATTGATAGGAAAGGAACTGTACAAGGATCTCATGAAACGCGGGAAACCAAAACTTACCCGTCAGGACGCCGAGCGGCTCTTTACGGGATTACCAAACGGGAACCCGATCGTGTCGGGCCGGCCGGTGAATCCATTCGAAGCCAGCGTGTTCGATACGGCCCAGCGCGCCGATGACGAAACCCGGCTCTGGAAAGACAATCTGATCACGCTACCGAGCGCGATCGCTTTGCCTGCCGGCTACGCGTCGCTGTCCCACTTGTGCGAGGCGATAGCGCGCATTTTGCGGGTGAGATGGGTGAGAGAAGTTGGCCACGAGGTTGTTGCCGAGTTTCCTGAAGGATGGAAAGCCGTTCGTCCGGCCACTGGCCCCATTGAACTGCGAGACCCGTCGAACGTGGTGCGAGCAGTGTATGGCTGGGCCGAGGATGCCGAACTGCGGCTGTTGCCACGCTATCTGGTCGAGACACAGTCGAACAGTTCGAGCGGGATGGGCAGCTTGCTGGTCCGCGATCGCGCCACTGGGCGGATTCTCGAGCGTTCCTCGATCTGGTCCTCACTGACAGGCAGCAACCATCCGGATTGGGCTCGGCTTTCAGGGTGGCTCAGCTTACGCTATCCGCAACATCTGGATCCGTTACGGTACTGGGACGATTGTGAGGCTAGTGCTGACCAGGTCGGCACCTAGGAAACCGCATGGCTCGTCGAAAATATAAAAGGAGAAGTCACCTTGCAGAGGCGATAAATCGCTCAAGTCAGGGATGGCAACTGTTTTGGTCCGTTGTCGTTGTTCTTGCCTTCGTCTTCTCGATGGTGATGTACTTCTCTCACTGAAAGATCGGAAAACACGGCGATTCCCAAGTACCGGCGTGGTGCAATGGCATGCCCACCGACCACGACGCCAAAAGCGGTCTGCAAATCTATGGAGTGTTAGAGATGTCATGGATTGAGAAAATTAGCTCGATTCGCAGGCACACTCGTCCTTCGACGGAACTCAAGGTATTCGTTGACAAACTGAGCAACGACGCGGTTGCCGAGTTATCCACGGGCACGGTCAAAGAGATGCGGGCACCCACTGCGCTCGCTTTGCTATCGCTTAGATGCGCAAACGGATACGCGGAGGTCCTCGAAAATGCCCTGCGCGGAATGCGAAAGTCACAAAGGTCGGACCGTACGGACTTTCACTATAACGCCGTGATGTTCGAAGCCGTTGCATTTGCGGTGTTCTGCTGCATGTCAGGCTTTCTGAAACGATCCGACCGTTTTCTCGATGACAACGATCCGGAAGAGGTGGACGAGCCGGTCGGTGACGGCTACTTTGAAAGCCTGAAGTATTCTGGAGGCATTGCAGCAGGCATTCTCAAATCGCACGACGCTCTGAAAGACGTCGAACTGTTCACAAACCTCTTGGGGGGATACTCAGCCACGGTCCGGCGGAATGATGACGTCGTCGATCTATTTGTTCGTCGAGTGATTGTGGCAATTGGGCCCGGAGACGATAAACCCTTTGCACCCGCTGCTGTTCAGGCAGCCACGGTCGGATGGGACTGGGCACAGTTCAAGGAGGACATGCGCGTGTACTACGAGAATTTTGTCTCGGCCACATCGCAACCCGCGGCTAAGCGCTAGGAAAACAGGAAAGGCGACACCAGGCGATGAAACGTTCGATTGACCACCCGGATACTGTGAAACTCAACGTCGTGGCTTTGAAGGCGGTCGGGCTCGCTTGCATCATTGTTGCGCTGCTAACGGCTTTGGTCTTGCACCCGCCCGTCACCAGCGCCGACTACGCCGGATGGGTGCAGGCGTTCGGCTCGATAGGCGCAATCTTATTTGCTGTAAGCATCGCATCCAGTCAGCGCCGCGACGCGGACCGGCGGGAACTTTTGCTGCGCTCAGGCAGGCTCGCAGCAGTTCGAGGAATGACCGAACATGCGGTTGAAGTCGTCAATGGAGCGACCATTGCGCTGCTCGATCGCAACCTGGCTGAGAACTACGTTGCAAGCCACGACGCGGAGCTCTTCGATGAAGCTTTTCGGATGCTCCAACAAATTCCGATGCTTGAACTGGGAACGGTCGGCGCTGTCGAGGGGGTGACTTTGATAAAGAACGGAGTCAATGCGATGAAGGCGAATTTAGCGATGTTGCGTCAGAATCCGTTGCCGATACGCCAGGACCACGTTCAGGTAGCACAGCGGGCGAGTCAGATTCAGTTTCAAGTGGAAGCGGGGCGGCGAAAGGTTTCTGCAGAGATAGTTCGGCTTCTGAACGAGTTCTCGCCAATGCCCAAGGCTGACCGAGGGTAAGTGATTTGATCGGAAAACCGGAAAATGAAACCGACCTTTGTTTTTGTGCCTCTACTGGTCGCAGCCAGCGTTTCTGCTCTTGCGGAAACGCCGGACGAATATGCTCAAAGCGTCGCTAAGCAAGCAGAGCGAACCGTGTGGCGCCGCGACCGAGACGAAGCGATAGCCGCGGCGCAGAGCCTTCTAGAAAAGTGCACACACGCGGCTACACCGCTTTCTGACGTACGGGCATGTTCGGACAAATACGCGGCCGACATCGACGCCATCCTCAAAGATAGTTACGAATCTAGCATTCGGATGGATGGGAACGCCCAGCCTGCACTCAAGGCAGCAAAGGCGGCCGCCCAGATCGCATGGCTGAAGTATCGAAATGCGGAGTGTGCGGCGGTGCGCCTGTCGTACAACGGTGGAAGCGGTGCAGGGATAGCTGACCAGTCATGCAGGGCGGAACTCGCGATTGAACGTGTGCGAGATCTAGAGTCCCTGGGGAATGCGGAATAGGGCGCGGCGCCAGCGATAGTGGATTCGAGACGGAAACGCCGGCCGGGCCGGCATCGAGGAAAAGCATGGCTGACGGAGATCTGTTGACTGTCTGCGTACCACCTCTGCGCCAAGATGACGAACCTGTCATTGTTCGCATGTTCGAGTACACGGCTTTCTGTGGGCGACGCACGTTCGATTCGCCTCCGGGGAATGACCACGATGATGACGAACACAGGTGGTCACTGATCCGTGCCAATCCGAGCCGCTATCTGCTATGGCTGTCGCAGACAGAATTCAGTCAGACCGACGCGAAGCACGATGCGAGCGGCCGGCGAGTTGTCGGTTCTCCGCGAACGGGTTTTGTTCCATACCAATGGAAACTGTCCCGGCTCGATAGTCTTCGAGTGGCGCAGGGCGACGCGTTGGAGATTACGCTGTTGATCGAGCCTGTTCCTGGAGCATTCGAGTTCAGATTTGGGCGACATCGAGCGTACTGGCTCGCGACAAACAATGCAGAATTCGTGCCGCTGATGGTACCGTTGCATCAGGCTGAGCGTTTTCGTGAGCGATTCGAGCAGGGATGACATTCAACGGACAACCTGTTTCGCTCGAGCAACTTGAGGACGTTCGCCGCGAGGTTGAGTCCAGCTTTCGGGAAATTGAGGATCAAACCAGCACCATGCCAAACTGATCGGAAAACCGGAACAACTACCATCGGATCGATTGCGATTGTCGTACCCGTAGAGGGAGCAGTAGGTTGCATTAAGGGAGGGGCGAGTGGAAGTCGTTACGAACATCGAGGTCTATTGGGCTATCGCGCAAGAAGCTCATGCCGCTATGAGGCTAGACCTAACGCAATCGACAACGCCGAACCAAGGTGGGAAATCAGGAAATGTGATTCGCTGGAATCCTGATCGTCAGTCGTTCAAGAACGCGATGATCGCGATCGCCTTTGCGGGTATGTACCTTGAAGCCCTGATGTTTATCTCCCTGCAACGTCACTTCGGACGCGATGAGGCGCTCAAGATTGACCGCAAAATCTACGAGGATCGGTTGCGGAAGCTTGGCATCACCGATTCGGACTTACTCGATCGAGTCACACTGTTCCGTGAGGCACGAAAGGACCTCGTCCATGAGAAGGCATTGCTCTCTTCGAATCTTGGCGTAGAGCCGATACGGTTGGCACAGGAGGAGGCAGATCGTGCAATCTCACTCGTGAGAGATCTCTGCGCGAGCTTCCTGCATCCCTCCGCGGTAGCTACCAATAGCGACGTATACCGAAATGGGGCCGAGCAACGCGAGCAACACAAGTAGGAAAGCAACATGGCGCGTAAGCGCCCCGAACCGGCCGGAAGCCGCTTTGAGGATGGAGCAAGTAATGTCGAGTGTGATCGCCGAAGCAGTTAAGACCCTGAGCAGCACCGTGAACGTAAGTACGGGGCTTGCACACCCTAACGATTTGAACAAGGCGAAAGAGCTTTTCAAAATTCTCCACGAGAAGGGCGAGATACTACTCAAGAGTGATGTGGAGTCCGCGGCCTTATCGCACGGATGGAATGTGTCGTCAGCCGACGAACTGGGGAGCTTGGCGCAACAGATCGGCGAGGGTAAAAGTCCGCGAATCACGGGGGGGCCGTGGTGGGTCGAAGATATCTACGAAAAGATCGCCGCTCGCGCGTAGGAAAACGGGATGGAGAGCAAACAGAGCGGCGGCATTCTGGTCGACGGTGAGTATGTCGCAACGTGCCGGGAGCGCACCATACTCGGAGCAACTGCAAATGGTCACGGTGCCGTGTTCCCCAAAGCCAAGATGACCGTGACGGACGGGTGGGCAACGTTCAGCCGCGACGGGGTAGAGGTGTGGAACTGCAACGCTCGCTATGCCGCCGCCCACTTCGACGTTCAACTCGCATAGGACATTCCGCCGATGAGTCACCTCATTCAGATTGCGCCGGGCGTGTTGTTCTCGTCCGATGTACTTAGCCCCGAGTGGGGCCGCGAGTATCGACGGGACGAAGGGACTGTGGAGATCGATCTGAATACGAAGCCTGCAAGGCAGCCGGGCAGTGCTGCAGAGGAAAGTAACCGCGACTTCCGCGAAAGCATCGGCGGACAGATGTCGTTGTTGTAGAGGAAAACAAGATGAGAGAAAGAGAATTCACCGTCAAGCAGCCCCAAGGCGCCACGAACAGGATCACGTGTCCGCACTGCCACAGCAAAGTGTCGTACGGCGCATCGGTATGCGTTGGCTGCAAGGCAGAGGTGAAATATGGGAACGCAATTGGAGCGGCCGGCCTTGCCCTGATTGCGGCTCTTTTTACGGGTTTTTTCGTGCAGTGGATTTTGCCCCGCTCATTGGGAGCCGCATCCGTTCTCACATTCGTGGCCGTCTTTGTGTGGGTTTTCGCCGTGCTGCGCAAAAAATTCGTCAACGACGTCCGCTTCAATCGACGCTACCGGACCTAATCAACGGCAGAGAGGCCTCAGGGTCGTCAAACTTATCGGAAAAGCAGCGATGACTGAGAACGTGACGAAAGACGGAATCGAAGTCAAGCCGGGCCAAGTCTGGCGCGATCTTGATAAGCGTTCACGTGGACGGACGCGACGCGTGCTGTCGATCGAGGATGGTAAAGCGGTGTTCGAAGGTCCGCCGAAGACGAAAGTGTCGATCGCACGGATGCATCGGCACAGCACTGGTTGGGCATTAGTAAGCGACGTTTGACAACGGAAAACAGCGAGATGACGCTAAAGTCAATCGCCGAGACCCTTGAGTCCATTCGAGCCAAGCGGTCGGCGGTGGGGCAACTGAGCTTCAAGCCGACAGGGCCTTACTATTTGGCTCAGGGCCTTGAGCCGATCCGGCCACAGTGGGAATTTTCTGGTGTGTACGTGCTGACGAAGCCATCGGCACCGGACTGGAACGTGGCGTTCGAAGAGAGTGACGCAGCGGTATGGTACGTGGGCATGACGGCGCGAAATATCTTCGAGTGCATGCTTCGTCATTTTGGTCTCCCCCGATCTGCGTCGTCCGTCGTTTATCAACACAGATGGACGAATGGCTCAGCTTCCCCTGACATCGAAGGCTGCCTGGCCCGAGGTGAGGTTGTCCTGTATCCGATCAGTGTGCGGTCTTCAGAACAGGCGCTGACGCAAAAACAGCGTGATCTGCTACCGGGTCTGGTTGAAAAGCAATTGCTTGTGGCATACGCAGATCGTTACGGTTCGCTGCCCCCTCTCAACTTGTCGGTGTGACGTACGCAACGGAAAACAACCCCGCTACGGAGTGGAGGAATCCTTTTGAGCGAGAACAAACGCGCCTTTCGCAGCACAGAAAGTCTCGCCGAAGAAGCGGTGACGCGCGACGCCATCGGGCCGTTTCTAACGGCGCGCGGCTACTCGGTTCTGCGCGACCACCGCACGCAGACCGGCACCGCAATCGCGCAGTTTTTGCGTGTGCAGGCACCCGATGGTCAGACACTGCAGATGCGAGTTCGCTTGTGCTGGCGCCGCACCGACGAACGTGCGAACCAGGGAAAAATCGCGGCCGCGCAATTGCGCGCTCGATTGATCAATGATAGCTGGGATGACACGCTTGCTTTCGTAGTCGAGCGTGACCGGGCTGAGGGAAATACACATCATCTCTTTGTTCAGCGCGATGGTATGGACATCGCTTACGCCGCGCTAATTCCCCGGGAGGAACTTGCACCGATTTGGCGAGACCAGCGCGATATAAGCGCCGGCTTGATCGCCAAGGGCCTGCTCGGGAGGATGTCGAAGAACCACGCCATGAACGGCACTAGCCCGACAATCTGGCTGCAGGACGATCGTAAGGCGCATGGTCATGAGGTCGCGGACGTACTATGGAGCTGGCCCGGTGTTATTGATTTGGCCAAGCTCGCGGTTGCGCCGGCAAAGAGCGACGAGCCTGTTGACGACACTTACGATGACTGTCCGGTTGGTGATGCGTGGCTCATCGGCAGCGACGGTGCTGAGCGTCGCCCCGTGGTGCGCTCTGAGGTCAAACGCGATCCGCAGGTTCGCCGCGCGGTGCTTGCGCGCGCAAACGGCTGTGAGCGCGCCGGCTGCGGGCAGAAGCTACATTACTCGGGCTTCCTGGACGTGCATCACATACTCGGAGTGGAGAAGGGAGACCGCGTCTGGAACTGCGTCGCCTTGTGCCCGAATTGCCATCGGGATGCCCATTTCTCGCCTAACGCGGAGGCACTGAACCTCCAGTTACTGAGATATGCCGAGCGGTACCGTCCGCCACACGACCACGAATAGGAAAACGTCGCGCTGGTTACGGGGAGTTCTCATGGGAACGGAAAGAAGCACTGAATTCGAGGGGCCTTGTCTTTGTGGCGGGGGAACCTTTCATATCGACGATTGCTCACCGGATCACGGATGGCCGACGGCAACGCCCCAATGGTATGAATCGTCCATTCGCTGTCCGCGATGCGCGAAGAAGTATGAACTGGAGCGGCGTGGTAAGCGCTTCGTGCTCATTGCGCGAACAGAGATAGCGGCGGTCGAGGCGAAGCGAAACAAGGCTTTCGAGGCGGGTCGGGCGCTGATGGCTCGGGCTGACGTTGCCGAAGCGCTTGATAGCTACGCCGCACAGCTCGATCGCTTGCCGTCCGCTGCGGCGAGACATCGCCGATTGGGGGCAGACGGCTTTATGCCCGACTCTATTGCAACCTTTCGCAAGCGCTGGCGGGGAGGGGACACTTGGCTGAAAGCGCGGGCGCGACCAGGGCACCTCCTCGCAATCTTTGCCGCTATCGGTCTTTCGACCGATGCGATAAAGGCACCGCTAGACGAACTCGCACAACTGGACGCGGCCGCCGCGGTAGAGCCGGCACCAGTCGGAGAGCCCGCCTATGAGCTTTGATACTTCTCACGGCCGTGAAAGCACGGCGGCCCCGAGGGTGATCGGACGACACTGAAGAGAACGGAAAACGCCGGCCGGCGTCGGCGATAGGGAAAACCCATTGATTCTGTACACCATCTATAGATGGCATAATTTGACGTACTGCGCTTCGCGTTCAATGACTAAGGGAGATCCATCTATGGCAACGAAAAACTACAAGGACCTGAAGGACCAACTTGCGAAGCTGCAAGAGGAAACCGAGGCGGCACGTATCGCTGAATTGGAAGCGGTGGTTGCTGACATTCGTGTGAAAGTGGCTGAATACGGCATCACGGTTGAGCAAATTTTTGGCCGTCAACGCTCAAGCAAGGGCAAGACGGTTTCTGCACCAGTTGCTGCCAAGTACCAGAACCCCAAGACTGGCGAGACGTGGAGCGGGCGCGGTCGTGCTCCCGCATGGATCAAGGACGCGAAGAATCGCGATCGCTTCTTGATCGCATGAGTAAAGGGGAGCTGCGGCTCCCTTTTTCTTGGCACGTGGTACCAGCAAATCTACTGTCTGCGTAGGGGAAAACGAGGGGGAATAGCCATCTTATGCAGAATCTTGTTTTGGATGATGGCCGCGAGTTCGTCTTTCCGCTTCTTCTGGTCGACGACGTTGGGGACAATAAGGTTGACCTGAATTCGTACACGTTTCTAGGTACGTGCTTCTTTGTGACGAAGCGCGGGGACGCGGTTACTGCGGGCCACGTTGTTCCGAGCCCGCAAGATATTCCGGCTGGAAGACGTCTTGTTGCAGCGGTTCAACAGGACGGGAAGTCAGAGATTTGCTGGGTTACTCACGCTGCGCGTTGGGACGAATGCGATCTCGCACTTGTCCATGTCAACCTGCCAGTGACACGCTACCTTGCCGTAGCTGAACCCGAGGTTTGGGCTGGCACGGATGTGCAGATTATCGGGATTCCGAGTCATGAGGTAGGCGGGGCGGGCAAAGAAATGAGGCTGCTGAAGGGGCACGTGACATTTGCGCGAAGTGATCGGCTGGAACTGAACATCGCGGTCCCTGCAGGAATGAGTGGAAGTCCAGTCTTTGTCGGTACGAACGTCGTCGGATGGGCAACGGGATATGTGAGGAGCGAAGAGATCCTCAAATCTCGCGAGGAAGTTGTCCGGATAACCGCCGACAAGGAGCAAATCGAGATCAGCACGGTAAGTCATGTCATATATTACGGCACAACCGTTGGGTTTTCTCGTTTGCGTGCGCAATCGTCACCGATTTTCGAAGGGATGACCTTGATGCAGTTCATTCAAGCGCGCAACGCCGGTGACTAAAGATCGGAAAACAATGACTGACGAAACCGACTCCAAGGTCGCATCTGAGCCTGGCAATCTTGACGAAGTGCTGAGGCGCGTTCGGATGCAGACGCCTGCTGAAGTGCATGCGGCTAGTCGAAAATGATCGGTACGCGGTCAGCGATGGCCCGCAGGGCAGGCACACCCACGGCGTGTCATGCAGTCGGTTCGTGCAGCCGTGGCTCTCAATGCCAACGGCGGCGCGCTCGATAGGCTGATTGCGTTGGTCGAGCGCGGCCCGCTCGCGGACGGCGACGTGCCTAGCAAGGCCGGGCGTAGCGCGCTGCTCGAATGGGGACTCGCGGTGCGCACCGTCGTCAATGGCGAGGAAGGCTATCAGGCTGCAACGATGGACGGCGTAGCGGCCTTCTGCGCGCTCTATGGTGCCGACACCCTTGGCGAGGCGATCAAGGCCCGCAAATGAGCCGGGGGTGAATCTATGTGACGGGTGCGATGCTGTTAGGTTGGCCCGTCGCTATCAATCGGCCTGCATGCCGATTTTCGAGCATGCCTCGCCGAACGCGGAGTGCGCGATCTCCGCCATCGGGCCGCCCCATAGCTCGGGGTGTTCGGACATGAAGTGATCGACAATAGCCTCCATCTGACTGTTGGTGACTTTCATTGCTCTTAGGCACGCCTCAAGGCGCGGATGATGCGTCGCAGTAAGTCCATCGAAGACGCCATCGAGATACTGCATTTTCCCAAGGCTACTGAATCCTCGAAATTCATTGCCATCCACAAACGTCAGGGTGGCCTGCGCTGCCACGGACGCAATTGCCAGCACCCCCGCCGCGAATATCTTCTTCATAGCTTCCCCGGTTCACGTGTTGGAATGATGGGCGCATTGTAGCGTTCTAATTTGGGCCAAGCCTCCCTAATGGCCAGTTTAGATCGCCCATAAAGGCCCGGCCAATTTGAGCCGGGCTTTTTATTTTTGGCTACGTGTGTCATAGTTGGCTGGTTTAGGTACCCCCTATTTGGCTAAACCACGGGGAACACCCATGCCGAAATACACCTATCGAGTTTCGCCGCGCACCGCTGACCTTGGCGGCGGCTATCACCTTCGCTTTTACGAGGATGACGTAGAGATGGGCGGCGGCGTCTACGCGGCTGACCCTAACGCTGCGCCCGAGGAGGGCATTGATTGGTGGAACGATCTCGCGGAGCACGAGCGCGCACATTGGCTCAAGCAGGCGGGCAGCGCACGGGCTGTAGATGCGTGGGGCGCGTTTCTGCGCGAGCAGGCACACGCTGAAGCCCTCGCCGATGGGTGGGCATGGGTCGCACGCAAGGGAGGCGTATGAGCGGCGTTATGAAGGTCGCGCGCATCTACCTGCGCGTCAGCACTGAGCAACAGGATATCGAGCGTCAGGAGGCCATCGCGCACAACGCCAAGGCGGCGGGCTACTACGTGGCGGGCGTCTATCGTGAGAAGGCGTCAGGCGCGCGCGTAGACCGTCCTGAGCTGCTGCGCATGATCGCCGACTTGCAACCGGGCGAGGTCGTCATCGCCGAGAAGATCGACCGTATCAGCCGCTTGCAGCTCGACGATGCCGAAAAGCTCGTCGCGTCGATCCGCGAGAAGGGCGCGCGGCTCGCCGTGCCCGGCATCGTCGATTTGACCGACCTTGCGGCGGACGCGCGCGGCGTCGCGAAGGTCGTTCTCGAGTCGGTGCAGGACATGCTGCTGAAGGTCGCGCTACAGGCGGCGCGTGACGACTATGAGGATCGGCGCGAGCGCCAGCGTCAGGGGATCGAGCTGGCGAAGCGTGACGGGCGCTATGTCGGCCGCAAGGCGGATGAGGCAGTGCATCGGCGCATCCTTGCCCTGCGCGCTGGCGGGCATAGCATCGCGGACACGGCACGGCTCGCCGGATGCAGTGCGAGTCAGGTGAAACGCATCACGGCGATGGCGCGCGATCCGAACTGAGAACCAGTCCCGGCCGGCAGCGTGCCGGCATATACGGAGCCGCGTTGGGTATTTGACAGACCGTCGTTTGTGCTAGAGTGAAAATGCGTTGATGAGCCGCCCGGCGCGAACCGGGCGACTGCGGGTTACACGGTCATCGCTACGATGATGTGTGCTACGGCAAGCCCGCTGTACAACAACGCGATCACGTAGTGCATATGTTTACCTCGTGTCGGTAGACAAAAATGCGGCCCGCCCAAAGTTTGCGAGACAGACGGCGGGCCGCTCCTTTTATAGGGATTCGTGCTGCAATCCCTATAATCAAAATCCTAATCCCATTCTTATTTTTTTCACGAACTCAGAGGCAGGAAATCGAGCAGTTCTGCCTCCCGACCTTCCTCGCGTAACGTGGTGGCTTGCCGGTGAGGCCCGCCAGAAGCGTATTGTCAACGTCGTGGCACACTTCCGTCATTGTGTCGATAGCGCCTTCGAGTTCGGATACACGCGCATCACCTTGGTCACCTTGTCGTCGACGATTGGCGACGCGCCGTCGAGCCTCGCGCCGAATGATCCCTTGCCGGCCGCGCTCGCATATACTGTATATCCGTACAGTTCGGAAAACGGATATGGGGCCGGTTTGGGAATACCAGTGGGAGTACACGGACCTCGACGACGGGAAGGTGAAAACGCTCCCGTATTGGCTCACGGATGCAGAGGCAGGCTATTCGACGACGCTTCTGCAGAATGACGCGCGCCGCCTCACCCATACGCGCCGCGAGCGCGTTGGCCCGCCTGAATGGCGCGCAATGGTCGCGGCGAAGCCGAGCGGCATCAAGCCCCTACCCGAATTCGATTCGCTGCAAGAAGACGAGCTTCGCGAGCTATGGCGGCGCGTGCCCGATCCTGACGCGCATCGGGCGATCCTCGAAATCGTCCACGCGCGGCGAGTTATGGGCGAGATTGAGAAGCTGGTCGCGGTGATCCGCGCGGAGTACGGAGACAAGCTGGTGGCGATCTACAAGCTGCGCAGCCTCGTCAAGGATGAGCGGCGATGCACTGGGGAAATCGGCGGGAAGCCAGACGCGGAAGTGGAATGAAGGCGCGGGCGCAAGGCCCGCGCGTTGAGAGTGGCCGGTGCTGCATTCTTTCCGGCTTTGTGGCCCAGAGTACGCCACGAATCGTACGGCCGCATGTCAGCCCGTGCATTCAGCCTCACGTCATGGCGAATGTAGCCTACGTAGGACGGTAAGCGGAGGAATGGAAGCATCGTGTTCGCCGATCGACCGGTCTTCCACGCTTCCAGTTTGGTTCGCGTTCGACGACGCGCTACACTATTCGTCCATTCCGCTCGCCCCCCTCGTTACTCGCCATGCCCCGTACGTTCAAGCCGACCGCGGAACAATACGCGATCGTCGACGCGGTCGCGCGTGGCGGCAACCTGAAAATCAAGGCCTATGCCGGCGCCGGCAAGACGTCGACGCTCCGGCTGGTCGCCGACCACCTCGCTGGCCAGCGCGGCAGCTATCTCGCATTCAACAGGGAAATCGCGGACCACGCGCGCAGGGGATTTCCGCCAAATGTCCGATCGCGCACGATGCACGCACACGCCTATGCATCCGTCACGTCGGCATTGCGCAACCGGATGAAGCTCCAGTTCGAATCGCCACATGAACTCGCGATCCGCTATCGGCTTGGCCCCGTACGCGTGCCCAACGTCAACGGCAAGCCCGTCGAACTCATGCCGTTCGAGATCGGCCAAATGATCGCCGAGGGTCTCGGCATGTTTTGTCGTTCGGCCCAGCTGCGTCCAGAGACTGCGCACATTCCTGTCGACGAAAAGATCGACGACAAGGCGGCTGCCTCGTTGCGCGAATGGTTGCTTCCCTATGTCGTCCGCCTGTGGGAGGAAAGCACCGATCCGCGAGGGCAAAGCGCCGTTACGCCCGATGTGTTGCTGAAAGTCTGGGCGCAAGCGGACCCGCGCATCGATGCGGACTTCATCCTGTTTGACGAGGCGCAGGATAGTGATGGTGTCATGCTGTCGGTGCTCGGCCGCCAGCACCACGCGCAGATCATCTACGTCGGCGATCCCTACCAGCAGATCTATGAGTGGCGCGGCGCGGTCAACGCGATGGCCCAGATCGCCGCCCCCGAGTGCGCGCTTACTGAATCGTTCCGCTTTGGGTCGACGTTGGCGGTGCTTGCCAGTCGCATTCTCGCTTTGCTGGGCGAATCGACACCCATTCGTGGTCAGCACAACATCGGCTCGATCTTGGTCGAGGATCCGAACCTCTCACCACCGGTCGATGCGGTCTTGTGCCGAAAGAATGTGACGGCGATCTGGCAGTTGGCCGCCGGACTCGAATCGGGTCATCGACCCGCGATCCGCATGAGTCCCGCCGAGATTGAAGCATACGCAGACGGCGCCGACCAATTGCTCGCCGGCCGACGAGCATTTCGCCCCGCCGCCTTTTCGTTGTTCGAGACGTGGAAGGACGCTCAATCGTTCGCCCGCAGCGCCGTGGGGAGCGACCTGCTGCCGATCGTCCAGATCGTCGATGAGTGCGGGACAGGCTATCTGCGCGCGCTAGCGCGACGTATCACGCCTGAGGACAACGCGGACTACGTGATCTCGACCGTCCACCGGTCGAAAGGGCTCGAGTGGAAACGGGTGAAGATCACGAACGATTTCCGCTTCAAGATGCTCGACGGACGCCTGGCGATGGACGACGACGAAATGCGATTGCTGTACGTGGCGGCGACACGTGCTCGCCATCTCCTCGATGTCTCGTCGTTACGCGACGAACTCGTGCGACTGCTAACCCAGCGCCGTTGAACCCTGGGCTGGGTTCGTCAGCTTCATCCACCCCGCCAGCCCCGTTCCTTAAGCGTCAATTCACCACGAAGGGCACCAGATAAGCCGCCCCGAGCCGATCGGCCCGCAGCGTCGACTTCGCAATGGGGTGCTCGTTCAGCACTGTTTCGAGATCGTGCAATCGCCGCAGAAGGTTGTCAATCAACGGGGCTAATGCTATGGCGATCGCGGCCTAGAAGAACAGCTGTCGTTGGCCGATATGCGGCAAGGCCACGCGGTAGGCGTCGCTGTTGCCGAATTCGTAGTGCGACCACACGATCCCAGCCATCACGTCGACAAACTGCAGAGGCAGGCAATCGCGGCTTTCCCAAGGCGTGGTGTGAAGCACGGTTTCGCCGACCGAGGCAAGCTCGGTGGCAAGGTAGTCGTGCAGGGCGTATTTTGACTCGACCTTGATCGAGCGTGCGTCTGGGATGAAGCATACGGAGTCGTGCCGGCTCATCAGATCGAGCAGCAGGCACTTCGTCATGTAGTTGTAGAGGCGGTTCGGATGCTGCCGGAACGGCCGGCCTACGCGTTCCTTGCGCACGGTGATTGCCGCAAAGGTGATGTCGGCGTTACGGACCCTGACCCCGGCGAGCGCATTCGCGAAGTGCACGCGCTCGCTGCTCTTCATGGCGACGGATTTCAGTTCGTTGCGCGCGTCACGGCCGCGCTTCTTGTACAGGCCACGCACCACCCGCTCAAGCGTTGCTTCCCGGCCGTCGGGAATGACGGCTGCGGCCAGTGTGAAAAAGCGGCTCGATCCGCCATTGCCATATGCCTGGTCAAGCTTCCAGCCCAGACATCCGCTCTCGTCTAGATAGATCGTGGCGCCCATAATGAAATAGCCTCCCGAGGGAGGCTATGAGAATTGGTGCAGTACCCGGACCTGACGTACTTGCCAGTACGCTTACGATTGACGACGCCGATTTGTCGCAGGCGACCCGGGCATATTTAAACTGCAGCGCCGCTACAAGTCACATTGTATGGGCATTAGAGCTGCCTAACAAGGTCCCGTCGGACAGGGACAGACCAAGGTGCGCCGCACGCAGTGACCGGAGTTCGGCGCGGGCCGCGCGCTCAATGCTAATTCCGCGTGCCGGCGCACGCACGCCGGCCGGCGATCAGACTGCCCACGCTCCCTCGATCTGCGACGCGGGCTTCCGCGCAGGATTTCTCTCGAGCAAGCCCCGACAGGTTCCGAATTGAGTTCCTTCCAGTCGTGCCGCGCGCCGTGGTCGACATCCTGTCGGATGGCTACGCTGGTTTGGGCGGTAGGTCACGTGGTTTTCGCAATTTAAGGGCTCGAACCTGTAAAAATAACCCTGATAAGTCGTATGATCAGGGTTACATTGAATGGGACAGAATCGGGGTAGGTATTCTAATACCCTGCCATTTCGGGGGGTGAGTGGACCATCTGGACAGCACCGCCGCACGCGAGCTCGCTGAGCGCGTGCGGATCGTCATCTACGCGGCGAAGCTGCCGCTCGAGCGCCTCGCGCGCGACGTCGATAAGCTCGACCGGTTTAGCGACAAATCGAGCCCGCTGTCGCCCCAGATGCGTTTGATCTGCGCGAACCCGTCGTTCACGCCCGCGTCGGCCGCGGTCATCGACGCGGTCGTCGCCGTCTGGGGTACCACATTGTTCGGCCAAGCGACTGGCCGACTGATGGTCGCGCTGCTGAGCGCCAACGGGCCGATCGGCACCGCGGAGATCATCGTGCGGCGCGTCGAGACCGGCCAAGCCCAGCAGCCGCGCCTGATCGAGACGGCGGCCGCGTTGCGCGCGGTGTTCGATGCTTTTCCCGACGTGTTCCTCGCCGAAGCGCGTGCGCTGCTGAGCGGCTTCACGCGTCCCCCAACCCACGGGTGCTAATGCTGACCGCGCGAAGCCCGCCTTCATGCCTCGCCGCCAGGCCCCGCCGCGTAACATCGTTGCGCATTGCGTCGCCTACTGCAAACGGACTTAGCGGTGGCCTGATCCTGCGATCTTTGTTCGGCGGTACTACCATGGTGACGACTAAGTTGCCAGCAAAAGCGACTAAACCGCTCGCAGCAACCGCCACGTGGTAGACCTGCCATCAGGGGCGAGTTGATACGTATCAATAAACAAAAGCAAATTCTCGACGTGCTCGGACGGTCCTACACTGAATTTTCCCGCCGCAGAGTCGGCCATAGGGCTCGGTGAGAAATATTAATTCAGACCCCATTAAAAATGCGCTAGTTACTATTATGTCAAATACGACAAACCCCGAAACACGCTCAACACCCGCCTTCGGCTACTAGCCGCGCCTTAGCTGTTATCCCTTCCTTGGCTGGTCAGCTAAACTAGCCGAATATGCTAAACTAACTGCAGAATAGCTTGCTTTGCTGGCCAGCAAAATCGCTCATATCATCTAAACCACCATGGACAATTCCGCTCAGAGTCAGCGTGCACACGCCCGCCTCGCATATGAGGCGCAGATGGCGGACGATCTTTGCACCGCACTTGCAGAAGCCACGGGCGGAGAAATCACTGACCGCAAAACCGAGCAACCAGTCGGCGGAGATCGACAACTCGACCTCCTCCTTACGCTTCTGGCCGATGGCGAGTCTATAGACATCGCCGTGGAAACGCTACGCCATGCCTACCCGCGCGATATTCGGGAGGCGGTGTGGCGACTGGATGAGTACAAGTCGGCTGAGCATACCCAGAACTTGATCAAGCTTGTTGCTGCTGAGAAGCTTAGTCCGGGGGCAAGAGAACTGCTGCGCAACCGCGGAATTGGCTACTTCGAACGGAACGGCAATCTGTATTTGCGGTGGCGTCAGTGGCTGGTTAACATTGAACGCCCCGCGGCGGCGTCGACCAAGAGGGAGGCGACTGCCCTTTTCACCGACTCTCGAGAGATGGTCGTGCATGCGTTACTCAAGTACAGAACGAAATGGCTCACCGGCGGCGAACTCGCGGAGATGTCAAAGACGTCTGCTTACACTTGCTCCGTGGTGCTGCAGGAGTTGGTGCGACGGGAATGGTGCGAGTCCAGCGGCAGCGGTCGCAAGCTTCGCCGACGCCTCACCAAACCGAGAGAGCTACTAGACGCTTGGGCGGAGCATTGGACACAACGCAAGGAGAATCGGACCCGATGGTACGTCTTCTCCGAGAACCCGAAATTGCTTCTTTTGCATTTAACGGCAAAGATTGAGAAGGCAGGGATCCCCTTCCCTTGGGCGTTCACAGGCACCGCCGCAGCAAACGTCTATGCGCCGTTACTTACAAACGTCGATACTGCAGAGATTATTGTTCCGCCGGGCCAAGCAAGCCAATTGGCAGACTTGATAAAACTCAAGCCGGCAGAGCAAGGCGCCAACGTGACCATAGTGGAACGCGACGGCGCGAGTTTGCTTTTCCGGGACGTTCACCCCGATTACCCGTCCTACTTCGCTAGCCCTTTCATCCTCTACCTGGATCTGCTCGACGGTCGAGGCAGGAACAAGGAACTGGCTCAACACGTACTCGAACGCTTGGACTTATAGATGGCCACTCGACCCAAACCACACACCTCCGCTGGATACTATCCCGATGTTACAGAGGCTTGCGAGCGTGCGCTGCTAACGCTTCTTGGGGCCTTCGGAAGCCTCAAGAACACTCTACGTCTCGTAGGCGGGCTGGTGCCGCGCTACCTTACGCCTGAAGCACCTCCGGACGTTCCCGCTCACGCCGGAACTTCCGACGTCGACGTCGTACTCAACCTCGAGGTGATCGCCCAAGGTGATGGCTATGCCGCGCTCGCGGATCAGCTCGCTGCCCGAGATTTTGAGCGTTTCGTGAACGCAGAGGGCAACGCGTCGTCGTGGCGATGGACGCGAAAGGTGGATGAGCACCTCTACGTGCTGGTTGAATTCCTTCGCGATGCGGGAGATGAACAACCCGGGAGGGCGGTGAGTGTCGATGGGGAGCGCGTATCGGCGCTGTCTATGAAATTCGCGGGCATCGTGCACGATTGGTTTAAGGAGCGGGAAGTCACAGGCCAGTTGCTCGATGGTGGAGGTAAATCCACAGAAGTGGTTCGGTTCGCCGATGTACCGGCCTTCGTTATTCTGAAGGCTTTAGCACTCGACGACCGACACGAAAACAAGGATGCCGCAGACCTCATCCACGTTCTGCGCTACGCGGGGACGATCGAGGAAATCGCCGACGAATTCGTGGCGCGGGCATGGACTCAGGCCCACCCAGGCGCGGTTGAGGCAGGCATTCATGCCCTCCGCCGCCGTTTCTGCGACGACGATGATACCGAGGGATATGAAAAGATCGGTCCGGTAGGTTATGCGCGCTTCCACTACGTCGGCGACGACGACGCGCTTGTGAGAGATCAACGCTATGCTGCGGGTCTCGTTCAATCGCTCCTTGATCACATCGCCGCCCGACTCAATGAAGGTGGCCCTGCAGCCTGAGAAGCACAACGAGTAATTACGGATTCCGTAGCACTCGAATATGCGCCGGTCATCGCACGAGGCAATAGGATGAGGGCGTAACGCTTCGTGGCATGATCGGCGTCGGGAAAAAACATGGCATTTATATCACGATGTGACATATTATGTAGGGAGATTCAAATAGTCGAGCCAACCCGCCTCGGCAACCAGGAGGCAACATGTTGATCAATAGCGATTTCAAGATTGCCTTTCTGATCGTGATCTTTGCGGTCCTTGGCGCCATGATCGGAGCGCTACTCACCGCGCTGCAGCTCGATCGTGGGCACACGGAACTGATCGCGGCCGCAATTGGTGCGCTCATCGGTGTCGCCGTGATAGAAGCGGTTCCGCTACTCACCTGACGAACAGGCGGGGCGGCCGGGATAAGCGCTTATGCGCTGCAGCGCATAAGCGCTTTTAGGCACAGTTCCCGGTTATGCCCAGCTCGTCGATCGGTGTCCGCCAGCTTTGGATCGCCGGCGACGAGACTGTAGATAATCAGAGCTGTTGCAGGAAGGCAAGCACGCTATCGGAAGGCTTGAACCGGAACGAGGCGGCTTCCGCTGGCGCCAGTTTCTCGAGTGCTCGCTGCTTCGTCGCCAGATCAGCGTCGATGTAGACGTGAGTCGTTTCGATGCTCTCGTGCCCGAGCCAGAGAGCGATGAGACTGATGTCGACGCCGGATTGCAGCAGATGCATGGCCGTCGTGTGGCGCACGACATGCGGCGAAATGCGTTTGCCAATCAGGCTCGGGCATTTCAAGCCAGCCTGATTGACGGCCTGCTGGAGGATGTAATCGACGCCGTTGCGCGACAGTTGCCGGCCGCGATGACTGGGAAACGCGATCGGCGTGCGAGTGCTCTCCAGTTCATGGAACCACGTCTTCAATACCTGGGCCGTGATTGACCACAACGGGATGCTTCGTTCCTTGCGGCCCTTGCCCATCAGGTTGATCAGCGTGCTGCCGCTGAACTGGACCTGCTCTTGTCGGAGCGCGGTGATTTCGGAAACGCGCGCTCCGGTGTTGTACATCGTCAGCAGCAGCGCGTAGTCGCGACGACCGCGCCATAGGGATCGGTCGGGTGCTGCAAGCAGCGCATCGATTTCGACGCGGGTGAGCGCCTGCACCAGCAGTCGATCGGTCCGCTTCAACGGAATCGCAAGTACGCGCGTAGCCAAGCCCACTGACTCCGGGTCGCACAGCGCGACCCATCGAAAGAAGCTATGAATCGCTGCCAGCCTGGCGTTGCGCGATCGCACCGCATTGCGCCGCTCGACTTCCAGGTAGTCAAGAAACGACAGGATCAGGGGCGCGTCCAGCGCGGCCAGGTGCAGTGACGAAGGTTCAATGTGCGTTTCGTTCCAGACGAACTGGAGCAAGAGACGGAACGTGTCTCGATAGCTCGATACCGTTCTCGGGCTGACATGCTTATGGGCGAGCAGGTGTTCGACGAAGAAGCCCTGCAGCAACGGGCCGATCATGGTGGTGGCCTTCATGACTTCTCTCCCAGACTTGCATACTGCCGGAACGTCGCCGACGCAGTAGTCAGCAGTGCCGGCGTCGCGGTCAGGTACCAGTACGTTTCCACGGGGCTGACATGCCCGAGATAGACGGACAGATTCGGTATCCATTGCTGAACTGGTGCACCCTCCAGGCACCATTGCGTCAGACGCTCGACGGCGAAGGTATGGCGCAGGCTGTGCAGCGTCGGCGACCTGGTGCCCGAAGACGGCACCATGCCGAGCCGGTAAGCCGTGCGCGTGAACCAGTTCGCGAAGAATCCGTAGCTGATCGCCGTTCCGATCTCGGACATGAAGAACAGATCCGTTAGCCCGGCGTAGCCGAGCTTCTGGCGCAGCAGCAGATAGGCCTTCAACTTCTCGGAGGTCGTCGGGTGCAGGGGCACGATTCTCGACTTCCGAAACTTGGTCTCGAGGATCGAGATCCTCGGCGGATTGGCGTCAAGCAGCACGTCGTCGACCGTCAATCGGATGGCCTCGCCCGCCCGGATACCGGTGCTGGCCAGCAGGCCAATCATCGATACGTACACGTGCGGTCGCAATCTGCGACGAGGCCGCATTGCCGCGGCGGCATCCAGAAGGCGGGCGAGCTCCTCCTGAGTGAAGATGTAGGGCCTACGCCGTCGCGGTCGCGCAAGCAATCCGCTTCCGGGAACCTGCGTTTCCGGAACGCTCGCGCGCAGGAAGTACAAAAACCGCCGGGCCGTAGAAAGACGACTTGCCTGCCCGGCTGGACTGCGGACGGATGATGGCCCGCACGCCCAGTCAACCGCAAGCTGCGCGTCGATCGGCCACCTGTCGGCGACGATCGCATACTCAACGAAGCTTCTCAGCACTGCCTTTCTGGCCGCATCGTTGAAGCCGAGCGCCTCCCGAACGGCAAGATAGGCATCAAGGTGGTCGCGTAACTCTGGATGCCCGTTCATGACCGTACTCCCGGCCACGGCAAGGCGACGTGCGCGAGCGTTGCGAGATCGAGCTTCGCATAGATCGCCGTCGTCGCCAGCGAGGCATGTCCCAGCACGTCGGCGACTTCCTTGAAAGTTGCGCCTCGGCATACCATCTGCGTGGCCGCCGTGTGACGCAGCGCATGTGCCGCGGCCGGGATACCCGTTACGCCGGCACGAGTCATCGCTTGGCGGACCGTTCTCGAGACGACCGACGAGTCGAGAATCGGCCCGTACGGTTCCCGCGTACTCAGGAAGACTGCTCTGCAAGCACTGGCGGGGCGTTCGTGTTGAAGATAGGCGCACAATGCTTCGCCGACCTCGCAAGGCAACGGCAGTCGCCGTTCGCGGTGAGACTTTACAGGACGAATGCGCACGCAGCCCTCGACCCAGTCGATATCGTCGAGCATCAAATGTGTGAGCTCGCAGGCCCGTACACCCATTCTCGCCAGGGCCAGCAACATCGCCCGATTGCGCAACTCGTGGGCGCCTCCGTCGAGCGCTGCTCCGAGCACGCGCTCGGTCTCCTCTGCGGTGAGACGGACCGGCAGAGAGGCGTACTTCCACTGGGGAATCGAGGGAATCGCAGCTTCGAGCTCACCGCCCGCCATGCCGCAGAACACCAGATACCGGAGCCAGGCTCGCAGTGCAGTTCCTGGCTTCTTGCGCGAGTGTCCGTGAAGGCGTGCAGCCTCTTGGCGAACAAAGGTGGTGAGCCATTCCGCGCGCGGCACCCACTGGTCACGGGCGGTTGCCGGGCAGTACTCCGCCAGGAATCGCCGAACAAAGAAGCGGTATTGGCGACGTGACGCTGCTGCAAGCCCCACGACCTGCGAGAGATGGCGATCGAATTCGCCGACCCAGCTGTTCAGTTCATCGGGCAGTTCTGCCTGTGCTAAACGCTTGCCTTTACCTCGTGATCGGGGTACGGACGGAGTCGGAGACGGTGTGTTGTTCATGAGCTTCTCCCGTCGACCGGAATGGCCGATCGGGGAAGCTTGCTCCGATTATGCGAAGACGTTTCAGGCGTCGGCCGGCTCTGAGCGACACTCCACGGTCACCGCAGAACTCAACCCGTCGCGAGCTGGGCATAACCGGGAACTGTGCCTAATGGTAATTATGCGCTGCAGCGCATAACAGCGTCCCTTGTTCATCCCCCCGTACCGTGAGGTCCGCCAAGGTTGCGATGCCGTGCGCACGCAGGGTCGCAACGGCTCTTGCCGGCAACCACCTTCCAATGTCGTCGCTCATCTGGGGTGTCAGCACGCGTGCATGCCGCAGCACCTCGATCGCGTCGACAATGGCCCTCGCCCCCCGTAAACGCTCCCCGTCCTGATAGGTGAACGCGACGGTCAGATCCGACCGGCCTGCCGCCCGATCTTCACCAGCGGTCGGCGGATCCCGCCCACGATGCCGCGCACCGACCGCTCTGCTCCGACACGGTCCGGCAGGTAGCGTCCAACCGTTTTGCGAACGGGCGTGCCGGCGTACCGGGCGCGCAGCACCGCGAGTTCATCGCCGTCAGGGAAAGCGACCAGATCCGCTTCGTTCGCGGGTGTCGAGGTCAGTCGAGGACAGCAGCGTTTTCATACCCGCCAGTTTGGCGCAGACATCATGCTATAGGGGTAAGATCGCTTATCACGCGGCTAACCGCTTGCGCGCATTCCTGGAAAACAACCAACGGGACCTTGTCGACTATCAGCGAGCCCGTATGGAGGGACGCCGAGTATCGTCAGCGTCGGCGGAATCAGTGATGAATCACCTAATCAACCGACGACTATCAAAGCGACAACAGATGCGTTGGTCGATGAAGGCGCTCACTATTTGCTGCAGACTCGCGTCGAGTTGCTCGACGGCAGATTGGAGCACTGTTTCTTGAAGCGCTTTTCGCATTTCAGATCCCGCGAGGCCGTTCGATGCTGAACCGTATACTCCCCCACTTTTCGTCCACTCCCAGAAACTGTGAGCGCCAACACATGTCCTCACGCGCTCGAGTCAGATCGCGCACGGCCTCCTGTACTTCATCAGGAATCCATACCGGGCTCAATTCGCCGGCTCGATGCAGGCGCGCCAGACTCAGGGCATCGCGCCGGTCGGTCTTCACCCGTTCGCCCGGCTTCTTCGGAATCAGCGACGGCGCCACCACCTGGCAATCCTGCTTGAGCTCGCGCAGCTGTCGGCAAATTGTGTAGCCGCAGGGTCCGGCTTCGTAGCAGAACGCCAGCCGCCCCGTGCCGCGCTTGAGGCGTGCCACCACTTTCGCGATAGCCTCGGGTGTGTTCACGATCTCGCCTATATAACGGACCTCGCCGCCCGTGTCGGCGACCGCCACGGCAATCGTTTCCTAATGTACTTCCAGGCCCACGTACTTGCTAAACTTGTTCATGACCTGCCCCCTCAATGCGGCTCTGAGCCGCGGTGCAACCGACCTCAAGCTTAATCCGCGTACCTTGAGGTTCGGCAGGTCTATACATGATGTCTAGTGGGGTTTGAGAGGGAATATGCGGCGCACTGTGACGGACAACATTGTTGCTGACCATGACGCGATTTTAGTCCAAGCATACTTGCAAGGCGATCTAAACAAGGTCGCCCTGCAATTAATCCACCATTCACAAAATGCTATGTGTTTCGCGACATCGATATCTCGATAATTAATTAGTCATGTTAATCAATAGATCGCAAGTCGCGGCGAAGGTGGCACCGTGTACCAGTAATCACAATGATGGGCAGTCACCGCGTCGTAGTTGGGATTGATTGGATCAGCAAAGCTCATGACGTTGCGGGAAGTGGATGAAAAACTCGACCATGTGGGCAATCCAGCACCATTCGGGTCACCATTCTTAGCAAAGTTCCCGAGATATGTCATCATATTTTTGGAAATGTTCGCTCGTGAGACCGTCAAGTCTGATGCAGGAATGATGCCCCACCACGAGGCCAAATCGGAAGAGTGATAATCACCCCACGGGCCCATCGTTGGGTAAATCGCCGGCGGATATCCAGTCGAGTCTGGCACGAAATTGCTAGGACTATCTTCGTCAAACTCATAGACAAATACCTTTGAACCAGAGTTAGCTATGTAGCCCGCATCTTGCATCGTGGCACAAATAAAACGACTGTCAGTGTAGGCTGCCGCGAATGCGCGACCTGGACTAAAGTAATTTGCCGCGGGATAAAGCGACAATACCTGAGCAGACGGTGCGAGAAGGATCGATTCGATTGTAGATCCATAGTCCGCCATTGTAATTGGATTATGCAACTTGTCAAAACCTGAGGCAACTGCGATTGTCCCTTCATCATGCACCGAACCATCCATGAATGGAACCTTGTTGAATCGTCCACCGGAAAACGCAGTGGTTGTACTTTCATTGAGCACGTAGTTATCAATAACCGGATTCCAAGCGCCACCTCCCGAAGACACAGTTCCCGGTGTTGCCTTTATCAGTGTCGACACAGGCAATGATCGGAGACATTTTGCAGCATCCGATCCTGTCCCGGAACATCCAAGGGATGCAGAGGTAGCGACGCCGTTTGCCTCTGCCGTCTGCAGTGTTGGGTCAAGCCGTACGTAGTCGGCACTAAACGCTGCGGCTTTATCAAACAAGCTTGACGCCAGAGGCGACGCCAGTTGCGTCATCACGGATGTGCCCCCTGCCGACTGGCCGAAGATCGTCACGTTAGCTTTGTCTCCCCCAAAAGCCGATATGTTGCTTCGAACCCATTGCAATGCTTGTTGCTGATCGAGGATTCCGTAATTTCCAGAATGACCGTTGGCTTCCGCAGATAGAGCTGGATGAGCAAGGAATCCGAAAGCGCGGAGCCTATAGTTTAACGTAACAACGATGACATTTTGTTGGGCAGCCAAAGCACTACCGTCATATCCCGAGCCAGAACCGTTATTGAATCCGCCACCATAAAACCATACCAAGACCGGGAGCTTCGCGTCTGCCGAAGCGTTAGATGGCTTATACAAGTTTAGATATAAGCAATCTTCAGATCCGACCACGGCTGTAGCCGAGCCTTGTATGCATTTCGACTTTGCATGGGTGGCATCATAAATTCCTTGCCATTTCTCTGCAGGAACAGGCGCCTTGAACCGGAGGTCTCCAACAGGTGGCTGCGCGTATGGGATTCCCATAAAGGTTACCGTGTCGGCGTTAGCTGCACCTTTCACGAAACCAAGTTGTGTACCTACAATCGTTGGGTCCGAAGTCGGCCCTGATCCCCCGCATCCTGCAATAGTGGCTGACATCAAAATTGCTAGGACTACGGATGATTCTACTCGGAAATCAAATACCAGTTTGCGAACCATGTTCTCCTCCTAAGAAAAGTATTCTTTGGGCGGCGATTACGTCGTCTCCTCTCCGCACCAAAACCGCTTCAAATAGCCAACAAAAGGAAAATCATTTTTATTCATTTCATACCTGATATGCATCGATAATAGATGTATTTTATATTCAGGCGCTCTAAGCGCATTCACAGCATTAGACTCTTCGTGATTCTAATTTTGTATTTTATTGTCAATAATCAATAATCAAGCAACACGCATTTCAGACTCCCGGTCGAACAGGACAGATTTGGAAACATCAAACAGAAGGTCCATTTTCGAAAGTGGCATCGGATTCGCCGCCGGATGCACGCGACTGATGACGCGCTTTCCATTGACCTGGCTGAACACCAATGTATCTGGCCCCGTCGGCTCCACGACGTCGACGCTTACCGACACGCGTTGAAGATTCTCCGCGCGTTCATGTGCATTGCGAACATCCGTAATCCGCTCCGGCCGCAAGCCCAGGATCACACCTTTACCCAGGGAACTGCGCAGCGCCTCTTGCCTGAAGGGCAAAGTGAGGACCCCTCTGTCGATGCCGGTTTCGTATTCAATTCCCACCCCGCCACCTTGCTCGACGAGCTTGCCGGAAATGAAGTTCATCGGTGGTGCACCGATGAATCCGGCTACGAACATGTTTGCCGGCGAGTCGTAAATCTGCTGCGGCGTACCGAATTGCTGAACAACGCCATCCTTCAGCACCGCAATACGATCGCCAAGTGTCATTGCCTCGATCTGATCGTGCGTCACATAAACGATCGTCGTACCCATGCGCTGGTGCATCATCTTGATTTCCGAACGCATTTCGATTCGCAATTTCGCGTCAAGGTTTGACAAGGGCTCGTCGAACAGGAAGAGCGACGGATCGCGTGCGAGCGCCCTGCCCATCGCAACGCGCTGCCGCTGACCACCTGAGAGTTGACCGGGCTTGCGGTCAAAAAGGTGCTCGATTTGCAGCATCGAGCCCACCCGTTCGACGATCTGTTTCTGTTCCGATTTCGGAACCTTCCGGATGTTCAGGCCGAACGAAATGTTTTCGCGCACTGTCATCGACGGATAGAGCGCGTACGACTGGAACACCATCGCGATGTCCCGATCCTTCGGCGGGAGATCGTTGACCCGCCTTCCGCCGATCAGCACATCTCCGCTTGTGACGGTTTCGAGACCCGCGATCATGTTCAGCAACGTCGACTTCCCGCAGCCGGATCCACCGACCAGAATCAGAAATTCGCCGTCGGCGATATCGATATTCACACCCTTTAGTACAGGGACACCGTTCGCGTAGTTCTTGCAAACGTTCTGGATATTTAGACTTGCCATTGCTCCCCCTAACCTTTCACGGCACCCGCGGTGAGCCCGCGAACAAAATAGCGGCCTGCGACAACATATATGAGAAGCGTCGGAAGAGCCGCGATGATTGCTGCTGCCATATCGACGTTGTATTCCTTCGTTCCTTCCGACGTGTTGACGAGGTTGTTCAGCGCAACCGTGATCGGCATCGAGTCCGCGCCGGCAAAAACCACCCCGAACAAAAAATCATTCCAAATTTGCGTGAACTGCCAGATGAGGCACACCATCAGAATCGGAAGCGATACCGGCACCAGGATCTTCGCGAAAATTGCGAAAAACCCAGCCCCGTCGATTCGAGCTGCACGCACGAGCTCGGGTGATATCGACACGTAAAAGTTGCGGAAGAACAGCGTAGTGAACGCGATGCCGTAGATCACGTGTGCGGCTACCAGACCAGTGGTCGTGTTCGAGATGCCAAGCATTCCCTCGAGCCTGGCCATTGGCAACAGGATCGCCTGAAATGGGATAAAGCACCCGACCATCAGCATGGTGAAGATCGCGTCGGCACCGCGGAATCGCCACTGGGTCAGCACATAGCCGTTGAACGCGCCAAACATCGTCGATAAAAGCACCGCCGGGATCACCATCTTTACGGAGTTCATGAAGAACGGTTGCATGCCTTCGCAACGCACGCCGGTGCATGCCTCGCTCCACGCCTTTATCCACGGCGCAAACGTAGGATGCGCTGGTAACGTTAACAAGTTACTGGTACGCAATTGCTCAACGTCCTTGAACGATGTCGTCAACATGACATACATCGGAACCAGGAAATACAGCGCGAACAGGATGAGGACCGCGTACAGAAGCCCACGACTAATACGTGCTTTACCGTTCATTTCGAGCGCTCCTGGATTCCATATACATCAACGGAACGAGCACCGTGACAACGGTAGCGAGCATCATCATCGATGAAGCTGCACCGACGCCAAGTTGGCCTCGGTTAAACGAAAACGTGTACATGAAAATTGCCGGAAGCGACGATGACGTACCCGGCCCGCCAGCGGTCAAAGCGACCACCAGATCGAATGTCTTGATCGTGATGTGGCTCAGAATCAGCAGCACCGAGAAAAATACCGGTCTCATTCCGGGAATGATGATGCGCCGGTAGATCATCGGCAGTGTCGCCCCGTCCACTTGTGCCGCTTTGAATATTTCACCATCGACGCCACGCAACCCGGCGAGAAATAGCGCAGCGGAGAAACCGGCGGACTGCCACGCCGCCGCAGCGACCACACAGAAGATTGCTTTGTCCGGATCCGACAGCCAGTTGAAGTGCGCCCCCAGGATGCCCAGATCCACGAGCACTTTTTCAAGCCCTGTTCCCGGATTCATGATCCATTGCCATGCGGTGCCCGCGACGATTGACGACAGCGCCATCGGATACAGATAGATCGCACGCAATGCGCCTTCCAACCGAATTCTCTGATCGAGAAGAATAGCGAGAAGTAGCCCAGCGATCACGCAAATCGCAATGAAAGGGATGCCAAACCATGCAAGGTTGGCTGCCGACGTCCACCAAACGTCGTTGTGGAAAAGTTCGTCGTAGCGTCCGAATCCTGCGAACGCATAGCGCGGCAACAGACGGCTGCTTGTCAGCGATATCCAGCCCGTCAGACCGATGAAGCCATAAACGAAAACCAGGCTCAACACAACGCTCGGGGCAAGGACGAACTTGGGAACTAGCAGGTCGGCGTAAGCGCCGAATATCGATGACCGCAGCGCGGTAATGCGTGCGCGACCTGTGGAATTTTGCACCGTACCCACACTATCTCCAACTCGTGAATCGGCAGGCGGACACCGCGAAACTGGCGGTGCCCGCCATACCGTTATTTGACTTTCGCCGCTGATGCGAGCGCTTGCACGGCGCTCCTGGAGTCCTGATTCGAGTGCATGAATTTCGTCACGACGTCGGTGACGGCGCCAGCTACCGCCTCGCTTTGAGCCATGCCCTGGGCAAGGGACGGCACGATCGTGTTGGCCTTGATTGCAGCCTGCTCGTCGGCATACGAGCGCTTCGCGCAGTCGTCGAATTTATCCATCGGGATACCCTTGCGAGCCGGGATGGATCCCTTGTACAGGCTGAACTGCTCCTGGAACGCCGGGTCCATCACTGCGCGTGCGAGCACCAGCTGACCCGGCGTTGCATTCAACTGTCCGTTCTGCGCGAAGAATGCGAGCGAATCGGAGTTGAACATGAAGCTGCCCATCGTGCCGGGCCGCGGCACGCAGACATAGTCCTTTCCGGGTACCTTGCCGGCGCGCGCGAACTCGCCCTTTGCCCAGTCGGCCATGAACTGCATGCCCGCCTTGCCGTTGATCACCATCATCGTGGCCAGGTTCCAGTCACGGCCGGTCGTGCCGTTGTCGAAATAAGTGCCGATCTTCCGCACTGTGTCGAATACCTGAACCATCTTGTCGGATGTCAGCGCTTTCTGATCGAGATCGACCAGCGCCTTCTTATAGAAGTCTGCGCCCTGCGACAGAACCACGCCCTCCCACAGGTTGACGTCCTGCCAGGGCTGACCACCATGTGCGACCGGAATATAGCCGGCGGCCTTCATTTTGTCGGCGAGCGCGAAGAATTCCGGCCACGTAGTCGGCGCGGTGCCGCCGACCTTGTCGAGAACCGCCTTGTTGATGTAAAGCCAGTTCATTCTGTGAATCTCGACGGGCACCGCTACATAGTGGCCCTTGTACTTCAGATATTGGCCAACCTGGGCCGGAATCAGGGCGTCCCAGCCTTGGGCCGCACCGTCGATATTCACCAGAACGTCTTGCTCCGCCCAGTCGTGAATCGACGGGCCCTTGAGTTGCGCAGCCGACGGCGGGTGACCTGCCACGACGTTCGTCTTCAGGACGGTCAGTGCGTTCATGCCAGATCCGCCTGCCACTGCGAAGTCTTTCCATGTCACACCCTGCTTCTCGACATCTTGCTTCAGAACTGCAACCGCCTTCGATTCGCCGCCTGATGTCCACCAGTGCAGTACTTCGATCTGCTCAGAATGTGCCGAAGCGCAGATAGCACCTGCCATCAGCAGCACTGATGCACGAATCCATTTTTTTTCTTTCGTCTTCATTGCCTGTCTCCTCACATGATGTGCGGACCAATTACCGAACGAAATGAGCGCATCCGCCGGCAATCACGGTCTTCCTGCTTCGTGTGTCACCTGAGCCGACAGGAATTTGTATGGATCCGGTCGGCTCGACGTGATCTCTGCGGACGTCTATTGGTCGCTCCAACGTCCGACAATCTGCTCTTGTACGCCCAGCCCTTCGACGCTCAGCTTCATCACGTCGCCGGGTTTCAGGTATTTCTCCGGCTTCATGCCAAGGCCGACGCCAGGAGGAGTGCCGGTCGTGATCACGTCACCCGGTTCAAGCATCACGAACTCGCTGATATACGACACGAGCTTACGGATCGGAAAGATCATGTCCGAGGTCGACGAATTCTGAACTCGCTCCCCGTTGAGCTCGAGCCAGAGCGGCAAATCCTGGACGTCGCCAATCTCATCGCCCGTGACCAGCCAGGGACCGAGCGGCCCGAACGTCGGAGCCATTTTTCCCTTTACCCACTGACCACCACGTTCGAGCTGGAATGCACGTTCCGATACGTCGTTGCAGACGCAGTAGCCGGCGACGTAGTTGAGTGCGTCTTCTTCCGCGACGTTATGGGCGCGCTTTCCGATCACCAGGGCGATCTCGACTTCCCAATCGGCCTTCATCGACTTCACGGGCAACAACACGCGATCGTTAGGCCCGACGATGCACGACGGCGCCTTGTTGAATAGGATCGGCTCTGCCGGAATGGGCGCATTGGTTTCGATCGCGTGCTGCACATAATTCAGGCCGACAGCAATGAAGTTGCCGGGTCGCGCGACGCAGGAGCCATAGCGCGGATGTCCGTCGACGACGGGCAATGTAGCCACATCCAGGCTACGAACCTTCGCGATGCCGTCGTTAGCGAAGAACGCCGGGTCGAACTCGCTCACGTGCTGCGACAGGTCACGAATCCTGCCGTCCGCGTGGAGGAGGCCGGGCTTTTCCTGACCGACGTTCCCGAACCGTATCAATTTCATGATGAGTATCCGTTGTGGTGAAAATGATTCCGATTCAGCAGGCAATGCCAAGCCTGCTGATTTCCAGCGTGTAGACCTGAGGAGCGCCGGGCACACTTGCGAAGCGCTTCCAATCTGCCTCGGCAAGCTGCTGAGCCGCCATGCGCGCGCCCTCTTCGGTCGTACATTCAACCAGCACAACACGCGCGGGGACATCGAACACGCCCCCACGATATTGGGCCTCATTGGTCTTCACATTGCTTGCGTCGATGTCGGCCGAAAAGAGGTGGGCCGCAACGACATCCGGCCGCGCGAGGATTTTCGGAAAAAGGATCGATGCAACAAATTCGCCGAGACCGCCAGGTCCGCCTGACTCGACTTGCAATTGCAGCGTGACCGCATACGCGCCGTCGCTTTTCCCGTTCGTGTGCTCGATGCGGCAAAGCGATCGAGCGGTATTCCGGAAATGCTTGACGGAAGCCTGCGTCGCAGGCGTCGGATTGTTCAGTCGTTCCATATAGGCGGCTCCAGTCAACACACCAAGATCGGCCGCCTCATAAATCGTCAGCCATTCAGGATTCGCATGCGCGCCTCGATACCGGCGTCCACGCCGAAATCCTTCGATCGACAGGCGCTCCGGAATGTGCTCCTTGTTGTGCCATTCATAGAAGTCGGTTCGCCCGCTATCCACAACGTCATTCCAGATCAGAACGACGGCAGAGCCCATGATCGACATATTCAGTCATCCATAAAAATCATTACGCAGGCAGGCGAATGCCGAAAAACTCGAGAATTGCATCAACCTGACCAGAATGCATATCGATGCCCGTGACGACCGAGCATCCGTACTTCCTTGCATGCTCGATCAATGCTGTCGGCCGATCTTCCGGGCGAAGCACCACATCACCCACCAGGACACGCGCATCCAACGGGCCGATATCGGCTGGCATTCCATCCGTGTCGCGCATCCCGACTACCGATGCATTGACGATCAAGTCTTTTCCGGAGGCGTCAGCACCACCCGCGTTGACGCGACATTCGCCCGACATCTGCAAGAGTGCACGTGCGACGCTCGACGCACGCTCGCTATCGGGATCGGACACGGTAATCTCGGCAACCCCGGCGTCAATCAACGCTCCGGCAATCGCGCTTCCAGCGCCGCCGCATCCCAAAACAAGCGCCCGACGACCGCGAACAACATGGCCACTCGCCAGAATTCCACGAACAAATCCTTCGCCATCGAACATGTCACCGAACCATCGACCGTCCGGGTGACGGCGCAACGCATTGACAGCCCCGACGCGGCGCGCTCGCGGATGCACGTCGTCGGCGATCGCCAGTGCGTCGGCCTTGAAGGGGGACGTGACCAGCACGCCGTCAAGATTCCGCAACCTCAGCAATGCGGGCAACACTTCGTGGATCTCATCCCGCGCGACATGTAGCGGAACGAGTACCGCATCGAAACCCGCGTTTGCGAATTCCGCGCAGTACACCTGCGGCGATCGAACCTGTTCGATTGGATCACCCACGATCGCAAACAGCCGCGTCTTCCCAGTAATTGGCCGGACGACGCTCATTCGTGGCTCCGATACCATTCTGCGACCCGCTGCGAGCGATAACGGCGCTCCTTGCGCGAAGTCTCGCCCGCAAGCCCCATCAAGGCCGATGAAAAAATCCGACCATCCATCTCGCGCAGATCTGACGCGATCGGGGTCCGGAAATCCATCTGCCCGAAGACGTCACGTTCGACGTCGATGCCAGGCGCGATTTCGATCAACTCGAGTCCTTCCGGGCCGACACGGAACACCGCGCGCTCGGTAACGAACAGAGCGGTGTTGCCCTTCTTGTGCGCGAGCGATGCGCTGTAGCAGATCTGCTCGAGCGAGCCGACGAATTTGCGATGCCGCCCTTCCTGCACGATAGTCGTGCGACCGCCGTTCCATTGAACATCGAGACCACCGGCAGTCAGCGTACCGCTGAAAATGACGCGCTTGGCGTTCTGGCTGATGTTGATGAACCCGCCAACGCCGACGATCTTGTCGCCGAATCGGCTGACGTTGACGTTACCTTGCGCGTCCACTTCCGCGAACGACAGGAACGCGAGATCGAGGCCACCTCCGTCGTAAAAGTCGAACTGCGATGGTTGCTCGATCATGGCCGCGAAGTTTTGCGCCCCGCCCGAGTCCCGTCCGGTGATCGGGGCGCCCCCGATCAAACCCTGCTCGTTGGTCAGGATGACCGAGTCGAGCAGCCCTTCTTCCGCCGCGACCGTCGACAGGCCAGTGGATATGCCGGCACCGAGATTGCAGACCGCCGCCGGATACAGTTCCATCGCCGCACGCCGTACGATCACCTTGCGCGGCCCGAAAGGCAGCGCCTTGATCTCGCTGAGCGGCACGCGCAGTTCGCCTGCGTAGCTGGGATCGTAGTCAGTCGCATAGGTCTGCCGCTGTTCCTGCTCGACCACGACAAAATCGACCAGAATGCCGGGAATCTTGACTTGCTTGGGTGGCAGCGTGCCGCTGCGGGCCATTCGCTTCACCTGAACGATGACAATGCCGCCAGCACGACGCGTCGCTTGCGCCATCGCCATCATTTCCCCGAGCACAGCTTCCTGCTCCATCGTCACGTTGCCGTCTTCATCAGCAGTCGTGCCTCGCAGGAATGCCACGTCGATCGGGAACGGCTTGAATCTCAGCCACTCCTCGCCATCAAGGTGAAGGAGTTCGACGAGTTGCTCTTCCGTCCGCGGGCTTTGACGCGCGCCTTGCTGGCGCGGATCAACAAACGTGTTCAGGCCAGTCTTCGTGATCAGGCCCGGACGGCCGCCTGCCATTTCTCTCATCAGTTGCGAGAGCACGCCCTGCGGCAGCGTGTAAGCCTCGATTCGATCCTGCGCCGCCATTGCGAGCAATCCAGGTGAATCGATCAAGGCGCTCGTAATAGCACGCTTCAGGAGCCCGTCGTGGGCAAGATGGCAGGCGCCGAGCGACACCCGATCACCTATCCCCACGACGCTGATCGACGTCAGATCGTGCGGTTGCTGCTCACTCAGAAAGCGCTGCTCGACCGCAGCCAATAACGCCTCGGGCACGGCATGGCCACCACCCGATCCGCTGATGAGAACCGAGTCGCCCGTCCGCAGCAATGCTGCAGCTTCGTCTGAAGTAATTCGTTGCATATGAGGATTGGAACCTGGTTGTTTCGGGACCGACATCGCGGTCGGGCGATCTCAATGTAACCGGTCTCAAATTGACTTTCAAGGAGCGGTCGGATTTTTTTGTAAATCCAAGGGATAACCACTAATGACGCGCAATTTACCGGGTGTCCGCCATAAAACTATGAATCCACCCTTGTGCAAAACGATTTGTAACCGGTATTATTGATTGCAACGAGGATCATCCACTTCCTCGTTGAACCTACTGGCAGGCGCGCCGTCCGCAGCACACCTGCATCAACCGTTTCCAGGAGACAAGACATGGCCATCACTGGCGTGAAGATCGGCGACGAATATCGCTTCGCGAAGACTGTCGGCGAAGTTGATGTGACCCTGTTCGCAGGTTTGACCGGGGACTTCAGCGACACGCACATCAACGAGCAGTACATGCAGGAGAAGTCGGCCATTGGCCGCCGCATCGCACACGGTGCGCTGCTCGTCGGCTACATGTCGACAGCGTCGACGATCAGCATTGCGCACATCATTCATCGCACCGATATCGATGAATTTCCGGTATCGGCGGGCTATGACCGCATCCGGTTCATCAAGCCAGTCCTGCTGGGCGATACGGTTACCGTGATCTACCGCGTCGCGGAAATCGACGAAGAGAAACGCCGTAGCACCGCAGACATGGAGGTCATCAATCAGCGCGGCGAAGTCGTGGCAGCCGGTCGGCACCTGATGAAGTGGGCGAAGAAGCTTTCCAATAAAAGCTGACGCTTGCCAGGCAACGATGGCGACCCATCGCCCGGCCCGGATTCCAGATCGTTATAATGAGTCCCACAGCGCATTCGACCGGGCCGTGCATGGCAAAAGCAAAATCGACAATTGAAGACGCGACGGGGTTGAAGAAACCTCGATCCGCGAGCGTCACCCTGCGTGACGTCGCGAAATTTGCCGGCGTCTCGTCTGCAACGGTCTCGCGCATGATCAATCGCCCGGAGGCGGTCTCCGATGAGCTGAGAGCGCGAATCACGGCGGCAATCAGCCACCTTGGCTGGGTGCCGCACGCCGCCGCACGCGCCCTGGCAACACAGCGTACGGGCACCATCGGTGCAGTATTTCCCACTGTCTCCAACGAGCACTTCGCAACTGCGATTCAGGAGCTTCAGGAGGCGCTCGAGTCTGCGGGCTACACGTTGCTGCTCGGTTGCTCACAATACGACGTCAATCGCGAGTACAACCAGGTTCGCAACATGCTCGAGCGCGGCGTTGATGCCGTCGTTCTCGTCGGAGAATCGCACCATCCCGATCTGTATCCGTTGCTGGATCAGCGAGACGTGCCTTTCGTCAATACCTTTACGTATAGAAAAGGCAGCGAGCACCTGTGCGTCGGGGTCGACAACCACAAGGCGTTCTTCGATTTCACGACTTACCTTCTCGACCTCGGGCATCGTCGTTTCGCGATGCTGTCTCAAACCGTGGATTCGAACGATCGGGCCTGGGCGCGTCGCGAAGGCGTCCGGGACGCACTTGCCGAACGCGGGCTTGGCATATCGGCGGCACACATGGTCGAAGGCTTCTGGGGCGTCGGGGTCGGCCGGCAGCTGTTCTCGCAAGTCATGAACACGCCGCAGCCGCCGACCGTCATTATTTGCGGCAACGGCTCGTTCGCCATCGGCGCGATGCTCGAGGCGATTCGCTCCGGTTACGACATACCGAGGGAACTCAGCCTTGTCGGCTTCGACGACTTCGAGCTCATGTCGGAATTGCCGATTCCGATCACGACGGTCCGCGTGCCAAGCGCCGAAATCGGGCGCACTGCCGCGAGCATGATCCTGACCGAGCTGTCGGGAGAGCGGCGCCCGACGAGTGTCGAATGCGACGCAGAGATCGTGATCCGTGCGTCGTCCGCCCCGCCCCTGATCGAAAACGATCGGTAATCTCAGTCCACCGGACGGCCGCGCGCAGCCTCCAGGATGGCAAACCAGTCCTCTCTCGCGAGCGCGAGAGAGAGACCGTTCAGTGCATCGCGCATCGCATCCGGCCTGCGACTTCCCGTGATTAAATACGGTTCGCCCGGCAACCGGAAGACCCATGCATATGCGACCTCCAACCAGCTCGCCGCACCGGTTTTCAACTGAATGGCCTTCATCGCCCCGCGGACGCGTTTTGCGACTGGATCGACAGCAGAAAACAGGCGACCGCCACCCAACGGCGACCACACCATTGCAGACGCGTTCGCCTGCGCGAGCGTCTCGAACATTGCATCGCCCAGCGCGCCGACTTGAAACGGGGAAAATTCGATCTGATTCACGCAAAGCGGCACCGTGGCACGCAGTAGATCAAACTGTCGCGCGGAAAAATTCGATACGCCGAACGCGCGGATCTTCCCGGATGCGAGCAGGTGCTCAGCGGCACCTGCAATCTCGTCGAGGCCAACCAGCGGGTCCGGACGATGTATCAGGAAGAGATCGAGATAGTCCGTCTGGAGGCGCTTCAGCGATTGGTCGACCGCGTTGCGCAGATACCCCGCCTCCGCGTCATAGTGCTTTGTCGCCACATCATCGGGTGCGCCAGCCAGCCTGATGCCCGCCTTTCCGACGATCTGCATCTTCTTTCGCAGGCCGGGGCTCGATACCAGAGCCTGGCCAAACAGCACCTCGACCACACCCCGGCCGTAGATGTCCGCATGGTCGAATGTCGTCACCCCCAGCTCAACTGCCTCGCGAACAAACCGAGCCAGCTCCTTGGTCGTCAGCCCCCAATCAAGCACGCGCCACATTCCGGCAACGACGCGCGAGAACCGAAGCTCTGCCAACGTTTTTCCGCACGCACCCCCTTCCCCAGACATATCAGAACCTCAATTTGTAAACGGTCTCACAACCAACAACTAGCGGCCATGCTCCGAATTGTGCACCACTTTTCACCATAAATTCGCATATTTAGGTGTAATCCCTGAATTCCATCAATTCTCTCAGCTATCTGTTGATGACATTCGTGAGACCGGTTACATTGAGTCAGGCCTTCGCAGTACTCAGTTCTATGGATGGAGACACAATGCACTCGGATATCGCTTTGGATCGACAGCCCGCGCAGCCCTGGTATCGGGAGATCACCGGCGCACAATGGCGCGTACTTATCGCCGCATGGGGCGTTTGGGTCAATGACGCACTCGACTTTCTTGCCATCACGTTCGTCCTCCGTGATATTGCTCGCACCTTCAATGTTTCGCTCGATACGGCGTCACTCCTGCTGCTCGCGACCTACGGCGTTCGCTGGATCGGGGGTCTCGCGTTCGGTGGTCTGAGCGACAAGATCGGTCGCAAGATTCCGCTACTGATCACGCTGACTTGGTTCACTGCGGGTGCGGTCGCCACCGGCCTGTCGTGGGACTTCATGTCGCTCGCGAGCTTCCGGCTTTTGCTCGGCTTCGGCATGGCGCCGGGCTTCTCGCTGGGAGCAGCGATGGTCGCGGAATCGTGGCCGGAGCGCTATCGGGCAATCGGTATCGGAATTCTCGATACCGGATGGGGCGTCGGCGCAATCGGCGCCGCACTCGCCTATCAGTTCATTTACCCGACGTTCGGCTGGCGTGGCATGTTCTTCATTGGCCTCGTGCCCGCCGTCATTCTCGGCATTTTCATTGTGCTCTTCGTCCCGGAGTCCGCCGCGTGGAAGCACGCTCAAGCGAGTGCGGTACGTGTCGCAAAGAAGAATCCCGTCGCCGAACTGTTCAAGCGTTACCCGGGCCGCGTTGCCTATCTCGCGGCGCTGATGTTCGTCCTTTGCTTCGGCAATTGGCCATTCCAGGCGCTTCTTCCGACCTACCTCCGTACGCTTGACCTCCCCGCCTCGTTTGTCAGTGCCGTGGCAATGTCATCGGCAGTGGGTCAAATCTTCGGCTTCATCGCGTCCGGGTTCATCGCGGAAAGGCTCGGTCGACGCATGGCCATCTCGGTGATGATTGGTGTGGGTGCGTTGTGCGTTGCGGGACTCGTCGCGACGGCCAACCACGTGGTCGTGGCACTGGGATTTGCCTTCTCAAGCGGTTTCTTCCTGGTCGGATCGTCAGGCGTCTGGGGCACGATTCTTACAGAGAACCTCCCGCGAGATGTGCGTGCGTCGGGAGTCGGGTTTCTCTATAACTTCGGCGTAGTTGGCGGTGGCGTAGCGCCGTTTATTACGCTGTCGACGATGCGCCACCTGTCGATCTCGATGGCGTACGGAATCATCGGGTTCTCGATTGGTGCGGCAATCATCGGGGCGGTGATGCTGTACTTCGCGCGCGAGACCAAAGGCCTGGACTTGAGCGCGATTGACAAAGAGAACATTCAGTAATGTCGGTTCCCAAGTAATTGACCACAGTTCAGGGACGCGCTGCCCCTGATTTCCACAACAGAAGGAGACTTGATGAAAACACGGTCGAAGGTCGCAGCATGCTTGATGATCGGTTCCACCCTGGCCGCAGCAGATTCAATGGCCCAGAACAGCGTCACGCTGTACGGGATCGTCGACACTGGAATCGGCTACCAGTCGAGCACGGCCACACTCGGGTCAACGGCAAATGGCCATTCCTCGGTGAAGATGATTTCCGGCGTATGGGCAGGCAGCCGCTTCGGACTCAAGGGGAGCGAGGATCTCGGCGGCGGCAACAAGGCGATCTTTCAGCTCGAGGAAGGCTTCAACAGTGCCACGGGGGCAATGGCAACGAACAACCTGATGTTCAGCCGACAGGCGTTTGTCGGCCTGACCAACGCAGCGTATGGTTCACTGACATTCGGCCGCCAATACGCGTCCTATTATCAGTTGCTGTCTCCATATAGCCCGACCACTTGGCTAACGGGCTTCTACGGTGCACACCCAGGAGACCTGGATGGCCTCGACACGGATTATCGCGCGAATAATACGATCGAGTACACTTCTCCAACACTCGCCGGATTCAAGTTTGGTGGTTCGTATTCGCTCGGCGGCGTCGCAGGTAGCGTGAACCGTGGGTCGACCTGGACTGCAGCGGTTCAGTATGCAAACGGGCCATTCGGGCTCGCCGCTGGCTTCTCGCGCATCAACAACTCGACGCTGGGCGGCGGCGCCTTCGGACCGGACTCGACCACGTCGAATGCCGGCGGGCAAGCGGGTGTTTCCGCAGTCACCAACGGCTATCAAACGGCGCAAGCACAGCAGCGCTTTGCTGTTGGTGCAGGCTTCACGTTCAGCAGCCAGCTTGATATCACCGCGACTTACTCGAACGTGCAGTATCTGTCCGGCATCGGTTCGTCGTTCCGCAATGCGGCGATCTTCAACACGGGAGGAATCGCGCTGCACTGGAAGCCGGTCGTGTCGTGGGACTTCGCGACCGGTTATAGCTACACGCGGGCGACGAAGGCGAACGGTATCGCGAGTAGCGCACAATACCAGCAGTTCAATCTGTCGGAATACTACACGTTGTCGAAACGTACCGGCATTTATCTGCTTCAAGCATATCAGCGCGCGAATGGGAAGACGCTCAGTACCGACGGGCATACGATTATCGATGCCACCGCCAGCATCGGCGATGGGTTTCAAAGCACCCCGTCTTCTTCGCGCAACATGTTCGCAGTCGGAGCTGGGATCGTGCATCGCTTCTAAGGCTGAGTCTGTTTTGTGTGAACGGGCACCCGGTAGCGATGCTTCACTGCAGCCAACTCGGGGGGGTGCCCCTATGTCGTTCGTCAAGCGTTAGGGGCTGACTTGGGTTGGTAAATAGTGCCGTCGCGCAGCATGGCGAACAGGACGTCGCAGCGTCGCCGTGCCAGCGCGATGAGTGCCTGGTTGTGGCGCTTATCCAATCCGCACACCGCATCCGCAGCCTCCTGATGCGCGACCGTATCGAGCAGATCAATCAGATACGAGGCCTGCTGGCTGAATACGGTGTGGTCATCGCGCAAACACCGCTGAAAGTACGGCAGCAATTGCCCGCTATTATCGATGACGAGCACAACGAGCTCTCAGGATTGACCCGGTCAATGATGCGCGATATGTACGAACGACTTGTACTACTCGATAAGCAGATCGCGCGGTATGACGACCTGATCCATCAAGTGCACAAGGCATCCCCTTCAAGTCAGCGTCTGGAGAAGATCCGCGGTGTCGGACCGATGATCGCGACCGCCGTCATCGCTGCCGCAGGAAGTGCCTCGGAGTTCTCAAACGGCCGACAGTTCGCGGCATGGTTGGGCCTGACACCACGCCAGCACTCTTCCGGCGGCAGGGAGCGCCTGTTTGGCATCACGAAGCGCGGTAATGGGTACCTGCGGATGCTGCTAGTCCATGGCGCCAGAGCAGTCGTCCATCAGGCCGTCAAACACACGGACGCGCTATCCAAATGGATACTCGAGGTCCAGGCTAGGCGGGGAACGAACATTGCCGTCGTGGCACTTGCCAACAAGATAGCCCGAACGATCTGGGTGCTGCTGGCACGCTGTCAGGAATACGCCCCTCCGGCATGACCGTTGGGATCGTTGCACGGCTGCAGTCGCGTTACCTCTTCATTGGTTGCACAAGCGATCTGATTCAGTGGCAAACAGGTCGGACCGTCGACGACAGAACCTGCGCAGACTTAGGGCTCTCGAAGCCGTGGATATATGAAGGAGTCGTCGGGCGAACTCCATTGGGGCCAGGCACAACCGTGCCATCAACAGGCCGAATGTATATATGCAATCCAGCACCTGAGCGCTGTAGACCAGATCATTTGGCAAACGGGACGAGGCCATGGACGAGAGAAAAACGTCGTATTTCCAGGAAAGCGCCGGCTAAGGCCGCTTCCGAGAAGCCCCGATTCCGGGGCGCGCCACCGCGAACTCAAACCTCATCAAGAAGACCAAAGTTCCGGTGCAACAAGAAGTCCTCGATTTCTCGATTCGCCGAATCCGCGCATTGCGTCCGCAATTGCGTTCGCTTCCCGTAAATGCTCACCGTCTGGGTTGGTCAGCACCTTTGAGAGATCGCGCCGCCTCGCCTGTCGGGCGACGTTGACCACCTGACAATGAAGCCTGCCGAGCACGCCACGGGCCGACTGTTCTCCCCGAATCCACTCCGGCGTACATCGCTCCCCGTCTTACAAATGGCGGTGTCGGCATCCCAGACAGGCGGCGCGGCCAGTTCATCGGCGTTCGGCACGCTATTGATGACCGGATCGCTCGAAGGTACGGAGGTCGGGCGCATTTTCGGGTTCGCCAGTTTGAGAAAAAAATGACGCTGTAGTGATAATAAAGATTATCTTGCTAGCACCATTTCTGTTCAGGCTGCACGGCCTTGCATTCCGATTTGTCTGACCCTGCCTCGATTCCACGTACAGCAAGAAGTTTGATAACTCTGAGGCTAGCCCAATTTCCGTCCCGGTTTTAGTTGGAAAATTCCGGCTCTTTTTGTGTGTACGGAGAGAAGCATGTCAGAGAATCTGATACCAAGAAGGCAATACACGAAGGAATTCAAGATGGAGGCGGTACGGTTAGCCGAGAGCGTCGGTCAGCATGAGGCCGCTCGAAGGCTGGGCGTGCCGGTGGACACGTTGGGAAACTGGTGCAGTGATCAGCGCAGTGGCAACACGGAGACGGCGACAGGGCCGGCTGCCAACGCGCCGCTGTCCATCCGTCGTCCGGTCAACGATCTGGAAGCTGAGGTCATCATGCTGCGCGGAATTGGCCAGCGCGAACCTGGACATCGAGATCCTTCGAAAGGCAACGGCATACTTCGCGAAGGGGTCGCGATGAAGTATGCGTGGATCGATCAGCATCGCCACCGCTACAGCGTCAGCCGGCTGTGCCGGGTTCTGGGTGTGTCGCGCTGGGCTATTGCCAGTGGCGTGGTCGGGGGTCAAGTCGGCGAGCCCAGACCAATGTCGCGCTGGACGCCGAAGTTGTCGCCATTCATCGCGCCAGTCGCGGCGGCTATGGCCGTCCTCGTATCGTGCGGCAGTTGCGTGCTCAGGGCCGGCCGGTGAGCGCCGAACGCGTGCGTCGCAGCCTGCAACGCCAGGGGCCGCGTCCGGTCTACAAGCGTCCGTATCGGGTGACCACAGATTCGATGCATCGTCTGCCGGTGGCGCCGAATCAGTTGGATCGGCGTTTCGACGGCTGGCGGCCCAATCAGGCCTGGGTAAGTGACATCACGTTCGTGAGGACCGGCGAGGGCTGGCTGTATCTGGTAGCGATCTTGGATCTGGCCAGTCGGCGCGTCGTCGGCTGGTCGATGTCAGGGCGGATCAACGCGGATCTGGTCTGCCAGGCGTTGCGCAGCGGTTGCTGGCAACGCAAACTGCCACCGGGATTGCTACTGCACTCCGATCGCGGCAGTCAATATGGCAGTCGCGTGTACCTGAAGCTGGCCGACGTTCAAGATAAACGTCTCAATGAGCCATCGTGCCAAAGCCTGGGGCAACGCGCCGATGGAGAGCTTCTTCAAGACATTGAAGGTCGAGAGAATCTATCAGAACCACTGCGAAACGCGCGCCCAAGCCCGCCTGGATATCGTCGATTGGATCGAGCGCTATTACAATCGGCAACGCCTGCATACCTCGATCGACTACCTTACCCCCCTCCGACTACGAGGCCAGGTTGATTGCCGCATGAGTTGCTGTACGTGAAAACGAGGCAGGGTCACCGATTCCATTATCGTGGTGCTGACCTGCCCGTCGTCGCCACCCTTGGCAAACGTGCGATCACGACAAGTCCCCCTCCCTCGCGCGGCACGGCACGAATATCGCCGCCGTGCAGCGCCAGCGCACGCCGCGCGATAGCCAGCCCCAGGCCGGTACCCGGCGCCAACCGCACCGCAGCGTCAAAATGGTGCGACTCAAGACGCCGGAACGGCTCAAAAATCTCTTCGCACGATTCCATCGGTACGCCCGGTCCCCTGTCGCTCACGCTGATTTCAAGCCACCCTGCCTCGTCATCGGTTGCCTGAGACGATTTCGCCATGCACGCACGAACCTCCACCGTCGTATGCGGAGCGGTGTACTTGATGGCATTGCGCACGACGTTCTCGAATGCGCGGTAAAGCGGCTCTCCAGCGACTTCCGCCACAAAGCTGCCCGGCGCGTCCAGCGTCACGGCGCACTCTCGGGCCTGCGCCTCGAAGGCCGCGTCCTGCACGATGTCGGCCAGCAGTTCCATGACATCCACGCGTTCGCGCGCCGGGTTCATGGCGCCCGCCTCCAGTTTGTGCAGGGTCAGAAGCTCTTCAATCAGCTGGTCGAGCCGCACGGCTTCGCGCGCGATGCGCTCGGTCATTGCGGTCGCCGATTGGGGGTCTTGCTGCATGAGCCCGATCGCGGCCTGGATACGCGCCAGCGGCGACCGCAGCTCGTGCGACACGTCATGAAAAAGCTGGCGCTGCTGCATCGCGGCCTGCTGGAGACGCGCCGCCATGTCGTCGAACTCGCGTGCCAGATAAGCAAACTCATCACGGCGGGAACCAAGCGCAGGCGAGACCCGCACATCGAAACGCGACCGTGCCGCGTCACGCAGCGCCATGCTGAGATGGCGCAGCGGCTTCGACAGATACCAGGCCAGCCCGAAGGCCACCGGAAGGCCCACGGTGGCGCCCGACACCACGGGCACGAGCAGAACCCAGGGCGGCGCATCAGGCGGGTTATGTCCGCTTACATACAAATAGAAGCCGGCGCAGGCGAATGCTGCCACCATGCAGAGCCACAGCACGACGAAACTTCTCCAGAACAGGCGTCCGAGCGGCCACTGCATGGTTCAGTCCGCCAGCAGCTGGTAACCCATGCCGCGCACGCTGACGATCCACGGTTGCCCGTCGGGACGCTGCCCCAGCTTCTGGCGGATGCTGCTGATATGGACGTCGATGCGCCGGTCGAACCGTGCCAGCGGCCGGTCGAAAGCCTGCAGCGAGATATCTTCCTTGCTCACCAGCCGTCCGGCCTGACGCGCCAGGATTTCGAGCAGGCTGAATTCCGTTCCGGTCAATTCGAGCGGCTCGCCTTGCCAGGTGGCGCGCCGGCTGGCAGGCCACAGCACGAGCGAGCCTGCGTGGATCGCGCTGCCGGCGCTGGCCGCGCCCGTGCCGGACGCACGGCGCAGGATGGCACGTAGCCGGGCCACCAGTTCGCCGGGCGTGCAAGGCTTGGGGACATAGTCGTCGGCGCCCAGATTAAGGCCGGAGATGCGGTCGATGTCGTCGCCACGGGCCGTCAGCATCAGCACCGGCACGCTGCTCGCAGCGCGAATTCGGCGCAGTGCCTCGATGCCCGACAGGCGCGGCATCATCACGTCGAGCACCACGATGGCGAAGCGGCCCGACAGCGCGCGGGCCGCGCCGGTCTCGCCGTCGTGCGCCACCTCGGCGGCAAAGCCTTCGTTCGCGAGATATTGCACCAGCATTGCGGTCAGTTCGGCGTCGTCGTCGACCAGCAGCACCGACGTCGTCGAGGATCGATCGGGATTCGTCATGACGCGAGTATCTCGCAACCGGTACGGCACGACAAAGGCGCGCCGCAAAATTTACGCAACTTAACCTAGCCGTACCGCGCTGGACCATGCACTCCGGACAATGGCGCTTGCTGGCCCAGCATGGGCTTTGGAGCACGCATTGACTGGAATCAAGCAAAACCTGCGCCCCCGGGCGTGGCTGGCCGCGATCGCGAGCAGCCTCTTGACATGCGCCTGCGCATTGCAGCCGCCCTATCAGGCGCCACGGATGGTCACGGCCAACGGCTGGCACGCCGAATTGCCGCATGGCGGTAGCGTCGAGAACCTCGTCGACTGGTGGGGACGCTTCGACGACCCGGCGCTGGTGGAGCTCATCCGCCTGGCCGAGGCCGACAGCCCGACGCTCGCGAAAGCGGTCGCCCGAATCAACGATGCGCGCGCGACGGTGGTGTCCAACGGCGCGGACGCGTGGCCGGCACTGACCGGCAGCGCGTCGGTCACGCGGGAAAAATCCGCCATCGCGGTGGGCAATGCCACCGCGACGAGCCTGACGACGACGCGCAGCGGCTCGCTCGACGCTTCCTGGGAAATCGATCTGTTCGGCAAGGTGCGCTCGCAACGCGAATCCGCACAAGCGCAACTGGAAGCCCGTATCGACGACTGGCACGACGCGCGCGTTTCGCTGGCCGCCGAGGTGGCCGACGATTACGTGCAGTACCGGGCATGCCGCGTGCTTGCCCGCGCCTACCAGCAGTCGGCGGCGTCCTACGCGAAAACCGACAGCACCACGCGCGCGTCGGTCGCGGCCGGCATGACGTCGGCGTCCGACGGCTACCTCGCGCAAGCCGCCGCGGCCAGCGCCAACGCGACGGCCACGCAGCAAAACGTCACCTGCGAAGAGCTGGTCAAGTCGCTGGTCGCGCTCACGGGCGTCGACGAGCAGAAATTGCGACGCATCGTCGATCGGCCGGAGGCGCCCGACCTGCCGAAGCCGGCGGCGTTCCGCGTGACGTCCGCCCCGGCCGACCTCGTCCGCCAGCGGCCCGACCTCGCATCGTCCGAGCGCGCGCTGGCCTCCACCTATGCGTCCATCGGCAAGGCCCGCGCGGATCGTTTCCCGAGCCTGTCGCTGTCCGGCTCGATCGGGCTGTCGGCCAGCAACCTGGTCTCCCCGGTGTCCACCTGGTCGTTCGGCCCGAGCCTGTCGGTGCCGTTGTTCGATGCCGGCAAGCGCAAGGCCGCCGTGGATTCGGCGCAAGCGAGCTACGACGAGCAGCTTGCCGCCTATCGCAGCGCCGTCCGCACGGCGGTCAAGGAAGTCGAAGTGGCGCTGACCGATCTCGATGGCGCCGCACGCCGCAGCGACGATGCGCGCCGCGCCGCCGAGCAGTACGACCGCTACGAGCAGGCGATCGAAGCGAACTGGCACGCCGGTTTCGACACGCTGCTGACACTGGAACAAGCGCGCCGCTCCCGGACGAGCGCCGAGATCACGTACATCGAACTGCGGCGCGACCGTGTCCGCAGCTGGATCTCGCTCTACAAGGCCCTGGGTGGCGGCTGGACGGGCATCGATGCCGCGATGTCGGCCGCCCATGCCGCCCCCGAACCCTCCGCCACCTCGCAAGGAACCACACAGTGAAGCTGAGTCGCCGCAAGGTCGCATTGGCCACCGTCATCATCATCGCCGGAGTCGCCGCGTGGCGGCTCGCGCCCGATTCCCACGCCGCGGCCGAGACGAAGGCGGCGCCTGCCGCACTGACAGTCAGCCTGGTGGCCCCCCAGTACCTCGAATGGCCCGACACCATCGAGGCCAACGGCAACACGGCCGCGTGGCAGGAAGCGGTGATCGGCGCCGAGACGGGCAGCTTGCGCATCACCGAACTGCTGGTCGACGTGGGCAGTGAGGTCAAGCGCGGTCAACTGCTCGCAAGGCTTGCCGATGCCACGGCAACGGCGGAGCTGCGCAAGCAGGAGGCCGCCGTCGCGCAGGCACGCGCCAACCTGCAGCAGGCCGAGGCCGACGTGAAGCGTTCGAAGAGCGTCGCCGACAGCGGCGCGCTGTCGGCGCAGAAGCTCGACGAGTACCGCATCACTGAAACCGTCGACCGCGCCGCCCTGGCGTCGGCCGAAGCCGAGTTGCAGAACAAGCGTATCGCGCTGTCGCAGACTCGCATCGTCGCGGTCGACGACGGCATCGTTTCGTCGCGCTCGGCATTGCTGGGCAACGTGGTGAGCGCCGGCACGGAGCTGTTCCGGCTGGTTCGCCAGGGGCGAGTCGAATGGCAGGCGGAGGTCGACTCGCAGCAGCTCGCGCGCGTTCGTGCACAGCAGCCGGCGCGCGTGACGTTGCCGGGCGGAAAAGTGATCGACGGCACGGTGCGGCTGGTGTCGCCGACGCTGTCGACCAATACCGGTCGCGCGATCGTCTACGTTGCACTGAACGGACATGACGCCCAGCCCGGCATGTTCGCCAGCGGCTCGATCCAGCTCGGTACGGCAAAGGTACTGACACTGCCCGAATCGGCGCTGGTGCAGCGCGACGGCCGCACCGACGTGTACGTGCTGAATCGCGACGGCACGTCCGTCGCGCGGCGCACCGTAGAGGCCGGACGCCGCCACGACGGTCGCTGCGAAATCGTGTCCGGGCTCACGGCGGACATGCGCGTCGTGTCCAGCGGCGGCGGCTTCCTGTCGGACGGCACGCTCGTGAAGGTGGCGCAGCAGAAGGGGCTCGGCGGCATCGCCGCGGCAACCAGCATCGCACAACGGGGGGCGCTGTGAACGTCTCCTCCTGGTCGATCCGCAATCCCGTCCCGGTCGTGCTGTGCTTCATCCTGCTGACCGTCCTGGGCCTGCTCGGCTTCCACCGGCTGCAGGTGCAGGATTTTCCGGACATGGATCTGCCGACCATCAACATCTCCGCAGCCCTGGAAGGCGCCGCGCCGTCGCAACTGGAAAACGAGGTGGCGCGCAAGATCGAGGACAAGCTGACCTCACTGTCGAAACTGGACCACATCACGACGAAGATTACCGACGGCGCGGTCGACATCAGCGTCTCGTTCCAGCTGGAGAAGGACCCGCAGGTTGCGCTGAACGAAGTGCGCAATGCCGTCGACGGCGCGCGCGCCGACCTTCCCGCGGAAATGGCAGCCCCGACCGTGTCGAAAGTCGATGCCGCCGCCTCCGCGCTCGTCACCTACACGGCGCGCTCCACGGTGCTGGACGAACAGGACCTGTCGTGGTTCGTCGACAACGATTTGTCCAAGGCGCTGCTCGCGGTCAAGGGCATCTCCAAGGTCGAGCGGATCGGCGGCATCGACCGCGAAGTGCGGATCGACTTGAACCCGGCGCTGATGTCCGGTCTCGGGCTGACGGCCGAAACCGTCTCGACCCAGCTCAAGGCGATGCAGCGCGATCGCTCGGGGGGACAGGGCGATATCGGCAGCCAGCGGCAATCGGCGCGCACGCTGATCGGCATCGGTTCCGCACAGGACGTGGCCGCGCTGACCATCGCTACTGGCGACGGACGGCGCGTGCGTCTCGACCAGATCGCCCGCGTGTCGGACGGCGCCGCGGACCGCACCACGTATGCGTATCTGAACGGCCAACCGGTCATCGGCGTGCAGATCACGCGCGCCAAGGGCTATTCGGACGTGACCGTGCTGCACGACTTGCGCGGCGCCGTCAGCGCGTTTGCCGCCGCACATCCGCAAGTGAGTCTCGTCGAAGCCAGCAATACCGTCGCCTCCGTCGAGGAGAACTACGAAGGCTCGATGAGCATGCTGATCGAGGGTGCGGTGCTGGCGATCCTGGTGGTCTGGTGGTTCCTGCGCGATGGCCGGGCCACGCTGGTGTCGGCGGCGGCGCTGCCGCTGTCGATCATCCCGACGTTCGGCTTCATGTATCTGGCCGGGTATTCGCTGAACACTGTGACGCTGCTCGCCCTTTCGCTGGTGGTCGGCATTCTCGTCGACGACGCGATCGTCGAGATCGAAAACATCGAGCGCCATCTGCGCATGGGCAAGCCGCCGTTCCAGGCCGCGATGGAAGCCGCCGACGAGATCGGCCTCGCGGTGATCGCCACGACGTTCTCGCTGGTGGCGGTATTCCTGCCGACGGCCTTCATGGCCGGCATTCCCGGGCTCATGTTTCGGCAGTTCGGGGTGACCGCCTCGGTCGCCGTGGTGATGTCGCTGCTGGTCGCTCGCTTGCTCACGCCGATGATGGCCGCTTATCTGATGAAGACGACCATTCACGGCGAACACGACAGCCCGCTGATGACACGCTATCTGCGCTGGGTACGCGCGTGCCTCGGCAGGCGAGGCCGTACGATGGCGGCCGTCGGCGCGTTCCTGCTGGTCTCCTTCGCGATGATCGCCGCGTTGAAGACCGGCTTCATGCCGGCGCAGGACAAGTCGCAGACCCAGGTCAAGCTGGAGCTGGCGCCGGGCAGCACGCTGGAATCGAGTCGCGCGACCGTGCTTCAGGCCGAGGCGCTGATCCGGCGACTGCCCGAGGTCAAGGACGTGTTTGCGACCATCGGGCGAGCCAACGACGGCAACGGCGCGGCCGGTAGCGCCAGCACGTTGACCGATGCGCGCAGTTCGACGCTCATCGTCGATCTCGTCCCGCGCAACGAACGCAGCCTCAAGCAGTCGGCGGTGGAAGATGCGATTCGCACGCGGCTGCGCGACGTGCCCGGCGTGCAGCTATCGGTGAACAACGGCGGCAACGGCGAAAAGCTGCAGATCACGCTGGCCGGTAGCGACGCCTCTTCGCTGGAAGTCGCGGCGGCCGCGCTGGAAACGCAGTTGCGCACGCTGCGCGGCATCGGCAACGTCACGTCGAGCGCAGCGTTGCAACGCCCGGAAGTGCAGTTTCGGCCAGACCCGGCCAGGGCCGCCGCGCTCGGCTTGACGGCCGAGGCGGCAGCGGACGTCCTTCGCATCGGCACCTACGGCGACTATTCATCGTCGCTACCCAAGCTGAATCTTCCAGAACGACAAATTGCGCTGCGCGCGCGTATCGATCCGGCGTTGCGGCAGGATCTCGATGCCATCGGGCAACTTCGCGTGGCAGGCACCCATGGCAGCGTGACGCTGGCGTCGGTGGGTACGCTTTCCATCAGCAGCGGCCCGTCGCAGATCGATCGGCTCGACCGGGACCGCAACATTACGCTGTCCGTCGAGCTGAACGGGCGCACGCTCGGGGAAGTCAACCGCGAAGCGCAGCAATTGCCGGCGCTGAAGCACCTGCCGTCCGGCGTCCATCAGGTTCAGCAAGGCGAAGTGCAGCACATGGGCGAGCTGTTCGACAGCTTCGGCCTCGCCATGGCGATCGGCATCTTCTGCGTGTACGCGGTGCTCGTGCTCCTGTTTCACGATTTCCTGCAGCCGGCCACGATCCTGTGCGCGCTGCCGTTGTCGGTCGGCGGCGCACTGTTCTCGCTGCTGGTCACCCGCATGAGCTTTTCGATGCCGGCGCTGATCGGCCTGCTGATGCTGATGGGCATCGTGACCAAGAATTCGATCCTGCTGGTCGAGTATGCGGTCATCGCCCGACGCAAACGCGGCATGAGCCGGCTGGACGCGCTCATCGACGCCTGCCACAAGCGGGCCCGCCCGATCGTGATGACGACCATCGCGATGGGGGCCGGCATGTTGCCCAACGCGCTCGGCCTGGGGGCGGAGCCCAGCTTCCGCCAGCCGATGGCCATCGTCGTGATCGGCGGCCTGCTCGCTTCGACGCTCCTGAGCCTGAGCGTGATTCCGGTGGGATTTACCTATGTGGATGATTTCGAGCAGTGGCTGCGCGGCCGCTTCCCGCGCACTGCAAGCATGGAAGGCGCCGGTCTGGCAAAGGATAAGGCGACGCAATGAAAGCTTTGGAGTATTCGAGGCACACATGCTCATGAAGCAGAGCCGCGATACGCCAAATACGTGGGCGGACCGCTCACGCGTTAGTCCTGCGGCGCTGCGCGCAGGATGCGATACGGCGTATAGACGTAGTAGAGGCGCGGATCGAGCGTCTGCAGATACGCGCGGCCGAACAGGCTCACGCTGCGCTCGAAACGCAGGCCGGTGTAGAGGCTTAGCGTCGGCACGTCGACGTCGAGCCGCTTCGGCTGGCCACTCGGCGCGTCGCAGTCGATCGAAGTGAGGTAGTAGCTCGTGAAATGTCATTTCAGCTTCGGCGTGAAGAACCAGCCGAGCCGGTCGATCGAATACGCGACATACGGATCAAACACGAAGCGGCTGCCCTGCGTGGCGTCGGAAACAGGCGAGCGAAAGCGCGTCGCATCGGCCTCCATGCCGAAATCGAAGCCCGCCGGACTGTGTCGTGCATACCGCACGTTCAACTGCGGCATGCTGGCGTACATCGAATCGTCGCTGAACATCTGCCAGTGCTGAACGCGAAACTGCATGGCCCACGGGTCATGCGCGTACGTCAGCCCTGACTCCTCAAGATGAGTGATCGAGGGATTGGTCGGAAGCAGAGCCGGCGACATGAAGGCTTCGGCGCTCGCCGGAAATGCAACGGTTCACTGGAGTGTGAGGCCCGGCGTCGGCGCCATCACGGGTGACATGCCGGCTGCCGCGCAGAGCGCCTCCAGAATCAACGGCACCTGCTCACCCGGAACGGAAAAGCCGATACCGACGCCACCCAGCACGTAGAAGCGGATGACCAGGTTCTGCGATTCTTCGATCCGACCGATCTCCCATCCGACCGAATGCAATGCGAAACGCGCACCGCCGTTGCTGCTCGAGATCCGCGCGGAGCACTCGATCGCATTAGGCAGTGCGACCAGCAATTCGTTGAACGTCGAGCGATGCAGCGCGACGGTGGCGTGCTCTCCGTGAATCAGCAAGAATTCACCATCCGCAGTCAGCTCCATTGCCTTGATCGCACGTACTGCCGGCACGACGGAATCAGCCATGCTGTACCTCCGGCGCCCCAACAGGTGCCTTGCCCCATATAGGCACATTCCGCACTGCGGCTGCGGCTCGCGAGATGCCGCCGACCTCGTGCAGCAACACGAACGCCGCTTGCGACGAACAGGCTTCGAGCACTGCGGCAAGTACCCTGGCGGACAGATATTTCTTCATGATCGACCTCATATCATGCATCGGAAAAATAGATTGGAAGCGCCATGCGACATGCCGACCTCGTCATGTCGCACCATTTCGCGCTATGTCGAGCCGCTGCACGTTGCGTCACCCGATGCATTTCCTGATTCACGAAATGCATCGACGAGAACGATCGGACACGTTGCTGTCGTATGGCGCGCCCGCGGGGCGATCAGAAGCTGTGACGCAACCCGAGCGTGACGGCGGTCTGGTGATTCGAACTCGACGCCGTCAAGCCGGCAATCGATGCCGTGATACCGCTGTCGCCCGCGCCGTGCACGTGCTGGTAGACCCCTCTCAGATAAACGTCGGTGCGCTTTGACAGCGCGTAATCTGCAGTCAGACCGAACTGATTCCACTTCGGACTCACGCCGGCGACTTTGCCATCCGTATACGTGTAGGCGCCCGTCAGGCTGAACGCGGGCGACAGGCTATAACGCGCCTGCAATTCGTAGTTGTTGAAGCGCGCGCTGCTGCCCGACAGCGACAGGCCGTCCGACGTACCGGACGCGGACGAACTGATTCCGGTCAGGTTGTCGAGGTGGGTTTGCGTAAAGATCGCGCCGACGATGGCCTGCCCGAATGCGTAGTTTGCGCCGACGCCCCAAGTGCGCTGCGCATTCGCCGTAAACGTCGCGTCGTCGCTGACCGCGCCGCTCATGTTGGTTGACGAGCCGGGCCGCCCGAGTTGCATGTAACCCGCGCCGACGTTGAGGCCGCCGTAGTGATACGAGGCGCCGAAGCTATACGCGCGATTGTTTGCGAAACTGCCTGACGAGTTCGAAAAACCGTACAAGCCGTTGAAGGTCAGGCCGCCATAGTTCACGCTCTGATACTTGACCGAGTTGCTGATGCGGAAAGAGTTCTGAAGGTTGTCGTTATCGTACGGATGCGCCAGGGATGACATTTCCATCGCGCCGAGCGTATCGACAATGGAGTCGTACTGACGGCCAAGCGTGAGCGTGCCGAACCGGTCGCTCGACAACCCGACGAAGGCCTGGCGGCCGAACTCCCGGTCGTTCTGGCCGAGCTTGCCGTTCATCACGTCAAACCCGCTTTCGAGCGTGAAGATCGCCTTCAATCCGCCGCCGAGCGCCTCGCTGCCCGTCAGGCCGAACCGGCTGCCGCTCAGCGTACCGCTCGTCGCCGAGACGTTGCTCTTTCCTCCCTGATTGCTGGTGTACGTCACACCCGCGTCGATCAATCCGTATAGCGTCACCGAACTCTGCGCGTGTGCGGACGCGGCAAACATTCCACATGCGGCCGTGGCAAGAAGCGATCTTTTCATTCAATTTACCGAAGTAATGTTTTTTGCGATAGAAGCGGACGCCTTCTCGCAGGTGTCCGTTTCATGTTGAACCCGGATTCTGCGATCCCAGGCGAGCCGCATTAGAACGCATTGCTGAATGACTTCGGTTGCAACAGTCCATCGCAAATGTTTCCGCGGATTTATCTGCTGACGACTTGAAACAGACACGATTGCCTCTAGCGACAGGCCGCGATGCAGCCCCGTCTCACCACGCGCGCTCTTCGCCCGTATCGCCCCACCCTCGCCCGACAAACCACTATTCGACAAGCTTCTTCAATCTTCTCTCACGCGTCGCGCCCCTCGATACGCCCGAGCAAGTCTTGCGACTTACGCACCCGCCCGTGAGATTCGGCAAGCGAAGGATAGGTCCGGATAGCGATCTGTAATCGCGATGCGTCGATCAGCTCCTACACTTCGCCGCTTGATTGTCATCAATGGCCCATTTTCACGAAATCGTCGCGTCGACGGACACGCAGTGTCACGACGAGCGCACGCACGCAATCCGTCCTCCCCCTGTTCACCTATCCGCATGTTCCAGCAAGCATCAGCGAAATTCGCGGCCCTCGGCCTGCTACTCACCGGCGGCATCGCGCCCGGTTGCGCGCATGCAGCTCAACCGGTCACGATTCGCGACATTCGCGTCAACGGGTTGAAGCGTATCGAGCCGCGCACGATCAGTGCGTACCTGCCCGTCAAGGTCGGCGAAACGCTGACCGAAGATCTCGGCACGCAACTGATCCGCACGCTATACGCGACCGGCTTCTTCAGCGACGTCAAGGTTTCTTCCAGCGACGGCGTCCTCATCATCGACGTCGTCGAAAGACCCACCGTTTCCACGGTGGATTTCACGGGCGTAAAGGAATTCGACAAGGACAACCTCGGCAAGGCAATGAAGGCGGTCGGTTTGTTGTCGGGCGCCGCGTACGACAAGTCGCTGGTGCAAAAGGCCGAACAGGAGCTCAAACGCCAGTACCTGACGCGCGGCTACTACGCGGCCGAGGTGTCGGCGACGGTCACTCCGCTCGACGAAAATCGCGTGTCGATCCTGTTTTCGGTCGTCGAGGGGCCGAGCGCGAAGATCCGCCAGATCGAATTCATCGGTAACGATGCGTTCAGTACGAAAACGCTGCTCGACGAGATGCAGTTGTCGACACCGACCTGGTCGAGCTGGTACACCCGGAGCGATCTGTATTCGAAGGACAAGCTGACGGGCGACCTCGAGAACGTTCGCTCGTACTACCTGAACCGCGGCTATCTCGAGTTCAGCATCGAATCAACACAAGTTTCGATCTCGCCCGACCGGAAGGACATGTACCTGACGATTACCGTGCACGAAGGCGCGCCGTATGCCGTATCGGGCATCAAGCTCTCGGGCGACCTGCTCGGCCGCGGCTCCGAGTTGCAGAAGCTCGTGACCGTCATGCCGGGCCAGCGCTTCTCGGCGGAAAAGCTGCAGCAGACGACGAAGGCGATCGTCGACAAGCTCGGCGAATACGGTTACGCGTTTGCGACGGTCAATGCGCAGCCGGACATCGACCGTGCGGCGCACAAGGTGGGGCTCACGCTTGTAATCAATCCCGGGCAGCGCGTGTATGTGCGACGTGTCGATATCGTCGGCAACTCGCGCACGCGCGACGAAGTCGTACGCCGCGAGATGCGTCAGCTCGAAAGCGCATGGTTCGACTCGAGCCGGATCGCGCTGTCGAAGGACCGGATCAATCGGCTCGGCTACTTCACCGCCGTCGACGTGACGACCATTCCCGTCGACGGCGCCAAGGACCAGGTCGACCTTCAGGTCAAGGTTGCCGAGAAACCGACCGGATCGGTCACGATCGGCGCCGGCTTCTCGTCGTCGGACAAGGTCGTGCTGTCGGCCGGCGTCACGCAGGACAACGTATTCGGCTCGGGTACAAGCCTCTCGGTGAACGTCAACACGGCGAAGAGCTACCGGACGCTGATGGTCACGCAGACCGATCCATATTTCACCGTCGACGGCATCCAGCGGATCACGAGCGTCTTTTACCGGACAACCCAGCCACTCTATTACACGTCGTCGAACGACACGAGTTTCAGGATTGTCACGGTGGGGGCAAGCCTCAAGTTCGGCATCCCGTTTTCCGAAACGGACATGGTCTATTTCGGGGCCGCGCTGGAGCAATATCGCCTGACCGTCGATTCGGCAACGCCCCAGAGCTACGTCGACTACGTGAACACGTTCGGCCGTGTGTCGAATACCGTTCCGCTATCCGTGAGCTGGTCGCGTGATGCACGCGACAGCGGGCTCGCGCCGAATCGCGGCTATTACGCACAGGCATCCGCCGAATACGGTACGCCGGCCACGTCGACGCCGTATTACAAGGCCGACGTGAATGCGCAGTATTACTACTCGTTCGCGCGCGGTTTCGTGCTCGGCCTCAATTTCCGCGGCGGCTACGGCAACGGGCTGGGCGGCAAGCCCTATCCGATCTTCCAGAACTATTACGCGGGCGGAATCGGCACCGTGCGCGGCTATGAGTCGAGTTCACTCGGCCCGCGCGATACGAAGACCGGCGACTCGATCGGCGGATCGAAGCTGATCGTGGGTAACATCGAACTGACCGTCCCGCTGCCGGGATCGGGGTACGACCGCACGCTGCGGGTATTCACGTTCGTCGACGGCGGCAACGTATGGGGCACCGAAGGCAGCAGCACCGGCGCGAACGGACTGCGGTACTCCTACGGCGCCGGATTGTCGTGGATTTCGCCGATCGGACCGCTGAAGATCAGCCTGGGCTTCCCTATCGTGCGCCACAGCGACGACAAATATCAGAAATTCCAGTTTCAGATCGGCACGTCGTTCTAACGGCAACAGAAAATATTCGTGCCGGATCGTACTGCGGATGACCGTATTGAATGTCGCCGGCGCGACGAGCGACGACAAAAGCAAAATGAAATTGGTTTGCAGGATCGCCCAAAGCCCGTCCCGGCTTGAACGACCCGGACTATCGGCGGCCACGTCGTACGAAACGGCGTGGCGCCGTCGCTGGACTTGCGGCGTCGAGCATCGACCTGCTTCGGGAAGTTTTTGTAAGATTCAGTAAGCCGCTCCAACGCACCGCGTCGTACGATGCGGTGGATTGCCCCCCCAATTCACAGGCGCGAAAATACGCCGCTTGCCATGTCCGATCATCCCATTCAGGTACTGCTCGTCGATGATGACGCCGATCTGCGCGACCTGCTGCGTACGTTCTTCGTCCAGCGCGGCATCGAGTTCTCGGTTCTCCACGATGCGACCAACCTCCTGCGCAGGCTGGAGCGGGAGCGTCCGTCGATCGTCGTGCTCGATCTGATGATGCCGGGAATCGACGGCCTGACCGCGCTCAGGCAGTTGCGCGCGACGGGCGATACCATTCCGGTCATCATGCTGACCGCGCGCGCAGAAGGCATCGACCGCGTGCTCGGGCTCGAACTCGGCGCGGACGATTACCTCGGAAAGCCGTTTCTGCCTCAGGAATTGCTTGCCCGCATCAATGCGGTCCTTCGCAGGCACGGGCAAGCTGCGGTGCCCGGCGCGTTCGAACGGCGTCCGCCATGCCGGTTCGGCCGCTTCGAGCTTGATTTCATGACGCGAACGCTGCTATGCGACGGCAAACCGGTCAAACTCACCGGCGGTGAGTATGCACTGCTCGAGGCGTTCGCTTCGCATCCGATGGAAACGCTTTCACGTCCGCGCCTGCTCGATATGGTTTACGGTCCAGCGTCGGACGTGACGGAGCGCGGCATCGACGTACCCGTATGGAGGCTGCGGCGGCTGATCGAGGACGACCCGTCGAATCCGCGTCGCCTGCAGACGAGGCGTGGCATCGGCTACATGTTCGTTCCGGACGAATCGGACGATGAAGAATCCGCTTGATACGTTGTTCGGGCGCCTGGTGCTGATGACGGTGGGGTTGCTCCTGCTTGTCCACCTGACGTTGATGATGATGGTCGACCGTGACCGTGCGGGACTGGATGCGCTGCATATGTCGCACCTCGTGATGGCGGCGCAGAAGGTTCGCGAACGTGACCCTGACCTGGCGTCTGACGTGGCCCGCACCATGGGAATTTCCTTTGTCGATGCGGACAGGCTGTCTGCGACGGGGTGCCCGTCGCCCTGTACCGACACGAACGGCCCTGTCGAGACGCGCCTCAGGCACTTGCTGCCTGCGGGGAGTCATGTCGTCGTGGCAGAGAACGGGACAATCTGGGTTCGCGTTTCCGGCGCGATGTACGGGATCGTGATCCAGTCTGCAATGGTGCCGCTGAGTCGGCTGGCGATTGTGTCAGCCCTGATGCTCATGTTTGCCGTGGTGCTTGCCGTCGTTTTCGCGTGGCACATGCAGCGGCCGATCAGGGCGCTGGCAAATGCGGCCCAGGGGTACCGCATCGATCGGGTATTCCGGCAGGTGCGGATGCGCGGGCCGCGGGAGCTTCGCGAGCTCATCGGCGATTTCAACGACATGGTGAGCGAACTCGCGGAGGCCGACCACGAACGCGCGGTCATGCTCGCGAGCATCGCGCACGACCTGCGCACGCCGGTTACCCGCATGCTGGTGCGTGCGGACCTGCTCGCCGACCGGAAGGACCGCGCGGGGTTCCTGCGCGACACGGAGTCGATGTCGCGCATCATCGCCCAGTTCCTGGATTTCGCGCGCGAACGAGGCGATGCGTCCGCCGACGTTGGAGTCGATGCGCACTGCCGCCAGAACTACACGGACGCCTTCAGCCATGGGGAAGACGAAGCGGACGTGCTCGTCAGGCTTGATCTGCGGGCGGGCCCCGGCTTTACGCTTCCGGCAGTCGATATTGATCGCATCATGGCCAATCTCGTCGAGAACGCGATGACCTATGGCGAGCCGCCGATCGAGGTGTCGACGTCGTCGCTCAAGGGCTGCTACCGTCTCGTCGTTCGCGATCACGGTCCGGGCGTCCCGGAAGCCGAGTTCGACCATGTGCTGCGCCCGTTCGTGCGGCTCGACACGGCACGCGGCGGTCATGCGCATTGCGGACTCGGTCTGGCGATCGTGCGGAGGCTCGTCCGCCATCACGGCGGGGCGCTGAAGATTTCAAACGCACCCGACGGCGGCTTCGTCACGACGATGACGTTTCCCGATCGCCGCCACACCCACTGACCCGTGCTACCCGGCGACGCCCCGATCGTCCGCGCCGCGCGACGACGTTCCCTGCGCCGCCGATAACCCGGCGCCAGCATCTCGTTCCCGCCGCAGCCGCCTGGATGCAACGCGCTCGAAAGCATCCGGGCGGTAACGACGCACGTCCATGAAGCGGCGCGCTCTTTCGCGCAAGCTTCCGTAAGCAAAGTTAAGGCAATACGAATAGGCTGACGAACTACGTCCAACCGGATCGCGTTCCCGCATCGCATGCTCCATTGCCCAGAGATTCCCATGTCAGCTACAACATTTCATCGCGCGAGAGGTCGGGCGCGGCTCAGGCTGCGTCCGTTTCGATTGCTGCAACCGTCACGGAGACGTGTCGTGATTTTTTGCACGGCTTCGCAATGCACGGCCACTCGTGGCGAACCCGTCACGGGACATTCACTCGTGATTGGTTCGTTCAGCGCTTGGTGTCGTGATTTCCCGTGGCGTGACGCGCGTCAACCAATGAGACTTGGCCTCGTGCACGGTAGCACGCTGCACATCTGCACGGCCGAGCGGCTGATGAAACGTACGTGCTGCGAGTGTCATCGTGCCCCGAGCCTGCCAGCTGCGGTTGGACCCGGCAAGCAGGCGATCACGACGAGACCACCGCCCTCTCGCGGCATGGCCCGGGTTTCGCCGCCGTGCAGCGCCAGTGCGCATCGTGCGATTGCCAAACCCAGCCCGGTACCAGACACTGGCGGACTCGCGTCCCCGCGCTGTTCCGACTCGAGGCGGCGGAACGGTTCAAAGATCTCTTCGCACAATTCCGCGGGTACGCCCGGCCCACTGTCGCGCACGCTGATTTCGAGCCACCCTGCCCGATCATCAGGCGCGTGCAGCGGCTCCAGCGTGCGCGCGCGGACTTCGACTGTCGTATGGGGGGGCGTGTACTTGATGGCGTTGCGCACGATGTTCTCGAACGCGCGGTATAGCGGTTCTGCCGCGACCTCCGTCACAAAGCTGCCCTGCGCGTCCAAGGTCACAGCGCAGCCGCGCACTTGTGCCTCGAACGTGGCGTCCTGCACGATGTCCGCGAGCAATTCGATGACATCCACATGTTCACGCGCCGCGTTCATGGCGCCAGCCTCCAGTTTGTGCAGCGTCAGCAGCTCCTCGATGAACTGGTCCAGCCGCTCCGTTTCATGCGTGATGCGCTCGGCCATCGCCGCTGCCGACTGCGGATCTTGCTGCATGAGTCCGATCGCCGCCTGGATGCGCGCCAACGGTGAGTGCAACTCATGCGACACGTCGTAAAAAAGCTGGCGCTGCTGCATCACGGCCTGCTGGAGACGCGCGGCCATGTCGTCGAACTCTCTTGCCAGAAAGGCGAATTCATCGCGGCGGCCGCCGAGGGCGGGTGATAGACGAACTTCGAAGCGCGCGCTCGCTGCGTCGCGCAGTGCCAGAGTGAAGTGGCGCAGCGGTTTCGACAGTTGCCAGGCCAGTGCGAGAGCCACTGGCAATGCTACTGCGGCCCCCGACAGGCTTGGGATGAGCAGAACCCACGGCATCACGCCCGGCGGGGACGGGTTATGTCCTGTCGCACGTACATAGAAGCCGGCGCACGCGAATGCCGCCACCATGGCGATCCATAGCAGGACGAAACCTCTCCAGAACAGGCGTCCGAGCGGCATGTGGTTGGTTCAGTCCGTCAGCAGCTGGTAGCCCAGGCCGCGAACGCTTACGATCCACGGTAGCCCGTCGGAGCGTTGGCCCAGCTTCTGGCGGATGCTGCTGATGTGCACATCGATGCGCCTGTCGAAGCGCGCCAGCGGCCGGTCGAACGCTTGCACCGAAATATCCTGCTTGCTGACCAGCCGCCCCGCGTGACGGGCCAGGATTTCGAGGAGGCTGAATTCTGTTCCGGTCAACTCGAGCGCCTCGCCTTGCCAGGTTACGCGGCGGCTGGAAGGACACAGCGCGAGCCGTCCGGCACGGATCGGTCCGCTTGCGCCCACTGCACTCGTGGCGGACGCGCGGCACAGGATGGCGCGCAGCCGCGCGACGAGTTCGCCGGGTGTACAGGGCTTGGGAACGTAATCGTCGGCGCCGAGATTCAGGCCGGAGATGCGGTCGACGTCGTCACCGCGAGCCGTCAGCATCAGCACGGGTACGCGACTCGTCGAGCGAATCCGGCGGAGTGCCTCGATGCCCGACAGGCGCGGCAACATCACGTCGAGCACCACGATGGAAAAGTGTCCGGACAGCGCAAGGGCCACGCCAGCCTCGCCATCGTGCACGACCTCGACGGCAAAGCCTTCATGGGCGAGATATTGCACTAGCATGACCGTCAGTTCGGCGTCGTCGTCGACCAGCAGCACGGGTGTCTTCGAGGTTTGGTCGAGATTCATCATGAAGCGAGTATCGCGCAGCACGTGTCGCCCGGGAAAGTCTTTCGCGTCAATTTTTACGCAACTTAACCTCGCCATACCCAGCTAGAGCGGACTCTCCGGACAATAACGCCCGTCGGCCTGGAGCGGGTCAGGGAGAACTTGCATTGAAAAAATTCGGCAAAATGGGCTACATCACGTGCCATTGCCGCTTCGAGCAGCTGTTCGTGTTCAGCGTGGGCATTACGGGATTCTGGACGCGTATTGCGCTCAGCAAGGTTCCGATAGCGCTCGCTCTGATCGTTGAGCATTCGACCGAGATGCATGAGCCACGGCTCATTGTGTTAGTGCTTCTAAGGAATCTTGCGGTCATTTACGCCACGCCGAGGCTCCTGCGAGCCTCAGCCGGCGAGGCAAGCGACGGGCCGAGGGTCTCCACGAGACTGCGAACCCGTTCCAGTACACCTGAGTACTTGCCCGTTTCCGCGTCACGCACGTGCACGTGGATTATTGATGCCCCCGCTTCGGCGGCCGCAAGCCCAGACTCGACGGTCGGCCTCGGCATTACCGGCCGGTTGGGATTTGGTGAAAGCGGAATGTGGCAATGCGGCTTTCGAAAGACCTATTCGAAAAACTCGGGATTCAGCGGCGGAGCCCACTGCTGAAGTTCGTTGCCGGAAAGCTGCGCCCGTCCGACAGGCGTATCGTCGTTCACAAGATCGCCGTCGGTCCAATGTTCAATCTTGTTGCCAAACGGATCACGCCAGTAGTCAAAGATCTGGCTGCCCTGGACGTGTCGGCCTACACCCCACGAGTGCTTGTGGTCACGAGACTTGAGGAATTCTCCGCCAAGCACGACATCATCAAGATCCAGCACTTCAAATGCGCTATGGTCGAACCTTGCCCGCCCGTCCTGAGCAGTCACAATTGCCACCGTGTGATGATCGGTCCACGTCTGCCCGAGTCCACAGTGCATGAATGCGGCAATTTCATTGGACTCCGAGCCTGCGTAGTAGAGATCCGAGGGCCGCATGCCGAGCACGTCGTGGTAGAACGCAAGGCTGGCTCGGAAGTCTGGGACAAGTATCGCGACGTGACCAAGGCGCATAACCTCGGAAGGCGCCGGCCTCAGCCGAACAGTCGCACCTACGCGCGCCCGTTGTGTTGCCGTATTGACGGACAACGGCGTTCGATGGGGCAGAGCCTCCAGCGCTTGCTGGCCATGAATCAGGTCCACAATAAATCCGGCGGGATCCGTTGTGCGAACACGCTTGCCGCCACCTGGCTCCGGATTGTCTTCCACGGCCGCGCCGACCCGCTCAGCCAGCTGGCGAAGATTTGCTTCACTGTCGACAAAAAATCCAAAACCAAGCGGGCTGTCCGAATCACCGAGTTCCGTAATGTGAGCATGGTGCGCCGGCCCAGTAGCCCGCATATACAGCGCCCGGTCGCTTCGCGCACTGCGATGCAGTCCGAAGTCCCGCAGGAAGCTCTCCATCTTGTTCAAGTCCGTCGCTTGATATCGGACGAACGCGATATCCCTGATCCCTACCATCGCAATGTCTCCTGTTTCACGATCGCCGTTGCACGGCGAAGCCTTTTTTAGATTAATGGCAAAAGTATCGATAAACAAGTGTTGAATCAATTGTAATGGAGTGCTGCCTTTCGCCCCCGGTGACTGGCATCCCTCTCTCCCTCGCCGAGCTCGCCTGATCTGCGGCTTTACATTTCCCTAACGACGCATGCCATCAGCCGTGACCAAAGCTTCCACAATTATCGATTGTGATGTTGTTTATCGATAAAAAGGCCGCTACACTTCATCACACGTCTCATTACGAACATGGCGGAGGAAGCATTGATGCGCGTCACCTTGGACGGTCGGCGTCGTGGCGAGGACCGGTGCCAGTATCGCGGCGACACGAACACGCGAGAGGTAAGCGTCGCCACGCGTCACTTGAGACATCACCGGCAATAGCGGTCGCCTTTCGGTTCCACCCCCCCGCGATCGCTCAACGTCTGGCCATCTCCATCATTCAACGTCAGCCAAGGAAAATTTCATGAAGCTCGCCCGGTATACCCACGATGGTCAAACCGCCATCGGCGTGGTCGTCGATCAACAGGTCATCGATCTCCACCAGCTGGTACCTTCGGCGCCCGCCACGATTCGCGAGGTGCTCGCGGCCGGCGCACCGTTGCGCGAGATCATTTCGAATGCCCTCGAGGACGCCGAGCCAGGTATCCCGGTCGAAGCGGTACGACTCGAGTGCCCAATTCCCGAGGCTGGGAAGTACCTTGCGATCGGCATGAACTATCACGATCATGCGGAAGAAGCGGCACGCGCGGGTGTACCCGTGCCCCAAAACCAGCTCTGGTTCAACAAGCAGGTCACTTCACTGACTGGCCCGTTCGACCCGATCTACAAACCGCGCGTCTCCGACAAGATGGACTACGAGGCCGAGCTCGGCGTGGTGATCGGCAAGCGCTGCCGTTACGTGACAGTCGAGGACGCGCGCAGCGTCGTTGGCGGCTATTTCGTTGCCAACGACGTCACCGCACGTGACTGGCAGTTCAAGAGCCCCACCTTCACGCTGGGCAAGTCGTTCGACAGCCACGGCCCGATCGGCCCATGGATCACCACCGACGACGAAATCGCCGACCCGCACACGCTGCAGATGCAGCTGTGGGTCAATGGTGAACTCCGCCAGAGCACAAGCACGGGCGGCATGATCTACAACATCTGGCAGCAGATTCACGAGCTGTCGCAGGTGATGACGCTGAATCCGGGCGACCTGATTGCCACCGGCACGTGCGCGAACGTGGGCATTGCACTCGGCAAGTTTCTCCAGCCTGGTGATGTCGTACGCGTCGAGATCGACGGATTGGGTCGCATAGAAAACACCGTCGCCCCGGAACCGGACCAGGCATAAGACCATGAAGCGCGTCGTTCTTCGCACCATCCTTTTCGCGCTTGGGCCGATGTTGAGCAAGGCGGCGCGCAGACCTGCCTTCCGTGCTTTTCTCAGCCGCCACGAGATTGTCGCGCAGATCCAGCTCAAGGATGGCAGCATCGGACGCCACTACCTGATTAGCCGCGGCAAGGTGAAGTCCGTAGCTGGCCTGCATCCGAAACCTACGGTGCGCATGGTGTTCAAAGACGTGGACACCGCCCTCACCATGATGAAGCCCAACCCCGACATGGGCGCTGTGGTTCATGCGGCAAAGAACTTCAAGGTCATGGTCATGGGCCCGGACCATTTGTGTGTCTGGTTCATGCAACTGCTGAACCTGTCACAGACATCAGGTCTCACGATGGGCTCTCCAATGCCCGACGGTTGCACGCGCTACACCATGCTGACCAATGGGGGGCCGTTGTTCGTCCACGTGAAGGACGGGAAGATGGTGCGCCTCACGCCGATCGACTTCGATGCCACGGACGCGCAAGGCTGGACGATCGTGGCGCGCGGTCGCAGGTTGACTCCCCGCCGCGCGGCCACGGTCGCCTCGCACGCTTTGGCCATGAAGTCCGCCGTGTACTCGGAAAAGCGCATCCTTTGTCCGATGAAACGCATCGACTTTGACCCAAATGGCGCACGCAATCCGCAAAATCGTGGAGTCAGTGGATACGTGCGTATCAGTTGGGACGAAGCACTCGACATCGTCTCGAGCGAAATCCAGCGGCAGCGCCGCGAGCACGGCCCTGGCTCAATGACAATCACCCACGGTTCCCATCATCAGTGGGGCAATGTGGGCTACTATCTCAGCTCGCTGCTGCGCTTTGGCAACCTGATCGGTTTTACCCGCGTTGCCGCGAACCCCGACAGCTGGGAGGGCTGGTACTGGGGTGCCATGCATCATTGGGGGCAGAGCCAGCGCGTCGGCATTGCGGGCAACTACGGAACCGTCGAGGACTGCCTCCAGGAAGCCGAGTTGATGGTGTTCTGGTCCAGCGATCCGGAAAGTACCCGTGGTGCTTACAGCGCTCACGAAGGCACGCAACGCAGGCAGTGGGCCCGCGATTTCGGCATCCAGTTCGTGCATATCGACCCGCACTTCAACCCGACGGCGCAATGGTTGGGGGGCAGATGGATTCCAATCAAGCCGGGCACGGACGCAGCGCTCGCGCAAGCCATCATGAACGTGTGGATCGAAGAAGATCTCTACGACAAGGAATACGTCGCAACTCGTACGACTGGCTTCGATGACTGGCGTGACTATCTGGTCGGAAAGACCGATGGAGTCGCGAGGACACCCGAATGGCAAGAGGAAGAAACGGGCATCGCAGCAAAGGATGTCCGCGCCCTCGCTCGCCTGATGGCACAAAAAAAATTCTATCTTGCCGCCGGCGCCAACGGCGGAGGATTTGGCGGTGCCGGGCGCGGCGCAACGGGCGCGCAGTGGGCCCGCTGCATGGTCATGTTGATGGCCATGCGCGGGCTTGGAAAGCCCGGGATCAACATGGGGAATCTCGACTCGGGTACACCTGTCGATCACGAGTTCTACTTCCCTGGCTACGCGGACGGCGGCATTTCGGGCGAACTGCAGTGGAACGGCAATGCAGTGAACAACTACCAGAAGATGCCGCACGTCATCACGGTCAATCCGGTTCGCCAGCTGGTGCCGAAACAGAGGTTTCCCGCCGCCATTATTGAAGGACGCGCGACTGGCTACCTTTGGGACGGGATTGCTACCGAGATCCAGTTCACGCCGTTCGAATACCCGATGCCCGGCTATTCGCGCATCCACATGATCTACAAATATGGCGGATCATGGTTCAGCACCTTGACCGAATCAAGCCGGATGGCGCAAGCCTACCGGCACGATAGCATCGAGTTCGTTGTCAATCAATCCATCTGGATGGAGGGCGAGGCGCAGTTTGCCGATGTCATTCTCCCTGCCTGCACGCAATTCGAGCGCTTTGACATCGGCGAATGGTGCGCTGGCGGTGGCTACCTGCCTCATGGGTTCAACAACGTGAACCATCGAGTAATCGCGTTACAGCACAAGTGCATCGAACCGCTTGGCGAATCGAAGTCCGACTATCAGATATTTACTGACATTCTCAGCCGCTTGGGACTGGGCGCGATGTTCACAGAGGGTTGCAGCGAGCTCGACTGGTGCAAGCGCGTGTTTGATTCATCCGACGTCGCAAAGCATGTCAGCTGGGCGGAATTCTGCAAAAAGGGCTACTACGTCGTTCCCGCCGAAGCGGAGGCCATGCGTCAGCCCGTACAGTGGCGATGGTTCGCGGAGGGTCGAATGAAGGACATCGCCGAGGCTATGCCTCTACCGTCGCAGTGGGCCGCGGAATTCGGCAAAGGTTTGCAAACCCCCAGCGGGAAGCTCGAGTTCATGCCGGAAACGCTCAGGCGAGCGGATCCGGACAACCCCGAGCGCCCCGTTCTGAACCGCTACATCGCGGCATGGGAAGGCCCGCGCAGCGAGCACGCGAAGCGCTTCCCATTGCAGATGATCGCGACGCATTCGCGCTACAGCTTTCATACCAATGTCGATGGGAAGGACGGCTTTCTGGACGACATTGAGGATCATCGTGTCCGCGTCAACAACCATCCCTACTGGCTTTTGCGCATGAACGTCGATGATGCTGCCGAGAGAGGCATCAAGCACCACGATCTGGTCAAGGTGTTCAACGAGCGGGGTGCGGTGATCTGCGCGGTTGACGCTTCGAACATGGTGACTCGTGGGGTGGTGAAATCATTCGAGTCAAGTGCGGAGTATCAACCCATCGAAATCGACGGAGAGATTGTCGACATCGGTGGAAGCATGAATGTGCTGACGTCTTCGCGCACTGCCATGAAGGGAACCCATAGCATGGCTCCCAACTCCTGCATGGTCCAGGTCGAGAAATGGGTCGTGAGGAATCCGGCAACGGAGGCCGCTTGAAATGAGCAAATGGAACCTGATTATCGACGTCTCCGAGTGCGAAAACTGCAGTAACTGCGTTCTCGCCGCGAAAGACGAGTTCGTCGGAAATGACTTCCCGGGATACACCGCACCGCACCCTGCTCACGGTCAGGCCATCATCCAGATTGACCGGAACGTACGTGGGAGCGGGCACATGGTCGACGCAACCTACCTGCCCCGGATGTGCAACCATTGCGACGATGCTCCGTGCCTGAAAGCAGGCGCGGACGGCTCGGTAAGGAAGCGCGATGACGGGATCGTCATTTTCGACACGGTCAAGGCCAGAGGACGTCGCGACATTGTCGCCAGCTGTCCCTACGGCGCAATCGTGTGGAACGAGGAGCAGCAACTTCCGCAGACCTGGTTCTTTGACGCGCATCTACTCGATCAAGGTCAAGTCGAACCACGCTGCGCAGCAGTGTGTCCGACTCGCGCGATCGAGGCCGTTCGCGCCAGCGACGCCGAGATGGCGGAGCGTGCGCGACGTGAGAATCTGCGTGTGCTGAAGCCAGATCTGGCTACCCGCCCTCGCGTGTACTACCGCCATCTGGACCGGTTCGATCGCGGATTTATCGGCGGCAGTCTATCGACTTCGGTAGACGGGCGCGAGGAATGCGTTACCGATGCAGAAGTAGAGCTACTCAAGGCAGGCACACTGGTCGCAACAACGCGTAGTGACGCGTTTGGGGATTTCCGCTTCGATAACCTTGAACCGGGGAGCGGCACGTATGCGGTGCGAGTTCAACATGAACAATATGGCGTTTCGGAGTATTCCGTCGACCTCGCTGGAAGCAGCGCCGTCCTTGACGAAATTCGGCTAAACGAAGCGAACGTAACCTGACTCGGGTCAAGATGTGATCCTCATTCCGGATCGCATCTTGACCGCGGTGAATTTCGCAAGAGACCAACCGGTAAAACCATCACTATGCATTCCTAAGGAGACTGCGATGTCTGATGTTAATCTGCTGATCGGTGGAAAAAGTGTGTCATCATCGTCTGGCGCCACCTTTGAACGCCGAAACCCCCTCTCGGAACAGATCGTGTCACGCGTCGCAGCCGCGACTGTTTCCGATGCGACCGCTGCCGTGGACGCGGCGGCCTCGGCATTCCCGGAATGGTCACGACTGGGCCCCAGCGCCCGCCGGGCACTTCTCCTCAAGGCAGCGACTGCCCTGGAAGGCAAGGCCCCCATGCTCACAGAAGCGATGGCTTCGGAGACCGGCTCCAGCAATCTCTGGGGCGGATTCAACGTTAAGCTCGCAGTCGCTGTCCTCCAGGAGGCCGCCGCACTCACGACCCAGATCAGTGGTGAGGCGATCCCGTCAGACGTTCCGGGTAACCTTGCGCTCGCAGTACGCCAACCCGCCGGCGTCGTGCTGGGCATAGCGCCATGGAACGCCCCGCTGATTCTTGGAATGCGCGCGATCGCCGTTCCCCTCGCCTGCGGCAACACGGTCGTGTTCAAAGGGTCCGAGCTCTGTCCTCGTACACATCGACTGATGGTGGATGCGTTCGAGGAAGCAGGTTTTCCGGCTGGTGTGGTGAACTTCGTCATTAATGCACCTGCTGACGCAGCTGCCGTTGTTGAAGCCATGATCGCGCATCCGGCGGTGCGACGTGTCAACTTCACGGGCTCCACTCGAGTCGGCCGCATCATTGCGTCAGTTTGCGCGGCGCATCTCAAACCCGTGGTGCTCGAACTGGGCGGAAAGGCGCCGCTCATCGTTCTCGATGATGCCGATCTCGACGCGGCTGTGAACGGTGCAACCTTCGGCGCCTTCGCCAATTCAGGCCAGATTTGCATGTCGACGGAGCGCATTATCGTGGATTCCACGATCGCAGACGATTTCGTCTCGCGTCTGGTTTCACGTGTGCAAGCGTTGCCAGTTGGCGACCCGCGGGGAGAACGCCCAGTAGTGCTTGGTTCCGTCATTGACGTGAGTGCCGTAGAGCGCTGCAACGCCCTGATTGACGACGCCCTCGAAAAAGGCGCCCGGCTGCTTTGTGGCGGAAAGTCGACCGACACTCTTTTCCCCCCGACGTTGCTCGACCACGTAACTCCGGCGATGAAGATCTATCACGAAGAGTCGTTCGGACCGGTCAAGCCCATTGTGCGGGTCAACGGAGTTGAGGAAGCCGTTGCCTGTGCGAACGACAACGAATATGGATTGTCGGCCGCCGTATTCGGCGGCGACGTTGGTCGTGCATACGAGGTCGCAAAGAGAATCGAGTCCGGTATTTGCCATGTAAACGGGCCGACGGTCCACGACGAGGCGCAAATGCCCTTCGGCGGCGTAAAGGGCAGCGGCTTCGGACGCTTTGGTGGCCGTGCTGGGGTGCATGAATTCACAGATCTGCGCTGGGTGACTATTCAAACCGCGCCCCGCCACTATCCCTTCTAACCCGTTCAATCGAGCAAAAGGAAACAGATCATGACGATCCAGTTCACACCCGGCGTGCGTTATCGCATGCCCGTCGTCTTCGGCCCGGCTCCCGGCCCGCGACAAAAGCCCAGCGGTACGCCATGGGACGCTGAGGAAACAGGCACCATGAACGCCCAATGGATGACGGTGAGCTACCTCACCGACCGATCCAAGCTTGAGCGCATTCTTCCCCCGGGCTTTGCACTCCGCGGTGCACCCGAGGTACATGTTTCGCTCGGCTTCTTCGACAACCTTTACTGGCTGGCAGGACGGGGATACGGCATCGTCATGGTCGAGATCCCCACGATCTACACGGGCAAGACGGAAACCATCGAGGGCTCCTTCTGCCCCGTGCTTTGGGAAGGTCGTCCGGACGCGATCATGACGGGACGAGAAGAACTCGGTTTTCCCAAGCTCTTCGCGGACATCCCCAATCTGCATGTTGACCACGACAATGGCTCTGCTGGAGGGGAGGCGTCATGGTTCGATTTCAAGTTCTTCGAGCTGGAGCTGTTTGGCCTGAAGCCTGTCCAGGGCGACAAGCGACTGCCGGGGCCCGGTGGCGCCTCCTTGTTCTATAAGTACATGCCGCGCAGCGGCAGCTTTGGCACAGGCGGCTGCGACATTGCATATGTCACCACCTCCCAGCCGCTTCCGCAGGCAGCGGGAGATACATCGCCGATCAAATTCACTGACGCAAATTTCCGCCGGTGGAAGGGCGAAGCCGGGCAAGTGAAGTGGAATCGCGCAACGTTTGAACAGCTTCCCACCACCTTCCATGTGGTGAACGGAATCGCCGACCTCGACATTGTCGAATACCTCGGCGCCGAAATGGTCGAATTCTCTGCCCCTGGCATTGCCGTTTCGGCTAACGTCATTCGCCCGGTAGAACCGTCGGTCTGATTCGTTGGTCGCCCGGTGAGATTCGCTGACCGACGGTGTTTCGCCCCACAAGCAGCCGGTTGGTAAGAACTGGCGCTTGGACGATACATACGCTCGCGTCAAGGGAGAATGGCGGTATCTTTACCGGGCCGTCGACAAGGACGGCAAAACCATCGGCTTTCTGCTACCCGCCCATCGGGACAAGACTGCAACCCGGCGTTACTTTGAGAAATCGATCGGCAGAATTGGCGCGCCCGAGACGGTGACCATCGACAAAAGTGGCGCCAGTCTTGGCGCGCTCGAAGCGATCAAGCGACGAACGCGCCCCAAGCTGGGGTTCAAAGGTTTCCGCTGCGCGCGGATCCTTCTGGCTGGCATCGAACTGATGCACAGGATTGCGAGTGTGTCACAGGGCGGTTCTCGTATGTCGAGCGGACGTCGTTTGCCTTGATGCGTGCGTTGCGCCGAGCTTCCCGGCCTGGCTCCTTGATGGCACCAAATCGTCCCGGCTCGCGTGGATTCTCAAGGAGGGGAGCATCCATTCAAGTTGGGGTGGCGGCATCGGACTCACGCACCTTGGCCACTTGGGCACGTCGCGCTGGCGCATAGGGCTCCTGGCCCAGCGCGAGGTACAGCGCCTGACTCACGTCGTAGTGATCCGCCAGTCCCGTGCGCTCCAACAGCGAGATCGGGCCTTCCGGGTAGCCGAGACCAAGGCACAGGGTCTTGTCCATGTCCTGTGCACTGGCGAGCTTATCGTCCAGGCGACGCAGAGCCGCATTGAGATAAGGGCGGATCAGCCGGTTGACGATGCGCCCCGGAAAGTCGGCGCACACCGCTACCTTCAGTCCAGCGGCCACGAACGCGGCCTTGGCTGCAGCGATTGCGGACTCGCTCGTGTTTGGTTGCCGAACCAACTCTACCAGCGCGCTCGGATCGGCGCGGCCCAACCGAAAGCGTGCGAAGCCCACGACGTTGGAGCCTTCCTCACCGCCCCGTTCGCCCGTGTGCACGCCCAGGCACTCGTTGCCCAACTCGATTGCGACGAACGGGCAAGCGCTCAGTTCTCCTGCCGCGGCGAAGGCGGCCCCTGCTTCTTGCCCGGCGAACACGCGCGACACCCCCTCGGGGTCCGCCTGCTCGCTGAAGGCATGCATCGTCGGGAATGAACGGCTGTCACCCGCAAAATCAATTCGATAGCTCACTGTCATGGCATCAGGCTCCATACATCTTGTTGTCCGCATACCGGTGAAAGCCGCGACCGCTCTTCTTGCCCAGCCAGCCGACGGCGATCATTCGCTTGACCAGCGGCGGGCAGGCTGCACGCGGCTCTTGCGTGATGCCATGCATCGCCTCGCATAGAAGCTTTTGCGTATCCATGCCAATCAGGTCCAGCAGTTCCATCGGCCCCATCGCGTAGCCCATGGCAGTCTTGATGGCCAGATCGATGTCGGCTGGCTCGGCCACACCCTGCTCCACCAGGCGGATCGCGTCGTTGTTGAAGGGAATAAGGAAATAGTTCAGCACGAAACCGGGCGTGTCCTGCGTCTTCACTGGCTTCTGACCCAGTTCCTCGCATACGGCCCAGGCCCTGGCAAAGGTATCTTCGCTCGTGGTGAGGCCGGGCGACATCTCCACCAGCTTCATCAGCTGCGCCGGCAGGCAAAAGTGCATGCCCACGAAGCGGTCGGGCCGGCCCGAGCCTCCTGCGATCTCTGTAATGCTGATGGTGGAGGTGTTGCTCGCGAAAATGGTGTGCGGCGGGCAGATCGTGTTGAGCCTGCCGAACAGTTCGTGCTTGACAGGCAGGCTTTCGAAGACGGCCTCGATCACCAGGTCGCAGTCCGCGAGATCTTCCAGTCGGGTCGTGCCGGACCACTGACTCATGATTTCGGGCAGCTTCTCGGCGTTGAGCTTGCCGCGCTCCACACTCTTGCGCAGAAAGCCCTCCGTCTGCGTGCGTGCGCGATCCAGCGCGTCCTGCTTCAGGTCGAACACGCGTGTGCGAAAACCCGCCCGCGCGCAGACGATGGCGATGCCCGCACCCATGGTGCCGGCACCGGCGATGCCGATGGTCTTGATGTCACTCATGTCTATCTGTCCCTTTCTCCTTCGTGATGGCCTCAGCGCTGCAGGAAGCTACGGCCAATCAGTTGCCGATGGACCTGGTTGGTCCCTTCCCAGATCTGGGTAATCTTTGCGTCGCGCATCAGCCGCTCGACGCGGAAGTCCTTGCAGTAGCCGTATCCGCCATGCAGTTGCACGGCATCGGTGGTCACTCGCATCGCCAGGTCACTGGCGCGCACCTTCAGAAGCGATGCCTCGATGCCGAAGTCCTTTGCGCCAGCATCCACCAAACTGCCCACTTGCCACAGCCAGCTCTCCACCAGTGCCAGCTCCGAGGCGAGGTCAGCCAGCATGAACTGGATGCCCTGAAACTCGAGGATCCTCCTGCCGGACTGCTTGCGTTCATTGATGTAGGCGACCGAATCCTCGAACGCGCCACGTGCAATACCCAGCGCATGCGCGGCCACACTGGGGCGCGACTTGTTCAGCGAGGCGAAGAGGATCGGCAAGCCATCGCCGGGTTTGCCGATCAGATTGGCGTGCGGCACGCGGCAGTTGTCGAAGGCCAGAGTGGCTGTGCTGGACGCCCGCGTGCCCATCTTGTCTTCGAGTCGCACCACCGAGATCCCAGGCGTGCCCTTCTCGAGAATGAGAACCGAGATGCTTTCCTTCGCGCCTGCGATGCCCTCCCACTTCCCGAAGAGCAGGTACAGGTCGGCCACGTCGCCGTTGGTGATGAAGGTCTTGCCGCCGTTGATGACGATCTCGTCACCTTCTGCGCGGAAGGTGGTGCGCATGCCGGTGGCGTCCGAGCCTGCGCCGGCCTCCGTGATCGCGAGCGCGCAGAGGCCGCCTTGCGCGATCCGCGGCAGCAGGCGCTGCTTCTGCTCCTCCGTGCCCCAGTCGATGAGCGGCTTGATGCCGTGGTAGTTGGTGGCCCATATGATGCCGGTGGCCGCGCAGGCCTTGCTGATCTCACGCACGCACGCAAGGTAGGCCGTGTAGCTCATCCGGGCGCCGCCATACGCCTCCGGGATGAACATGGCGTTCAGCCCCAGTTCGTTGATGGTCTTTACGTTCGGCCACGGGAATTCGCCGCTGCGGTCGTGATGCTCCGCGCTTGGTGCGATCTGCTCGCGGCACAGCGTCTGCACGCTCTCAAGAAGCATTCGCTCCTCGTCGTCGAGGGTGATGTGGCTGTCGAGTCTGTCGAGAAGGTTCATGGATTCAGTCGGAGATCAATGGGCGATGCCCTGCCCACCGTCGATGTAGATGGTCTCACCGGTAAGGAAGCCGCCGGCCGGGGTGAAGAGCGACGCCACCAGCGCACCGACATCGGCGGCCGTACCCGGCTCGCGACCCGGGATGCGCCTGTCGAGATACGCGCGCAGCGGTCCTCCCGCGGCCATCGCATCGACATTGAGGTCGGTGACGATGTAGCCCGGCGCGACGTCCATCACCCGGATGCCCTTGCTCGCCCATTCGACCGCGAGCACACGGGTGATCGCGCCTACCGCAGCCTTGCTCGCGCAGTAGGCGAGATTGCGCTTCACGCCCAGTTTGTCGAAGAACGAGCCGATGTTGACGATCATTCCCCCGCCTGCGGCGACCAGATGAGGGTAGACAGCCTGGCACGCGGTGATGACCGAGGTCGCGTTGGTGCTCATGACCTGATGCCATTGCTGCAGGGACATCTCGGCCGAAGGCGCCTCGATATGCATGCCCGCGTTGTTCACGAGACCCTTGATGCGCCATCCCTCGTCGGCGAGCGTGCGCAACGCGTCGGCGACCGCCGCCGGGTTGGTGACGTCTGCGCGCGCGGAGATCCAGCGCCCGGACATCTCGGCTGGCGCATTGCTCGCTGCAGGCAGTGCGCCCGAGCGCGACAGGCAGGCCACATGACGGCCTTGCGCGGCCAGCGCCCGCGCGATGGCCGCGCCGATGCCGCGGCTGGCACCAGTGACCACGATGCACTCACGTTCACTCATCACGAAACTCCGCTTTACGCTTTTCAACAAAAGCCTGCATACCCTCCGCGGCGTCGCTGGTGCGATAGGCCAGGGTCGAGAGGTCCGCTTCGACGCGCAGCCCCTCATGCAGCGGCACGTCCATCGCGCGCTGCACGGCTTCCCGTGCGAACTGCAGCGCGCGCAGTCCGTGGCCGCTGAATTCCCGCGAATAAGCCTTGGCGGCCTCGATGCCAGGCGGCTGCACAATGCGGTTGACGAGACCAATCGATTGCGCCTCCTCGGCGTTGACGGTGCGGCCAGTCATCACCATTTCCAGCGCGCGGCCCTGCCCCACGAGGCGCGGCAGGCGCTGCGTGCCTCCGTAGCCCGGGACCAGCCCCAGCTTGACTTCCGGCAGGCCGAACTTCGCGTTGGGCAGTGCAATGCGCAGCGTGCACGCCAGCGCCAGTTCGCAGCCGCCGCCGAAGGCGAAGCCGTTGACCAGGGCGATCGATGGAATGGGCAGGCGATCGAGCAGGGCGAACACCCTCTGGCCGAGTTCGGCACCTTCGCGCTGCGCTGCCAATCCGCGGTTTTGCAGCTCCCTGATGTCCGCGCCGGCGCAGAAGGCCTTCTCGCCTTCGCCGGTCACGATCAGCGCGCGGGCCTTGGATCGGCCGGCTTCCCGTATGCGTTCTCCGATCTCGCCGATCAGCGCGAAACTCAGTGCATTGAGCGCCTGCGGACGGCGGATGGTGAGGATAACGAATTCCTCGTCGTGCGTGAGTTCGATGGACATTCGCTCAATTGTCCTTTTTCATGCCTCGACGCAATGCATGAGATCCATACTGGTTGGGCCAGTTCGGATTGCCTGTTAGCTCTTCACGAGCTGCAATTCCCCAATACGGGTTGCGCATGAACGCACGACCGATGAACACCAGGTCGGCGTCACCACGGGTGACCACTCGATCCGCCTGTTGGGCTTGCGTGATCAGTCCTACCGCAGCAGTGCGGACCCGGGCCTCGTGCCGGATGCGGCGCGCGAATGGCACCTGGTATTCCGCCTCGAGCGTGATCTTCTGCCTGAGCGTATTGCCGCCTGAGGAAACATCGACGACATCCACGCCGAATTCGCCCAGCCAGCGGGCCAGTTGAACCGACTGAGCGAGATCCCACGACGTCTCGTCGGGGATCCATTCGGTGGCAGAGATGCGGATGAACAGCGGCATGCTCTTCGGCAGCACACTGCGCATGCGGGCCACGATGCGCAGCAGCAGCCTGCAGCGATTCTCGAGGCTGCCACCGTATTCATCGCTCCGGTGATTACTCAACGGCGAAAGGAATTCATGCAGCAAATAGCCATGCCCGGCATGAACCTCGATGACCTTGAAGCCTGCCCGCACGGCACGGCGCGTGGCGGCCTCGAACGCATCCAACAGCTCGTCGATCTCGCCGAGGGTCATCTCTTGCGGCGTCCTGGCCATTTCCTCATCGAACGGGATCGCGCTGGGGCCGACGATGGGCCATCCAGTCTCCTCCAGCGGAATGGGTTGCCCCCCCTGTACCCAAGGGGCGTTCCTGGACGCCTTTCGGCCCGCATGGCCGAGCTGGATGCCCGGCACCGCGCCACGCGATTCGACGAAGCTCGCGATCCTGCTCAAGCCCTCGATGTGCTCGTCTTTCCAGATGCCCAGATCGCCCGGCGTGATGCGACCCTGCTCGGTCACCGCTGTCGATTCCGTGAACACGAGCGCGGCGCCCCCCACTGCACGGGAACCAAGGTGAACGAGGTGCCAGTCGCTCGCGAAGCCATCGATGGAGGAAAACTGGCACATGGGCGAAAGCACGATACGGCTTTGCAGCTGCACGCCTCGGATCTCGATCGGAGAGAAGAGGTGCTCGTGTTCGGACGATGCGTCGTCTCTTACGGCGCTGGATTGCAGATTCATGTTTGTTTGGATGATGAAGTCAAGTGATGGTGGGCGTCGCTTGCGCGTACGGGATGCGGCACAAGCCGGCCTTCGCGGATCCAGTCCAACAACCCGCGCTTGAACAGCTTGCCGCTGGGTGTCAGCGGAAACTCGCTCGTCGCCACGAAGTATTCGGGCATTTCGAAGCGCGACAGCCCCTCACGCGCGAGGTGTTCGAGCAGCCGCTCGGCGCTGGGCGCACGGCCCTGAGCGACGATGGCCAGGCAGACCTTCTCACCCAGCCGCTCGTCGGGCACGCCGAAGGCAGCGGCCATCGTCACATGCGGATGACGGCGCGCGAATTCCTCAATGCGGGCAGGGTGGATCTTGTGGCCGCCACGGTTGATCAGATCTTTCTTGCGGCCGATCACCTCGAGGTTGCCACGCTCGTCGAGCCGGCCAAGATCGCCACTCATGAACCAGCCGCCCGTATTGAACGAGCGCTCCGTGGCAGACTGATCACCGAAGTAGCCCAGCATCAGCAGGCCTCCACGGCCGCCGATTTCGCCGATCTCGCCCCGGTCGGCTTCCACGTCGGGCTGGTCCTGCTTCCACAGCCGGATCTCGTAGCCGCCGCAGGCCGCGCCGCAAGACGCGGTGACGACCTCAGCGTCGTCAGTGGGCCGGGTGTACTGGTGCGAGCCGCTCTCGGTCATGCCGTAAACGTTTTGCGGCGTGATGCCCAACTGGAGGAAGCGCGCCGCGAGTGCGCGCGGGATCGGCGAGCCGGCCATGTAGAACACCGACACGCGACCCAGCCCCGGTCGGCCGCGCGCGTCCATGGCACGCAGCAAGTCGATGGCATGGGTGGGCACACCCATCACATAGGTCGCGCCTGCCAGTTCGATCCAGTCGATGGGTGCGATACCCGCATGCCGGTCGGTCAGCACCAATTCGCAGCCGGCCACGAGGCTTTGTTCCAGCGCCACCACGCCAATGTGGTGGCTCATGGGACTGAGAGTGAGAACCACCGAGCGCTCGTCGACCGCCCAGTCGGCCACGAGCGCTCGGCCGTTGGCCAGCAGCGTGTTGTCGCTGTGCATCACGCCCTTGGGTTGTCCGGTTGTGCCCGAGGTGAATGCCAGGTAGACGATCTGGTCCGGGTCGGAGCTCGCCGCAGCAACATCCGCCGGCGCCGTGCCGCGCGGAAAGGCGCGTGCGCCCGGGGGCGGCGCCACGCTTTCCGCGCCGGGCGGCGCGGTCACGAACAGCGCGCGCAGCGCGGGCAGACGCGATAGCCGTGCGACGACGTCGTGGCGGTGCGCGTCGGCCCCGTAGCCTGGCTGAACGAATGCGGCCCGGCATTCGATGCGCTCGAGCACGTCTGCGATCTCCTCGACCGTGTGGCTTTCGTGCAGCGAAGGATTGCAGACATAGCCGTTACGCGAGCAGGCGAGGAAGACGACGATGGACTCCACGCGATTGGGCAGCCACACGCAAACGCGGTCGCCCGCGACCAGTCCGGCCTGCGCGAGCGTGTGGGCTACCGAGTCGACGCGCGCGAGCAGGTCTATCCATGCCACGCGCTGGTAGGGGTCGCGCAGCGCAAAGGCGCCACCGCGCGCAGCAGCATGCTTGCGCAGCAGCCAGTACATCGTCTCGGGAAGCCAGGTGCCGTCGAGGTAGTAGCTGCGGGCGTCGCGCGGCGAGTGGAGTGTCAGGATCTTGCCCATAGGGGGATGCCGGTCCGAGCATCAGTGGCCGAAGCTGGAAGCGTCGGGCGCGCGCTTCTCCGCGAACGCGGCGCCCAGCTCCTTGGCTTCGTCGGTCTTCAGGTACGTGCGCAGCAGCAGATCGTGCGCCATGCGCGAAAGCCCACCCACCCCTCCGTGGCGCGCATTGAACGCCGCCTTGATGGATGCGAGTGCGAAGGCCCCACGGTCGGCGATCTCGAGCGCATAGGCGCGCGTGGCCGCGGCCAGCTCGCCGTCGGGCACGACATTGTTGATCAGTCCCCAGTCGAGCGCCTCGGCAGCGCTGATGCGCGGGTTCCGATACCAGATATCTTTCGCGCGCTTCTTGCCCACCAGGTCCTCGAGGTACCAGGTGCCATAACCGGCGTCGAAGCTGCCGACCATTGGGCCGACCTGGCGAAACACCGCGCTTTCCGTGGCGATGGTGATGTCGCACACCATCTGCAATACGTTGCCGCCACCCACGGCGAAACCGTTGACGCTCGCAATCACGGGCTTCTGCAGGCGGTCGATGCTCTCGTACATCTCCAGCGTGGGCAGCACGCCTGCATAGAGCGTGCTGTCCTCCATGCCGTCCTTGCGGCCACCCAAGCAGAAGAACCGGTTGCCGGCGCCTGTGATGACAAGCACGCGAGTGCGCGTTTCGCGGCGGACTTCGTTGATGCAGTCCCGGATCTCGTGGCACATGCGCTCGGTGAACATATTGCCGTCCTCCGGCCGGTTGAGGGTTAGGGTGCCAACCGGGCCGTCTTCTGCGTAGGTGATTTCCTGGTATGTCATGTCTGTCCTGTGTCGTCAGCAAAACGAAGCGAATGACTTAAAGCATGCTCCGTACCATGTCCCTGATTCGCGTCGTTGAACCGTCAATCTGCACTGTTTCCTGGGAGATCGGTATGCCGGCCGCGCTGTGGAGTGATCTTTACCTGTCTTAACAGAAGACACGAAACCTGCCGGCTATACTGCGTGTGCGTTTTTTGTGGACACGCATCTGCCGTCCCCCCGCTGGCCGGCTGGAGTGATCGAATCATGAAGAAGGAGACAGTCGGCGTCCTCGTGCTTTCAGACGAAGGCCGGACGCTGTTTGCGACAGGCTTGGCCCGGCGCCACGAAGTCGCGCGGGTTCTAGCCGCCGTGGTTGCGGGCCAAACCGCGCGCGACGGCAGCCTGTTCACAATACAGACAGAGGACGACGCATATTCAGTCGTCCGGGTGGGATCACGCGAAGCCGATGCCTTCGTGCTGTTCGAACGCGGACAGACGGACGTGCTGTTCGATTTCGCGGCTTCGGTGGAATTCGCCGACGACATCCTGCGCCACCTGCTGACCAATCCCTATGAGGCGCCGACGGTGGTTGACCGTGAGGGATACCTGAGTTTTGTGAGCCCGATTCACGAGCGCTTCTTCGGGCTGCCGCGGGGCGAAGCGGTAGGCAAGCACGTCACCGAGGTCATCGATAACACACGGCTGCATGAGGTGGCGCGCACCGGCAAGGCCGAGATCGGCCAGGTCCAGCAGATGCGAGGCGCCTCCCGTGTGGTATCGCGGATGCCGGTGCTGGATTCCGAAGGGCGCATCGTGGCCGCCATCGGACAGATCATGTTCAAGGGGCCGGACGAGCTGCATCAGCTCAGTACCGAGCTGATGCGGCTCAAGAGCGAGGTTTCCTACTACCAGCAGGCCCTTTCGAACCCGTCGCCCCATCGCTACGGCTTGGACCGCATCATCGGCCGGAGCAACGCAATCCGTCGGCTGAAGGACCAGATCACGCGCATCGCGCCGCTGAACGTGCCGGTGCTGCTGGTCGGCGAAAGCGGGACTGGCAAGGAGTTGGTCGCGCATGCCATTCATCTGATGAGTACGCGCAACGCCGAGTCGATGGTGATGGTCAATGCTGCGGCCATTCCCGCGACCCTGGTGGAAAGCGAGCTGTTCGGCTACGAGCCCGGTGCATTTACCGGGGCCGAGCGCAAGGGACGGCGAGGCAAGTTCGAGCAGGCGCACAACGGCACGCTGTTTTTCGATGAGATCGGCGACATGCCCATCGAGATCCAGGTCAAGCTATTGCGCGTGCTCCAGGACGGCTCCTTCGAGCGCGTGGGGGGCGACAAGCCTCGCGTGTCCGACTTCCGCCTGATCTCCGCCAGCAATCGCGACTTCCAGGACATGATCGACACGGGTGAATTCCGCCTGGACCTGTTCTACCGCATCAGCGCCGTCACGGTGCACCTGCCCCCGCTGCGCGAACGGCTCGAGGATATTGAGCTGCTGGCCAACCAGGCGCTCTATGACTTCGCGCTACGCCACACCACGCGGCAGAAGACGCTCGCCCACGACGTGGTGCCCTTTCTCCAGCGCCAGAGATGGCCCGGCAATGTGCGGCAGTTGATGCACGCGGTCGAGACGGCGGCGATCTTCGCCGACAGCGACATCGTGACGGTGGACGATTTCGCTACCGTTGTGCGCGCCGACGAAGGTGCCACGCCGCCTCAAGTGACGGCACCGGTCACGTCCGTGGAAGCGCAAGCTCCCGCACCCTGCGCGACTGCGACCGTTCGCGATGCGCGCAGCAACGTCGAGGAGCGCCTCATTCGCGATGCGCTCAACCGGCTCAGCGGCAATAAGAAGCGCGTGGCCAAGGAACTGGGCATCTCCCGCTCTTACCTCTACAAGAAGCTGGCGACGATGGGGCTGTAGCTCCGACTGACCGGCACGCGGTCACTGTGCAGCCGGCAAACACGCTGTGTCGCTGGCGCGGACAAACCACGTGTCTCGAGGCAGGCCCCAAGGCCGTGCGCTGGAGGCGTCACGACTCATGGTGCCAGTGGCATATGTATTGCTCGGGTGAAGCTATCCCGCAACCTGGATGCCATTCTTTCGTGGCATCCGTCGAACGCAGAAAGAACGAGGAACGCGTCTTGGCATCGAGGACAGTCATATCCCACGAACGTCCGCTCGCCCCTGTGGGCGATGCGGAAAACCGCTATTTCGGCATCGACGTGCCGTTCATGGCGCACATCGGCCTGGACCCCGTCTACATGGAGGAAGGGCTGTGCCGCACACAGCTCAACGCTGCGCCATACCTGGTCAACAGCCGGGGAGACATTCATGGCGGCTCGATCATGAGCGCCATGGACTTCACGCTGAGCGCGGCGGCGCGGTCACACGCCCCCCTGGCCCTCGGGTCGATCACGATCGACATGACTTCGCACTTTTACGCGCCGGCACGGACGTCGCTGATCATCGAAGGTCGCTGCTCGCGCATGGGCCGGTCGGTGGTGTTCTGCGACGGCGAAGCCCGTGATGCCCACGGTGCGCTGGTCGCCGTCGCACGCGCGGTGTTCAAGCTCGTGCGAATTGAGGATCGGACGGCATGAGCGCGGCGGTGCCTTGCGTTGCCATCGTCGGGGCCGGCAGCATTGGCGTGGCCTTCGGGGTCGTCTTTGCGTGCGCCGGATGGACCGTACGCCTGCAGGACCCGGACTCGGCGCGGCGCGAAGCCGCGCCGCGCGAGCTGTTCGACCGGCTCGTCGCCCTTGCGAACTTCGATCTGCTTAGCGAGCCCGTCGATGTCATCGCGGCACGCGTCGCTGTCACGGGCGATCTGTCGCAAGCCCTTGCCGGGGTCGCGCTGGTGCAGGAATGCGCACCCGAAATCGTCGACCTCAAGCGAAAGCTGTTCGCAGAAGTGGAATCGTTGGCGCCGCGCGATGCGCTGTTGGCCAGTTCCAGTTCTGCCCTGCCCGCCTCGGCCTATGCCGCCGACCTGTGCACCCGCGAGCGCTGCCTGGTGGCGCACCCCGGCAATCCGCCCTACCTGATCCCGGTCATCGAACTTGTGCCGGCAGCGTTCACCGCACCCCGTACCGTGGAACGGGCGGACGAGCTCTATCGCAGCGTCGGGCTCAAGCCCGTGCGCGTCGACCGTGAGATCGAAGGCTTCGTCTTCAACAGGCTCCAAGGCGCCGTGCTGCGCGAGGCCTACTGTCTCGTTCGAGACGGCGTGGCCAGTGTGGAGGACATCGACACGGTGGTGCGCGACGGACTGGGGCTGCGCTGGAGCTTCGTGGGCCCATTCGAGACGGTCGACCTCAACACACGAGGCGGCATTGGCTCGCACGCGCAGAAGATGGGCCCGGCGTATGCCCGCATGGGCGCACGGCGGGGCCAGGACGACCCGTGGACCGAGGACCTGGTGGGTGAAGTGGAACGGCAGCGCCGCGCTTTGCTACCGCTCGACCGCTGGGATGAGCGCGTCCGCTGGCGCGACCATATGCTCATGCGCCTGCGCCGGATGCGCGAGAGAAGCGAGGGCGTAGAGCCCTGGTGCCCGGAATGAGGGCAAGCCCGGCCGGCACGGCCGGGCTCCGCGGGATCCAGCGGCACCGCGGCCACGGCAGAGCGCGCAGGGGGTCCGGCGCGCAGGACGCCGAGCATGATGGAGGGCTGGGGTAAGCGCAGGCGACGTCCACCATCTGATTGCCGCGCACCTATCCGATTGCAGTTCCAAGCGTGTCGGGTCACCCGGGTCCGGGTGATCCTCGATCAAATCCAAGGAGACCGAAGGGTCATGAGAAAAGTCATCATCACATGTGCAGTGACGGGTTCGATCCACACCCCGAGCATGTCCCCGCACCTGCCAGTGACGCCTGAGGAGATCGCCGAACAGGCGATCGGCGCCGCACGCGCCGGGGCAGCGATCCTGCATCTGCATGCCCGCAATCCCCAGGACGGCCGGCCCGCATTCGCGCCTGAGGCCTTTCGCGCCTTCCTGCCCCGCATCCACGCCGAGACCGACGCAGTGATCAATATCACCACTGGGGGCTCCTTCACGATGACCCTGGAGGAACGCCTGGCCGGCGCCCTGGACGTCTCGCCGGAAATGGCCTCGTGCAACATGGGCTCGATGAACTTCGCCATCTACCCCGTGCTGGAGAAGATGAAGGAGTTCCGCTTCGAATGGGAGCGCCCCTTCATCGAGGGCACACGCCAGGTCATCGCCCGCAACACCTTCGGTGACATCGAGGACGTTCTGACCAAGCTCGGAAACGCGCACGGAACGCGCTTCGAGTTCGAGTGCTACGACGTCAGCCACCTGTACAACCTCAAGCACTTTGTTGACCGTGGCCTCGTGAAGGGACCCATGTTCATCCAGTTCGTCCTGGGCGTTCTGGGCGGCATCGGGGCCGACGTGGAGAACCTGGTCCACATGAAGCGCATCGCCGACAAGCTGTTCGGCATCGACGGCTACCAGTGGTCGGTCCTGGGCGCAGGACGGCATCAGATGACCCTGATTACCCATGCAGCCCTGATGGGCGGGAATGTGCGGGTCGGGCTGGAGGATTCCCTGACGCTTGGCCGCGGGCGCCTTGCGACTTCCAATGCCGAGCAGGTCGCGGCCATCCGTGAAGTCGTGGAGCGCCTCGGCCTGCAGGTCGCCACCCCGGACGAGGTGCGGGAAATGCTCGCCCTCAAGGGGCGTGCCGCGGTTCGCCTGGGTTGAACTCCGTCACCGGAGCAATGGACATCATGGACCGCAAGCTGATGGACGAAGGCAAATGGATCCGCCGCGAGGTACTCGGCAGCGAGTACATGGACAAGGCGCAGCCAACATCGACGACTTCAGCCGCCCGTTCCAGGCACTGGTCCGCCAATATCAAACCTGAACGAGTTCATTGAATGCAGACACCTCGCATCGAAAAGCTGGGACACGTCGGACTTTTTGTCCATGATCTCGAACGCATGACGTCCTTCTACCGGGACGTCCTGGGGCTGACCGTGACGGACGCCGACCCGGAACAAGGGGTTGTCTTCCTCTCGGCACGCCCTGAGGAAGAGCATCATGAATTCGTGCTGGCCAGCGGGCGCCGCACCGACGAATCCACGCGTCTGATCAACCAGATTTCCTTCCGCTGCCCATCGCTGGAGGATGTGGCCGCGTTTGAACAGCGCCTGCGCAGCCTCGACACGCGCTTCGACATGATCGTGTCGCACGGCAACGCAATCGGCGTGTATTTCCTCGACCCGGAAGGAAACCGCTGCGAGGTGTACTGCGCAACCGGGCTGCAAGCGAAGCAGCCGTATGTTCTGCCATTGAATGTTCAACGGCCGAAGGATGAGGTACTGGCAGACGTCGAAGAGTCTGTGCGCGAGTACGGCGTGACAGGCATCATCCGCATGCCCGAGCGCGAACGCTGAGGATCAACGGGCCGCTGGTTTTCGCCCCGCGCTATTGCGCGGGGCGAGAGGCTTCCCAATCGGAATGCGATAGAAGTAGTTGCCGACCGTCGCCGGATTTTGCGCGTTCTTGAGAATGCTCGATCTACTCGTCAAGAAGCGACGTACGCGCTCGACATCCTGGCACCACGCGGGCGGCGGAAGCGCTACTGGCAATTCGCTTTTACGTGCAAGTACTGGCATGGGTTTGTCGCCTGGGATACAGAGGCCATGCTGGGCCGGGGTGTAGCCCCGGCTGTTGACAATAACGTACGGGTACTGGTGCAACCCGTGATGACCAGCGTAGCAAGCACCAGCGAGAGAAGAAATGAAACGTTCATGAAATCACTCCTCGGGAATGGATCGTCTGCGACGAAGGGGCGAGATCTAGCGGTCAAGTTCCATGGGTCGGAACGCACAGCCTTCGGGCTTGTGCAATAAGGCGGCCTGCCGGACGGGGCAAGCGAAAATGTCCGCGTCCGGCGCACCTCCTTGCCGCTACCGTCTCGGGCCCGTTCAGCTCCTGGGCGATTCGGACGGCGCATTCCACCAGCCGCCGCCAAGTGCCTGAAGCAGTGCCGCCGAATCGCTGAGCCGGTTGGCCTGCGCGGTGATCAGCGTCATCCGTGCCTGCAGCCATGCCTGCTCGCCCTGAATCACGGCCACGCTCGTCAGGTTGCCTAGTTCGAGCTGCCTGCGGTCCATGTCGAGCGTGCGCGCGGCGACGCGCTCGGCGGCCTGCGCCGCACTCTGCGCATTCGCGTCGGCAGCGATCGCCTGCAGCGAATCGGCGACATTTTGGAACGCCGTGATCACTGTATTGCGATAGGTGGCCTCCGCTTGGTCGTACGCCGCTTCCGCCGCGCGCTGCTTGTGCTTCAGCGTGCCCGCGTTGAACAGCGGCTGCGTCAGCGTTGCGCCGATCGCCCAGAACGACGCGCTCGACTGGAACAGCTCCGCAATGGTGCCGGCCTCAGCGCCGAGGTTCGCGGTCAACTGCAGGTTCGGCAAGCGGTTCGCGATCGCCACGCCGATTAGCGCCTGAGCACTGTGCATCTGCGCTTCGGCTGCGCGCACGTCCGGGCGCTGCTCGACCAGCCTGGACGGCAGGCTGAGCGGCAGCGTGTCCGGCGGCGACAGGTCGGACAGCTCGAATTGCGCGCCGATGTCGGCATTCGGCAGACGGCCGAGCAGCGCCGCAAGCGCGTCGCGCTGTTGTGCGAGCTGCTTCGCGAGCGTCGGCAGTGCCGCCTCGTTCTGCGCGAGCTGCGTCTCCTGCGCCATCACGTCGGTCTGCGCGACCTGACCCAGCGCGAGCTGCTTGCGGTACGAATCGAGCACGCTGTGCTGCGATTCGATCAGCCGCTTGGTGGAGGCGATCTGTGCGCGAAGCGACGCTTCCTGGATGGCGGCGACTACGACGTTGCTCGCGAGCGTGAGCTTGGTCGCCTCGAGCTGGAAGCGCTGGATTTCGGCGGCGGCGTCCAGCGATTCGACAGTGCGGCTGTTCAGCCCGAACACGTCCGGCGTGAAGCCCACATTCAGCTGGGCGGTATGCAGTGTGTAGTACTGCTCGTTGCTCGCCGTGACCGGCGCCAGCACGCCGGGCGTCTTGCCGCGGGTCGGATTCAGTGTGGCGTCGACCGTCGGGAAATAGGCGCCGACCTGTGCGCGCGTCGATTCGTTCGCCTGGCGCAGCGCGGCCTTCGCGGCATCGATCGTCGGGTTGTGCTTCAGCGCATCCTCGACGAGCGCATTCAACTGCGGCGAGTGGAACAGTCCCCACCACTGCTCGGGGATATCCTTGTCGAGCGCGACCAGTTGCACCTTGCCGGCGTCGCCGCCGCCCACCGAGGTGGGCACCGGGGTCGTCATGTAACCGGCATTGGCGGGCGCGGCGGGGCGGTGGAAATCAGGCCCCACAGCGCAGCCGGCGAGCGCCAGCACCAAGGTCGGCACCACCAGCCGGCGGGTATTGAGTGTGGAAAGCGGGATACCCATTTTTATGCTTGCTCCTGTTGCGCCGGGCGACGGCGAGCGTCGACGAAACGTTCGATACCGAAGTAGAGAGTCGGCAGAATGAACAGCGTCAGCAGCGTTGCGATGCCGAGGCCGCCGACTACGACGGTCGCAAGCCCGCGTTGCACGTCGGTGCCGACGCCGGTCGCGAGCGCAGCCGGCAACATGCCGATCGACGCGACGGTCGCGGTCATCAGGACGGGACGAAAACGCTCGCCCGCGGCCATCAGCACGGCATCACGCAGCGGCACGCCTTCGCCGCGTACCCGGTTGAAGTTCGCGACCATGATGATGCCGTTCTGCACGGCGACGCCGAACAGTGCGATGAAGCCAACGGCGGTCGCGATGTTCAGCGTGTACTCGCGCAGATGTAGCGCGATCAGGCCGCCCAGCGTAGCGAGCGGCACCACGCCAAGGATTAGCAGTGCCTGGCGCAGCACGCCGAACTCAAGCACGAGGAAGATCGCCATCAGCGCCAGCACGAGCGCCATGATCACAGTCAAGCGGGCCTGCGCGCGCTGTTCGTTCTCGAACGTACCAGCCCATTCCAGGCGGTATTTCTCCTTGTCGAAGTGCACCTTCTCGTCGATCCTGCGCTGTGCATCTGCCAGGTACTCCGACATCGCCCGATCGCGGTTGTCGATCCGGATCGTGATCTGGCGCTTGCCCATTTCATGCGCGATCGTGCTCTCGCCGGTCTTCAGCGAGATCTTCGCAACCATGTCGAGCGGCACCTTCGCGCCGGTCGTCGACGTCAGTGGAATCTGGCCAAGCGACTGGCGATCCTGTACGGTCGCCTTCGGCAGGTGCATCGTCAGGTTGTACGTGCGGTCCGCGACGAACACCTGCGTGATCGGATTGCCAGCGATCCCATCCTGAATGAGCGTGTTCACGTCCCCGACGTTGACGCCGTAACGGGACGCGGCGGCACGATCCGTCGCGATGACGAGCTGGGGCAGTTCCGGCTCCTGGAAGATGGATGCCTCGTCGGTGCCAGGAACGGTGTGCAGGACATCAATGATTTCTCCGCCTATCCGGCGCAGCTCCTTGAAGTCGTCACCGTACAAGCGCAGCACCATCGCGCTGTGCGCACCGCCGATCACGTCGTCTTCCATGTCGACGATTGGCTGGCTTATTCCGATTGTCATGCCGGGAATTTTCTTCAGTCTGGCGCTCAGTCGAGCGAGGAACTGTGCCTTGGTTTCACCGTGCCAGGTACTGTAGGGTGTCAAACCCACGGCGGATTCGATATGGGACGGGGTCCAGGGATCCGTGCCGTCGTCGCTGCGACCGAGCTGCGTGACGATATACGATACCTCCGGGAATTCACGTACGGCGCGACGCAGTTCGGCAGCCATCGCGTTGGCCTTGTCGAGCGACAGGCCGGTCGGCATCTGCACCTGCAGCCACAACGCACCTTCGTCGAGCTCAGGCAGGAACTCGCGTCCGACCTTTGTGCCGAGGATCAGCACCAGCCCCAGCGCGACGACGCCGGTGGCGTACGCGAGCTTCGGTCGGTCGAGCAGCCACGAAAGCGAGCTTCGGTAAGCGTTCTGCACCTTCTCCAGTGGCTTGTTATGGAAGATCTTGCGCGGTTTGCGTAGCGCCAGGTAGGCCAGCGCCGGGATCACCGTAATCGTTGCGACGAGCGCACCGAACAGCGCATAGCCGACCGTGTACGCCATCGGCGAAAACAGCTTGCCTTCCGCACGCTGGAACGAGAACAGCGGCAGGTACGCGGTAATGATGATCAGCGTCGCGAAGAAGATCGGGCGTGCGACCTGTTTGGTCGCGGAGAGCGCGTCCATCGGCGTGAGCACTTCGTCTGGCTTCGCTTCACGGCGGCGCAGGATCGCCTCGGTAACGACGATCGCACCGTCGACGATCACGCCGAAGTCGATCGCGCCGAGCGAGAACAGGTTCGCCGACATCTTCGTGGTGTGCATCAGGATGAACACCGTGACGAGCGAGATCGGGATCGTGACCGCCGCGACGATCGCGCTGCGCGCACTACCGAGGAACAGCACCAGCACGAACACGACGAGCAGCACGCCCTCGATCACCGTACTCGCTACCTTCTCGATGGTCGCTTGGACCAGATTGTCACGGTCGATGTACGGCACGATGCGCACGCCCATCGGCTTCAGCTGCGCCTGCAGTTCACCGACCTTCGCATGGACGCCCTTCAGAACCTGGGACGGGTTCTGGTACTTGAGCAGCGCGACGATGCCCGAGATCGTGTCGGGATTGTTGTCCTTGCCGAGAATACCTTCACGCACCTGGTGACCGTAGGTCAGCTTGCCCAGGTCGCGCACCAGGATTGGCAGGCCGTTGCGCTGCGTGACAACAATGTCGCCCATGTCCTTCAGCGTATGGACCTGGCCGATGCCGCGCACAATGTACGACTGCTCGCCGCGCGTGATGCGGCTGCCGCCGGCGTTGCCGTTGTTCGCATTGATCGCGTTCGCGACGTCCGTGACCGCGATGTTGTAGCGCATCAGTTGCTTCGGATCCAGCTCGAGCTGGTATTCCTTCGTGAAGCCGCCGAAGTTGGCGATGTCCGCGACGCCAGGCACCTGCTTGAGCGCCGGGATGACGATCCAGTGCTGGATCTCCGACAGCTCCATCAGGTTCTTCGTGTCGGATTCGAGCGTGTACCGGTAGATCTCGCCGGCCGGGCCCGAAACGGAGTCCAGGCCGGCCGTGATGCCCGGGGGCAGCGTGACCTGGCTGATGCGCTCGGTGAGGCGCGCGCGTGACGCGTAGTCTTCTGCCCCGTCCTTGAACACGACGGTGATCAGCGACAGGCCGAACGTGCTGCTCGAGCGCATTGTCTCGACGCCGGGCGTGCCGGCGAGTGCGCGCTCGAGCGGAATCGTGATCTGCTGCTCGACTTCTTCCGCCGCAAGGCCCTGGGCGGAAGTTGTGACCTGCGCGCTGACGTCGGCCAGCTCGGGATAGGCTTCCACTGGCAACTGCGTCCAGCAGTAGTAGCCGAGCAGGCTGATCAGGATCACCGCGACGAAAATGATGGCCCGTTTTTCAAAACAGGCCTTGATGACACGCTCAATCATTGATCAGCACTCCGCCTTTGACGATGACATGGTCGCCGGCGGCGAGGCCGGACAACACACGAACTTGCGAGCCTTCGTCGTAGCCGAGCTCGACCTTGCGGCGCACGAATGTCCATGGCGCGACTTCGACGAACACCGACGTGCTGTCGTTGTTCATCAACAGTGCAGACTGCGGGACGATCACCTGCGCCGGCTGCGGTACCTTGAACGACACGTCCGCATACATGTTCGGAATCAGGTGGTCGTTAGGGTTGTCGAATACCATGCGCACCGGCAGGCGGCGCGTGTCGGGCGCCATCACGTTCGACACCGACTGCACGTGGCTGCGCAGCAATTCGCCCGGATACGCCGACAGCGAGATGTCGGCCTCCTGGCCGGTCTTGATGTTGTCGATCTGGTCTTCCGGCACCCAGGCGGTCACGTAAACCTTGCTGATGTCGGTGATCGTCATCATCGTTGCGTTCGGATCGTCGACGTAACCACCTTTGCCGACGTTCAGCGCGGTCACGACCCCGTCGCGCGGCGCGACAAGCGTCAGCATGTGGCCGTCAATCTTGCCGCCCGTCTGCGCGGCGAACGATGACAGGCGTGTCTGCGCGCGCGTCAGTTCGGCCTGCGCCTGCGTGACGCCGCTGTCGGCAGCCTCGATGTCCTTGACTGCCGCGCCGCCGACACCACCGACGCCGTGCGTGCGGTCGCGGGTCTTGACCGCGAGATCGAGCGCGTCGCGCGCCTTTTCGACATCGGAGCGCGCCTGTGCCATGTCGCCCGATGCGATCGTCGCTAGCGTTTGACCCTTGCTGACGCGCTCGCCGAGTTGAACCATGATGTCGGTCACGTGGCCGGTGAGTGGTGGCAGGATGTTGACCGTAAGCGTCGGGTTCGCGTCGACCTGGCCGGCGACGACGATCGAATGATCGAGCGACGTCGGCGTCACTGCCTGCACTTCCAAATGGCTTCTCAGCGGCGAGTGCTCGGGCACCTTGATCTTGTCGCCGTCGGTGACGACAAGTGGGCCGTTGTTCGCCGTGACCTGATCGTTACTCCGGCTGTGTGAGGTGAAGATCAAAGATGCGATGCCGATGACGGCGATTGGAAGGACCCACGTAGCTTTTTTGTATTGCATATCGATTCCACTCCATTGGCGCGGTACCGATTTCGCCGCGCATGTCGGGCGAAACCACTGTCTTTGAAATCAACCTGACGTCCGTCTTCTATGCCGCCCGGGGGGGGCACAGAGGTTCATGCATGATGCGGCTTGTGAGCCGACTGATTGTGCGGCGACGGCGCGGGATGCGTGTTCCGCTGGGACGACACTTTCACCCGCATCAGCGCGCCGCTGATCGCCGCTCTGCCGCCGGCGGCCTGCGCGGCGCCTGTGGGGCGCACGATGTCGGCATGGCTCGCAGGAATCGCTGCAAACAGGCAGGCTACAAGCGCCGCGTGCGAGGCAATACGCGCGATCGACCGTTCGGCATCGCGCATCGGATTGCTTTTGTTTATCATAAGTAAACCTAATTAAAAATTAATGTAAAGAAACGTCGAACTGTATCTGCGTCCACGGGCCGATTTTCGGCCGGCTAGTAGAACGTGGCAATGCGGCCGGACTTTGACGCCGGCTTACGTCGTCATCGCCGCGTCAAGCGCGACGGATATGAGCTGATGAAAATGGCGGCCCCACGGCCCCGATCAACGGAACCAGGGTTTCGGGCGCGGCCGCGGGTGCCATACACGGGCGGCGATGGCCTGCGGACGCAAGGACGCAATGCGGCAAACGACGCACGAGCGGTGCGTCGACGCAGGGTCGGCCGCGCGTGCGCGGGCCGATAGGCGCAGCGGCCTGACCGGCTCGCGCCAAGGGGCACGAGACAGGTGTCGACGAATTGCCGATACAGGCTGTGAGTGTGTCGAACTGCATGTTGCCTCCGTTGCATCCGATCCGGTCGGATGACTCATTTGCTATGCAGTCTATGGCTAGGCGTCAATCGCGTGACAGCACTTTTACCGTACCGATCGCAACTTAACCGGGCTTAACTTACCGTTCCTTTCGGAATTTTTTCCTGCGATCGGCCCGATGTGCTGATCCTATAGTCTGATCAGTGGCAGGCCGCCCGCCGCGCCGGCTCTACGTCAATCCATCGCCGATGAGCGCCTGCGGGGTGTTCTTGGGGATCCCGGCCGTTCAACGGCCGAAGGATGAGGTACTGGCAGACGTCGAAGAGTCTGTGCGCGAGTACGGCGTGACAGGCATCATCCGCATGCCCGAGCGCGAACGCTGAGGATCAACGGGTTGCTGGTTTTCGCCCCGCGCTATTGTGCGGGGCGAATGGCGTCCCATCAGGACTGCGAGATCCTGTTGAAATGGTAGAAGGCCCACAGATTGCAAAGGGCGAGCAATGCCAGGCTCCACTGCAGCCCACCTCCGATCGGCACTGCACATGCCGGTTTCAACCAGGCAGCCATTGAGCAGATGTCTTGACTGCTCGCGGAGCCGCTTGCAAGGAATTTGCTCAGGCGGTCACTGATGGCACCCACTACCGGCGGGCCAAGCCCGTAGCCGAGAAGATTGGCAACCAGCAGAACAAGCGCCACCGCAGTTCCTCGCATACGCGGCTCCACCGTGGAATGCAAGACGGCGAAGGTCGGACCAAAGTAAGTCGATTGCGCCGCGGTGCCTGCCATAAGCATGGCGGTAGCCAGAATCGGATCAGGAGCAAGGAATCCAGTCACGAACAGCGGCAACGCGATCAAATACGCTCGCGCCACGACGCTCGTGGCCGCCTTGACATCATGTTTGGCCAAGCGATTGCCGAGCGCGCCGCCCAGGTGAGTGCCGATAGCGCCGGCGACACCCCCGATCAGCGCCACATAGACTACCGCCTGGCTCAAGCTCATGTGATGCGATCGTATGAAGAACGAAGTCAGATACTGCATTGTGCTCAAACTCAGCATTGCGGCGACCATGATGCCGAACGCTATGTGCCAAATAACCGGGCGGACTACAAGGAAGCGCACGGTCTCGGAAAAACTCGGCGCATCTTCGACACGGGTGGTGCGTGGCGCTTCCGGGACTGTGAACAGAAACATCAATGCCAAGAGCAGGCCGCTTGCGCCCAGCGCGAAGAACGTCGCACGCCAGCCGAGCCACTGGGCGATGGACCCGCCAGCCAACGCGGCGACCAGCGAGCCAAGCGAAATGCCGGACGTATATACAGCCAGTGCCCAGGGTCGACGATCAGGAGTGAAATGATCGGCAATCAGGGAGTGCGCGCTCGGACCGGCACCTGCTTCGCCTACGCTCACGCCAGCGCGCGCCATCAGCAACAATAGGTAACCCGTCGCAGCGCCGCAAAGCGCCGTCATGATGCTCCAGAAGGCAAACACTACTGCAATCAGCCGAACCCGATTCACGCGTTCGGCAAGACGTCCAAACGGGATGCCCAACAAGACATAAAGCAGTGCAAACGCTGGGCCGCCAAGTAAACCGAGCTGGAAATCACTCAAGCCGAACTCTCGCTTGATCGGCTCCTGAAGGATGCCGATGGCGCTGCGGTCCAGGTAGTTCCAGGTGGATACAGCCAGCAGCCCCATCAGGACCCAGCCGGTCCTGGCATGTGTGCCGGACGATCCGCGAGGTGCAAGAAGCACGGGACGAGCGCCCAGTGATGGTCGACTCGATGAGGGCGGCACGCCGACTTCTTCGCTCAAACTTTGGTCATCCTGCAATGCTGTTCTCCTTGGCAAATCTGAGTTGATCGGACAGGCGACGACTGAGCCTTGTCAGCTCCCCGGCGCTGCGTGCAATGCCGAAGACATAGGCGTCGGGACGCAGGATCACGCCAGATGCATTCCGCTCCGACAGCGCGCGACTCACTTCGGGCATCCCGTCAGCCACAAGCACCACGAGCCCGAGGCGCCGCCATAAGCGATGGATGTCAGCGTCCACGGCATCGATGACCGATTGCTGTCCGATGACGCAAAAGCCGCCTCCTGTGACCTCATCCATCGGGCGGCCATCCGGCAGTCGGGGCTGCGGGAAGATGCCCCCGCTCGGCAAGGGACCGTCCTCGCGTACACCTGGACCGAGTTGTGGTTCGGGAAATTGAAAGATGGCCGGGTCACCGGTCGCGAGCAGACGATCGCGCTCGGCAGCGTATTGAGGATCGGTTGTCTGAATCATGCGGCCGAGCTTGACGGCCAGCTTTATGAATGTCTCAACGTGGGGTCGGCGCTCGGCTTCGTATGTGTCAAGCAGCGCAGCGTCAGCTCCGTCCTTGATCACGGCACCAAGCTTCCACGCGAGGTTCGCAGCATCACGCACCCCTGCGCACAGTCCCTGACCGAGAAATGGCGGCATTTGATGACAGCTGTCACCTCCAAGAAGCAGTCGGCCTTGCCTCCAGCCACGCGAGATCAGTGAATGAAACGTGTAGACCGCGGAGCGCTCGATGATGCCATCGTCCGGACCTATCCAGCGTGACAGCATCGGCCAGAAGCGTTCGGGATCTGCCATTCGGTAGGGATCGTCGCCAGGCATCAGCATGATCTCCCACCGCCGGCGGTTACCTTCGACGTAGATGATGGATATCGGTCGCCGCGGGTCGCAGAACTGAATGGAGTAGTCGGGCAGGTCCTTGACGCGAGGCGATTTCGGATCCACCAGCAGATCAACGACAAGCCAAGGCTGATGCAGCCCGAGATCTTCGGTTTCAGTGTTCATGCTGCGGCGCACTAGCGAACGAGCGCCTTCGCAACCCACGACATACTTCGCGGTGAAGTTCAGCCTGTTGCCTGGGGCTGATCGGTCCTGCACGGCGATAGATACCCTCTCCGCGCCATGTTGGACTTCCAGTACCTCGTGGCGCAGCTTGAGCGCAACGGATGAGAACCGCTCAAGCCCCTTTCGCAACTCTCGCTCGAGCAGCGGCTGGTGAAAGTACCAGTTCACGGCCCAGCCATGAGGACCGGCTTGCTCAAAGCCACGGCGGACCAGCAAGGTCTTGCCGTGCGAATTGATGAAGCGAGTCCCCGCAGGCGCGACGCGCGCGATGCTGCTAATCCGGTCTGAGAGGCCGATCGACTGAAAAACACGCATGCATTCCCCGTCGAAATGGATCGCCCGCGGAAGTGGATTGGGGCCACCTTCACGCTCGAAAACCACCACTCGTATCCCCACCTTGCCCAGCAGATTCGCGAGCACCGCACCGGTTGGGCCGCATCCAACGATTGCAACGTCGAATTCACGGCCGTCCATGGCGCACATTCCTGCTTCTTCGGGCGACGGTGCATCGCGTGAGAAAGATTTTGTGCAGCGGCGCCATCACCATGCGACTGCGCAGCTCCACGCCGCTGAATTCAACGTGCGAAAGAAGGCCGGCGTCAGATGGTGCTTCGGCTTCATTGGCTTCGGCAACGGCGAGCGTCATGTAGTCCTTTGTATGTAGTTGGGCCCGACGTATCGGGATGGGCGATGTGCCAAAGGCATTTTTGCAATTGCTGTGCCACGCCACGGGGCCACGCGAATGCCGGCAGATGCTGCGCGAAAGGTGCTCCCTGGATGTCCGTGTGTCCTTGAGACAGACACTCGGGCACGTGTTCGCGTCCGCGATGAGGACACCTGCGCCACGGCACCACGCGAAGTTCGCGGCGCTGGATGCGACATCCAAGCCTGGGTTTACCCGCTGACACTCGAGAGAAGACTCGCGAAAGGATCGATATCTTGCGCAATTATCGATTCTGCGCTATAAAACCAACTCATGAGGAGAGACGCGATAAATTAGCCCCGCGTCTCACAACGGCGCGAAATTGGATTAAGGGCGCCTAAATTACGAGACGCGCATTCAGGAGGTCCAGGTGGATTTTGCTCAGCAGCAACGAAACCCGATGAAACACGCGGTGGGAATCGGTGCAGTAGTCGTGCTGCACATCTTGCTCGGGTGGGCCCTTCTCAATGGCCTGGGTCGCAAGGTCATCGAAGTGATCAAGGCTCCGATCGAGACCAAGATCATCGAGGAGGTGAAGCCTCCGCCGCCCCCGCCCGAGATCCTGCCGCCGCCCCCGAAGAACCTGCCGCCGCCACCGTCGTTCGTGCCGCCGCCCGAGGTGGCCGTCGCGCCGCCGCCGGTGCCGCAGCCCACGATCACGACGACCCAGGTCGCGCCTCCGCCGGCGCCCGTGGCCATTGCGCCCGCCCCCGGTCCCGCCCAGCCGGTGAAGTCCGTGGCGCGTGCAGCCCAGATCGACGTCAGCACCTGCGAGAAGCCCACCTACCCGGAGGCAGCCGCTAAGGTCGAGGCCGAGGGCGTGACCAAGATCCGCTTCACGATCGACGCCGAGGGCAAGGTCGCCAAGGCCGAGATCGAGACTCCGTCGGGCTCCACGCGTGAGCACCGTCTGCTCGATCGCACCGCGGTCGAAGCCCTGAGCAAGTGCCACTTCCGGCCGGGCCTTGATGAAAACGGCAGCCCGGTCGGTGCCTTCTCGATCGTCGCATACGCCTGGAAGCTCGAGTGATTCGCGGTTTAGCGGGACCTTTCTTGTGGTTTGGCGGGACCTTTCTTGTTTTTGTTCATTGGCGCGGCGCGCCTGTCTCTGGAGGAATCATGTCTGTGAAGAAATGGCTGCGCGGCCTTGTGCTGGCCGCAATGACCACCGCCTCGGTGGCGCCCACCCTGTCGTTCGCGCAAGCTGCGCCGGCGCCGGCCATTGCGGCCGCCCCTGCGGCCACGACGCCCCCGCCGGCCGTCGCGACGGCCCCGGTGGCCACCACAGCCAAGGAAACGGTCAACAACCCCTACGGCCTGGACGCGCTGTGGAAGCAGGGTGACTTCGTCGCCCGCGGCACGCTGGTCATCATGATCATCATGTCGATGGGCAGCTGGTACATCATCTTCGTTAAGCTGAATGAGCAGCGCAAGCTCGGCAAGAGCGCCGATGCCGCAGGCAAGACGTTCTGGAAGGCCGGTTCGGTGAAGGCGGGTGCGGCCACCCTCAAGGAAGGCACCGCGTTTCGCTTCATCGCCGAGAGCGGCATCGAGGCCAGCGAGCACCACGAAGGCAACCTGACCGAGCAGATCGACCGTCACACCTGGATCAGTACGAGCATCCAGCGTGCCACGGACAACGTGCAGAGCCGCCTGCAAGACGGGCTCGCGTTCCTCGCGACCGTCGGCTCAACCGCTCCGTTCGTGGGCTTGTTCGGCACGGTCTGGGGCATCTATCACGCGCTGACCGCAATCGGCATTGCCGGCCAGGCTTCGATCGACAAGGTGGCAGGCCCGGTGGGCGAGGCGCTGATCATGACGGCCTTCGGCCTGGCGGTCGCGGTGCCCGCGGTGATGGGCTACAACTGGTTGATCCGCCGCAACAAGGCGGCGATGGAGCGGGTGCGCGCGTTCAGCGGCGACCTGCACAAGATCCTGCTTGCCGGTCGTGCCTGAATGGACTCCTGCGCCTCCGGTGTCGCCAGAAGCGGCACGCCGGAGGCGCGGGGGTCGCTGCTAATCACGCCGCGCTAACGGAGACATCATCACCATGGCAATGAACGTAGGAACTGCCGACGGCGATGCCGAAGAGCAGATGAACTCTAGCATCAACACCACGCCTCTGGTGGATGTGATGCTGGTGCTGCTGATCATCTTCCTGATCACGATTCCCGTGGTCACGCAGTCGATCAAGGTCGAGTTGCCCAAGGAACGCAACGTGCCGACGCAGACCAAGCCGGAGAACATCCTGCTTGCCGTCAGCAAGGAAGGCGACATCTACTGGGGCGTGCACCCTATCAAGGACGTCGCGGAGCTCGTCGCCCGGCTGAAGACGGAATCCGTCAAGGTGCCGCAGCCCGAGGTTCACATTCGCGGCGATCAGGACGCGCGCTATGAAAGCGTCGGCCGACTGGTCGTGGCATGCCAGCGGGCGGGAATCTCGAAGGTGGGCTTCATCACCGAACCGCCGCCGAACGTAGAGTAGGGAGAAGAATATGGCTATGAATGTAGGCTCCGCTGGCGATGACGACGTGTTGGTCGAGATCAACACCACGCCGTTGATCGACGTGATGCTGGTGCTCTTGATCATGCTGATCATCACGATCCCGATCCAGACCCACGCGGTGAAGATGAACATGCCGATCGGCAAGAGCAGCGCGCCAGCGAAGCCGCCGGAGATCGTTCGCATCGATGTCGACTTCGACGGCACCATCGGCTGGAACGGCGTGATCGTCCAGCCGGGTCCGGAGCTCGATGCCAGACTGATGGCGGTGGCCGCACAGCCCGACCAGCCCGAGGTGCACCTGCGCCCCAACAAGCTCGTGTCGTACAAGAACGTGGCCCACATCATGGCCACCGCCCAGCGCCTGGGCGTGACCAAGATCGGCCTCGTCGGCAACGAGCAGTTCATGAACTAGGTGTTCGTGAATAACGCACTTGCATCCTGTCCAATGCGGGGACCGCGCTCACGGCCGATCCCGACTTCGCTTTTAGAAGCGCTCTGAGGAACTCATCCATGAAACACCTACGCGCGTTGTCCGTCGCCCTGCTCGCAGCCGGCTTCGTGTCTTTCGCATCGGCGCAGACGCAGATGCGGTCTGAAGTCGGCAAACCGCTGCAGCAGGCTGCCGAGCTGCTGAAGGCCGGCAAGTCGCGCGAGGCGCTGGCCAAGGTGCGCGAGGCCGACGCCATCTCCGGCAAGACGCCCGCCGAGCAGATCATGATCGACCGCATGCGCGCGGCCGCCGCGCAGCGCGCCGGGGACACGAACGGCGCGACCCAGGCGCTCGAAGCGGTGTTCCCGAAGGTGTCGGGCGCCGAGCAGGCGCAAGTCGCCGAATCGCTGGCCTTCACTTATTCGCAGGCCAGGAACTTCCCCAAGGCAACCGACTGGGCCAACAAGGCGCAGCAGCTCGGCAGCAACAGTGCGCAGCTCAAGCAGCTTCAGGCCTATCTCCAGGCACAGAGCGGCGACTTCAACGCGGTGATGCGCCAGGCGCAAACCGCCGTGGCGGCTGCCGAGGCGGCCAACAAGCGCCCCGAGGAGGACGATCTGCTGCGCCTGGCCGACGCCGCCCAGCGCACCAACAACCAGGCGGTGTACTCGAGCGCGCTCGAGAAGCTCGTTCGCTACTACGGCAAAAAGGACTACTGGAGCGCCTACCTCGCGCGCATCCAGCGCGAGCCTGGCTTCGCCGATCGGCTGTCGCTGGATGTGATGCGGCTGAAACTTCAGGACGGCCTGCTGACCAAATCCGATGAATACATGGAGATGGCCGAGCTGTCGCTGCAGGCCGGCCTGCCGGCCGAGGGCCAGCGCGTCGTCGAGCGCGGCTTTACGGCCGGCGTGCTCGGCACCGGTGCGGACGGCGAGCGCCACAAGCGGCTGCGTGACCTGGCCAACAAACAGGCAGCCGAGTCAGCCCGGACCATAGGCGCCGCCGCCGCCGAAGCCGCCCAGGCCAAGGACGGCAATGCGCTGGTGCAAACCGGCTTTGCCTACGTGACGATGGGCCAGGCCGACAAGGGCGCGACGCTGATCGAGCAAGGCATCGCCAAGGGTGGCCTCAAACGCCCCGAGGATGCCAAACTGCACCTGGGCCTCGCACTGCTGCAGGCCGGCAAGAAGGCCAAGGGCGTGCAGGTGTTGAAGAGTGTGCAGGGCAATGACGGTGCGGCCGACATCGCCCGCCTGTGGGCGACGATGAACGGCAACCAGGGCTGACGACGCGCGCCCTGCCCTCCTTCGTCCAGGCCGTCGGCAAGCGCGTGCAGTTAGAACCAAACACACCCTCCTCTTTACAGTCTTCGTAAACTGCGTACCAGCTTCTCAAGCTATGTCTTACTGGCGCAAATTCTTCGTCGTCGTGCTGCTGATACTGAGCATTCCGGTTCAGTCGTTCGCAGCCGTCTCCATGAAATGCGGGTCTTCGCATTTCGGGAGTGACGTCGCGTCCGCGCAGCACTCGGACCTGGGTGAAGCGACCCGCCGCCATCATGTGCATGACTCGATAATGGTCGGCGGCGACCATCACAGCCATCCCCATTGCTGCAAAGCGCACCATGTTCATGGGTGCTCGACCTGCGCGTCCTGCTGTTTCAACGGGCCCTTGCCGGTCGTCCCCACAGTGGCGACATCTGTCGACCAGTTTCATTTTGCCGTTCCTCTTCCCCCTTCTGCTCGTGTCGTGTCGTTTCTGACTGACGGCATCGAACGACCTCCCCGAATCTCGCTCGTCTGATCCTTCCGTCGCGGCCCCTGCGCTGCGACGCGAAATTTCGACCTGATGCCCGCACGTCGGCTATCCAGGTGGCTTACGACGAGAAAAATCCATGCGAATGTTTATCGCGGCGCTGCTCAGCGCGGCGGCATTGTTGCCGGCGCTCGGGCACGCCACTACCACACTTCCTGACCCGACCGACGCTGCCGCATCGGTTCCGGCGGTCAGCGTGTCGTCCACCTTCGCGGACTATCAACCGTACCGGGACCAGAAAGCGCCCACTTGGCAGGAGCTCAATCGGGTCGTGGCGAGTTCATCTGAGATGACAGGAATGAGCCACGGCAACATGCCGGCTGGCGGCACCGATGTCAACGTCAAGAACAGCGAGCACAGCGCAAAGCACGAAGGACCGGCGAAATGAGTGTGCACTTCTTTTCGGGCCGACGCATTGTTGTGGTCGCCAGCGCGATGGTTTTCCTTGCTGGCTGTACGAGCTTTTCGACGGACGGCGGCTTCAATACCGTTTCGAAGACCGCCTCTGAGCGTCTTGGGAAAGATGCTGTACTGGTGAAGACCGACGAAGACCGGGACGCCGTCGCAAAGCGAACGCAGGTGCTGCTTTCCAAGCCCTTGAGCATGGATGATGCGGTCCAGATTGCACTGCTGAACAACCGGGGCCTGCAAGCTTCCTACGGCGAGCTCGGCATTTCCGAGGCGGACCTCGTGCAGGCAGGATGGCTTCCGAACCCCGGCTTCAGTTTTAGCCGCACGCATGGGAACAACGACCTGAGCATCAACCGCACCGTCACGCTCGGGTTACTGAACGTCCTGACGCTGCCCCTGGCGACGCGCATCGGGAGCCGCCACTTCGAGCAGACCAAGCTGCTTGCGGCAGATGCGATGCTCAAGGTAGCCGCTGACGCGCGACGAGCTTATGTCAACGCGGTCGCAGCCGAGCAGGCCGCGACATACGCCGGGCAGGTAAAGGACTCGGCCGAGGCCGGTGCCGAACTGGCGTTGCGGATGCAACAGGCCGGCAACTTCAGCAAGCTTGACTACGCGCGCGAGCAGGCCTTCTACGCGGATGCCGTGGCACAACTGGCGAAGATGCGGCAACAGTCTGTCGCTACCCGGGAAAAGCTGACCCGCACGATGGGCCTGTGGGGCGCTGGCACGCAGTACAAGCTGCCCGACCGGCTGCCGGACCTTCCCAAGGAGCGTCCTGACTTGAAGGACATCGAGGGCTTCGCGATGCAAAACCGGCTGGACATCCAGGCGGCGAAGCTGCAGACGCAGAGTGTCGCATCGTCGCTCGGTCTGACCAAAGCAACGCGTTTCATCAATGCGCTGGACGTCGGGTATCAGAACAACTTCACGACTTCCGACGGCCACGAACAGGGCTACGAAATCAGCGTCGAGATTCCCATTTTCAACTGGGGGGGCTCAAAGGTCGCGCGCGCCAAAGCGATTTATATGCAGTCGGTCAATCGCGTCGCCGAGACCGCGATTAATGCACGGTCCGAGGTCCGGGAGTCGTATTCGGCCTACGTGATCGATTACGACGTCGCAAAGCACTACCGCGATGAAGTCGTCCCTCTCCGCAAAACGATTTCCGACGAACTGCTGCTTCGCTACAACGGCATGCTCGCAAGCGTGTTCGAACTGCTGGCCGATTCGCGCGACCAGGTCGTCGCGATGAACAGCTATATCGACGCCTTGAAGGACTACTGGCTTGCGGAGACCGATTTGCAGCAGGCAGTCGGCGGCCGCCTCCCGCCGCTCGCTGTGGCCTCAGCGCCATCAGTACCCACGACCCAACCGGCGTCGCCTACAGATTCCGAAGGTAAATGAGATGGTGTTACGTCGAAATTTTCTTGGCGGCTCGGGGGCCGCACTGCTTGGAGCAGCATTGGTGAGCAAGGCTGGTTCTGCGTCGCTGCCCGAGGCGCCAACGATGGCCAACGCCACTATGCAACCGCCACTCACGCCTCCCAACGGCCGTCCATACACGCCCATTGCCACGCTGAACGGCTGGTCGCTGCCGTGGCGCATGAAAAACGGCTGGAAGGAATTCCACCTGATTGCCGAGCCTGTGGTGCGCGAAATGGCGCCCGGCATGAACGCGAATCTTTGGGGCTACAACGGGCAGGCCCCAGGCCCAACCATCGAGGCAGTAGAAGGCGATAAGGTCCGAGTCTTCGTGACCAACAAGCTGCCGGAGCACACCACCGTTCACTGGCACGGAATGTCATTGCCATCGGGCATGGATGGCGTCGGCGGCTTGACGCAACCGCACATTCCCCCCGGCAAAACGTTTGTCTACGAATTCGAACTTGAGAAGCATGGCACCTTCATGTATCACCCGCACGCCGACGAGATGGTTCAGATGGCGATGGGAATGATGGGAGCATTCATCGTTCATCCGAAAGACCCCAGCGTTATGCAGGTCGACCGTGACTTCGTGTTCATCATGTCCGCGTACGACATTGACCCTGGCAGCTTCACGCCGCGCGTCAACGAGATGATCGACTTCAACATGTGGACCTGGAACGCGCGAGTCTTTCCGGGCATCGACCCGTTGCCGGTACGTGCCGGGGACCGTGTGCGTATCCGGGTCGGCAATCTGACGATGACCAATCACCCCATCCATCTGCACGGCTATCACTTCGAGGTCGCGGGCACGGATGGCGGATGGGTTCCGCCGGCCGCGCGCTGGCCTGAGGTGACCGCCGATGTCGCGGTCGGCCAGATGCGCGCGATTGAATTCACGGCAAACCGGCCCGGAGACTGGGCGTTTCATTGCCACAAGTCCCACCACACGATGAATGCGATGGGGCACTCCGTACCGAACCTCATTGGCGTGCCGCAGAAAGACCTCGCGAAACGTATCAACAAACTCGTGCCGGACTACATGGCGATGGGCAGCACAGGTGGGGCGATGGGCGAGATGGAAATGCCCTTGCCCGATAACACGCTGCCGATGATGACCGGCTCCGGCCCATTCGGCCCGCTGGAAATGGGCGGCATGTTCACCGTCGTGAAGGTGCGCGAGGGACTGGGCCGCACCGACTACCGCGATCCGGGCTGGTTCAAACACCCGAAAGGGACCGTCGCATACGAATACACCGGCAAGCTGCCTGACAGCTGACTTTTGTCTGGCCGGGCATGCAGCCCGGCCTAGTCTTTTACTTGACACTGGAGAAGAGTGATGATGAACGTATTTTTGTCGACTGCCGTTGGCTGCGCGTTGGCGCTCTCCAGCGCTGCTTATGCGGCAGGCGACATGGACGACATGAAAACGGCCAGCGGAACGCAACAGGGCGGCGACGCCAAGAGCGGCATGTCTCACGGAGAAATCAGGAAGGTCGACGCGGCAGCCGGAAAGCTGACCATCAAGCACGGTCCTCTCGAAAACCTGGGCATGGACGCCATGACAATGGTCTTCAAGGTCAAAGACCCCGCAATGATTTCGCAGGTCAAGGTCGGCGACAAGCTTGATTTCGTGGCCGAAGAAATGGACGGCGCATTGACGGTAACGAAGCTTCAGAAAAAGTGATGAATCCAGGGGTATGTCCATCAAACGCAGGCAACAACTACTTTGACTATTCAGGATGCACAAGAACATGAAAACATTTACTCGCAAGCAACTCACGGGGCTGGCAACGGCAGCGGCCATCGCACTGGTGCCGGCTGTAGCGTTCGCGCACGGCAAGCTCGAGAATGCAGTCCCCTCGGCTGGTAGCACACTCGATGCAGCACCTGACGCAGTGCGGCTTACCTTTAATGAGGGCCTCGAATCCACTTTCAGCACGGTGAAAGTGTCCGATGCAAACGGCGCCGCCGTGACCAGCGAAAAGGCCAAGGTCGACGCTTCTAATCCGCGCGTGATGACGATTGCACTCCCGAAACTCTCGTCCGGCTCCTACTCGGTCCAGTGGGCTGTGATGACGCATGACGCCCACAAGACCAAGGGCACGTACACCTTCCGGGTGAAGTGATGAACGATGGTCTCCTTGGCATCCTTCGGCTGGCGTTCGTTGCGCTGCAAAACCTCGGCTTTGCGGTTGTCGTTGGCGTACTCCTTGGCGACCGATGGCTCGCGCGTCGACACTCACCTTGGCAAGAGGGAATCAGTCGGCGGCTGGTCAGCGCACTACGTATTGCGTCGGTCGGCGTACTGGTATCCAGCGCGTTCGCTTTCTGGATTCATTGTGCTTTGATGAGCGAATCCACGCTTCTGGAGGCGGGGCCTGCGGTCCGCTCAATGCTAGTGGAGACCGGCTTTGGTCATGCGTGGTTAGTTGGCGCGGGGCTGATGCTATGCGTGGTTATTCTTTCGCTTATCCAGACCGGCAAGTCGATTCGATTTCCGCTGGGCATCGGACTGGCTCTGGCGGGTGTAGCCCTTGCGCGAAGCAACGGAGGACACCCGGTCGATGCTGGCCTGTTCAGCTTGCCCGTATGGGTGGACTGGATACATCTACTCGCCGTCAGCGCATGGGTGGGACTTGTGTTGGTCACGGCATATGTTGTTGCGCCGCGTATTTTCGATGCTCCATACAGCGAGCATGTCAACAGCGCGGCGTATATCCAGTCTTTGTCGGATGGCGCAACGCTTGCGCTTGTTGTTCTTTTCGCCACAGGCGCTTATAACGGCTGGCGTGGTGTCAGGTCGCCTGATGACCTTCTGGAATCGGGTTACGGAAAGATTCTGTTATTGAAATTCGCGCTGGTATTCGTAGCAGCAGCCCTCGGAGGACACAACCGCTTCTTCGAGATGCCCAGGCTGCTCGCATCGTTGAAGAATGCCTCTTCGACGCCACCCGTGAAGCCTCTACAGCGCTTTGCCACCGTGTTGCATATCGAATCGGTGGCACTGGCTGGGGTACTGGTCGCCGCTGCGGTACTCGTCTCCAGCCCACTGCCTGGTACTTCGTAGGGCTGTGTCGCAATAAGACGCTGCGGTAAAGTTCGCGATTCGATATTGACGGCGAATCCGATGGCCGGAAAGAAGAAAACGGCGCCCAAGATACTTCATTTCGCGGTCCAAGCGTCCGGCGGGCAGGAGCTGGGGCGACCAATGCCGATCAAGATCCGGCAAAACAAATACCTGAACAACATCGCCTTGCAGGACCACCACGCGTCAAACACATCATCAGACCGATGATGGGGTTCAAGGATTTCCGCTGCACACGAATCATTCTGTCCGGCATCGAAATCGCACACATGATCCGCAAGGGGCAGATGTGTGATGATGGCGTCGCTGCAACTGCAGCCGAGCCATTCTATTCTTTTTCGATATAAGCATTCCTATTCATCTCGGGCGTTTGCTCATCCCATCTTCCATTAACGAGACACAACCCGACATCGAGTATTGGGGCACCTCGCGCACCAAGGCTGAAGGCGTTGCCTGCAACGGCAGCAACGGAGTGGGCGGTCGCCTCGTGCTCCCGATGGATGCCTCGCATGATCAGGATCGGGCAGTTGGCGCGGCGAGCCGCCCAGGCGGCGGATTCCGGCCCGATCCGATGACTCGTCGTCTCAGGATCGATATCTATCAACATTATCGATTCTATGGTACAAATCCGATTTATGAGGCGCGATCACGCCTGGTCCCAAGGAGATGACATGAGCAAACGACGCCAGTTCATGGCGACGGCGGCCACCGGGCTCGCCGCTGCCGCATTCGGACAACCCGCAAAGGCCGCCGCGCCGGGGTATGCAATCCCGCCCCTGCCAGTTCCGTCGCTGCCAGTGGCGCGCTCCTCAGAGCGCTTCCCGGTCCGGCGCATCTACTGCATGGGCCTCAACTACGACATGCACATCAAGGAGAGTTCGTTCCGGGCGCCACCGTTCTACTTCATGAAGGCGAGCGACCAGATCGTCGAGAACAAAGCCAGGATCCCCTATCCGCGTATGACGCACAACTATCACCACGAGATCGAGATGGTGGTGGCGATCGGCCGCGGCGGTGCCGACATTCCGGTGGAGACGGCGCTCGACCACGTCTTCGGCTACGCCTTGGGTCTGGACATGACCCGGCGTGACCTGCAAACCGATGCGCTGAAAGCGGGCATGCCGTGGGAAGCCGGCAAGTCCTTCGACCAGGCAGCGCCCTGCACGGCGCTGCATCGCGTTGCCGACGTCGACCACATCCGTAAGGGCCGCATCGACCTCAAGGTGAACGGTGAGATACGCCAGCAGGACGACGTCGGCAACATGCTCCTCGACGTGCCGCACATCATCAACCTCATCTCGAAGTCTCAGGTCCTGATGCCGGGCGACCTCATCTATACCGGAACCCCTGCCGGCCCCGGGCCGGTTGTGAGTGGCGACCGCATGGTGGGCACGCTCGAGGGCATCGGTGAACTCACGATCACCATCGCCTGAATGAGCGGGACGCTTTGCAGCAAATCCACTGGAGAAAAATCAAATGATCCGCAAGACCCTGATGACCCTGGCAACGGGCACATTGCTGGTACTTGGCACCACCACCCTCTCGACGGCCGCACACGCCGCCGAGCTCATGACCAAGGAGAAGATGCTTAACTACTACAAGCTCTTCAACGCCGAAGACCTGCACTACGCCGAGCTGCTGGCACCCAATGTCGAGTTCGACCACTTTGTCGCGGGCAAGCTGCGTGGTCCGCAGCAGATCATCGACTTCTACAAGAAGTTGTGGACCGGCGGCATGCAGGAAGTGCGCGAGCCGACAGCCATCGTCATCGACAACGAAGGCGGCCAAATGGCGATCGAGATGCTCATTCACATTACGGCACGCCCCGGCCGTGGCGACGTGAAGTTGCCCACCGGCGAAGTCATCAAGCAGGGCGAAGAGTGGCAGGGGGCCAGCGTCCTCTTCTACGGCATTCACGACGGCAAAATCACTTCGATCCGCGGTGCCACCTCCGGACCCGGGAAGATCACACGCGTAGTAAAGGACTAAGACGATGAAGCTTGCCACTTTCAATCTGGACGGTCACGAGGCGCTCGGGATCATCCACGACGGACGCATTAAGCCAATCGCGCAGGCAGCGCCGCAATTGCCCCGCACCATGATCGAACTGATCGCATGCTACGACGACGCGCGCGAGGAACTGCTGCGACTGAATGCCGATGGCGCAGGCTGGCTGGACCTTGCGCAAGTGCGTCTTCGGGCACCCATCGCGCGCCCGGGCAAGATCCTGGGGATCGGCCTGAACTATGCGGACCACGTCGCGGAGACCGGGCGCGAAGTGCCCAAGGAACCGGTCTGGTTCATCAAGGCCTCGACTTGCGTTGCCGGTCCCCACGACCTCATCCAGATCCCGAAGGCCTCGCCGGAGAGCGTCGACTACGAGGCTGAGATGGTCGTGGTGATCGGCCGCGGTGGACGTAACATCACGCGCGAGCAGGCACCGCAGGCGGTCTTCGGCTACTGCGTCGGCAACGACGTCAGCGTGCGCGAGTGGCAGCGGCACTCGCCCCAATGGTGCGTGGGCAAGTCCTTCGACACCCACGGCCCCTGCGGCCCATGGATCACCCTGGCAGATGAAATCCCGGATCCGCACGCGCTCAACATCCGCTGCCTCGTCAACGACGAAGAGCGGCAGCGCTCGAACACCAAGCACCTGATCTTCGACGTCTGGGCGCAGATCGAGTACCTGTCGAAGGCCATGACGCTCGAACCCGGCGACCTGATCTACACCGGCACGCCGGGAGGCATCGGCTGGATGCACAAGCCCCCGCGCGTGCTGCGCGCGGGTGACGTCGTGCGCTGCGAGGTCGAGCGCCTGGGTCATATCGAAGGCACCTGCGCCCCGGAATGACGCCTTTGCTCCCCTTCCGCGCTCCTGCGCGCAATGGGGGCGCGGGACGGGGTGGCACGCGCAAACGCTAGAACTTCAACAGGTCGGACACACGGCCGCGCAACCCACAGGAGACATCCGTCACATGAGAACACCCGAAGGCATCAGCGAGAGCCAATTCCGGGAAGCATTGCAGCGTTTCGCTGCCGTCGTCGGAGACGACTGGGTCTTCTGGAAGGACGAGGATCTCGCGCTCTACGACGATCCGTACACGCCCTACCTGAACGAGCCCGAGCGCCAGCACAAGGCCTCGGCGGCGATTTCGCCCACCAGTGTCGAGCAGGTGCAGGAGATCGTCCGGATTGCCAGCAAGTACCGCACGCCGCTCTACACCTTCTCGACGGGCCGCAACCTGGGTTATGGCGGGCCCTCGCCCACGTATTCGGGCTCGGTCATCCTCGACCTCAAGCGCATGAACCGAGTCCTCGAGGTCAACGCCACCGACGGCTACATGATTGTCGAGCCGGGCGTCACCTTCATCGAACTGCGCCGCTACCTCGACGCGCATGCGCCCGACCTGATCCCCTCGGCGCCCGGACCGGGCTGGGGCAGCCCGATCGGTAACGCGCTCGACCACGGGGTGGGCAATGTCTTCGACGACAACTTCAGCGCGGTGACCGGCCTCGAGGTGGTGCTCGCCAGCGGCGAGGTGATGCGCACCGGCCGTGGCGCGCTGCCCGGCTCGCCGCTCTGGCCGCATTACCACTACGGGTTCGGCCCGCACATCGACGGCATTTTCTCGCAGTCGAACTTCGGCATCGTCACCAAGGCCTGCTTTCGGCTCAAGCGCCGTTGGGAGGTCGAGCAGATGTTCCAGGTGACGTCCAACCGCGAAGCCGATTTCGGGCCCATGCTGGACGCGCTCAAGGAGTTGCGCGACCAGGGCGTGATCGGCAGCGTGGGCATGGGCTGCCCCATCCGCGATTCCGTCGGCTTCAGCCACGGCAAAGTGCCTTTCGCCGACGAGGTGCGGACATTGAATCGCCGCCGCGACGGCGGCACCAGTGCGCAATGGGAGGCGCTGGCGACCCGGGTGAACATGCCCGCCGTCAGCGTCATGGGCGCCACGCGCGGCCCGGCACCGGTGGTCAAGGCACAGCTCGACTACGTGCGCGATCTCCTCCAGCAGCGAAAGGTGCCCGGCACCCTGAAGCTGATGCCCCCCGAGACAAGCATCCGGCCACCGACCATCGATTTCGGCGTGCTCGCGACAACGGGCTTCGACCATGGGCACTACATCTTCTCGCCCATCATCCGCCAGACCCCCGAGGACCTGTTCGAGATCAACCTGCTGATCCGCAACGTGCTGATCGATGCGGGCGATTTCGACTGGCTGGACCGCACCGGCTGGTGGGGCACCGGGCCCAGCAGCAGCACGTTCATGATGGTCATCATGGGGCTGCGCACCTACGAGGACCGAGACGAGAATCACCGCACGCTGGAAATCTTTTCCCGCCTGGTGCAGAAATGCGGCGAGCGCGGCTGGGGCGAGTACCGCTCCCCGGTGGCCTTCCACGACCACGTCATCGACCAGTTCTCCTTCAACAAGCACGCGCTGCGGCGCTTCAACGAGACCATCTACGACGCGCTCGACCCCAACGGCATCCTGTCTCCGGGCAAGTGCGGCATCTGGCCAAAACATCTGCGCAAGAGCGGAGAGAAGCGATGACGAAAAACAGACAACTCGCCATGATGTTGGCGCTTTGCCTTGCCAGCTGCGCCGCGCTTGCTGTCGAAAGTGGCAGACCGGCCGAAAGTACCGCTGCGCTACCCGCCGGCAAGGTTGTCTTCGATCATTGGTGCGCCGGGTGCCACGAGGCGCTGCCGGGCCGGGGCATCGATCCCCCGGCGGGCACCTTCGTGCTGCAGCAACGCTATCGGGGTGCCGTACCGGCCGAGCTGGAAAAACGCACGAACCTGCCGCCAGAGTATATCCGCGCCTTGGTACGCACGGGCAGAAACATCATGACGCCATTCCGCAAGACCGAAGTGACGGATCGCGACCTCGACGCCCTTGTCGCCTGGCTGACGCGCAACAACCCGAAGGAGGCGCGCCAGTGAGCACGAAGTCGCATCCGTCCCTTGGCATCACGCGCCGCGAGTTCCTCCACGCCGGACTGTGCGTGACGGGCGCCGCTTTGCTGGCCCCGGCCTTGACGGCCCTGGTTGCCGGCACGCCATTGGTCCCGGCCTCGCCGGCCCTAGCTGCCGACACGCCATGCCTGCCGCTCTACAAGGTGGTCTACGACGAACGATTCGGTGCCAGCCGGGAGTTTGCGCACCAGGTCCGCGACCGCGGCGTGCCCGTGCGCGCCATCGATGGGAATGTGCACGACCTGTGGTACGAGGACCTCTCCCTGCAGTGGCGGACCGCACCCGTTGCCATTGCTGGCATGACGTCGCTCGAATCGATGTTCGTGCTGGCAATGATGGCCCAGGACGTACGCCTGCGCGTCATCTATCGCGCGCATCACGTCGTCGGCGACACGCATGGCGGTGACGCAAAGGGCGCGGCCACGCACTCGGTGTACGGCCCACTGGCTGCGCTGGCCCAACAGCCGGTTCTGGCCGGAACGCAGGCGCAGTGGGCCCGCACCGCAGCTCACATCGTCACCGCATGGCCGAAATCGGCCGTCTCGCGCAGCCCGCAGGTTTCCACCATCCTGAGGGCCGGCGATGCAGCCGTTGAGCGCACCTCTCTCGTGACCTGGGTGATCGCTCCGGACGCGGCTTCAGCCTGATCGGGGTGCCCTGCGCTGCTCAGCGCAGGGGCTCCGTGAGGAGGACTTCCGTCTGCTCCCTCGGGCGGTGATTGGCTTCGAAATTCTCGCCCCATACCTGCAGCGGCGCACGCAAGGCACGCTCTGCCGGAGGCGGGAGGAAACTCGCGTCCGCCGGCTGGCCGTCCTTCATCAACTGGTGGCCCCAGATGCTGCCACCAGCAGTCAGTTCGGCCGCCTGCCAGCGCTCCGGATCGATCAGCAGTCCGCCCCAGCCGCACTCGATCAGGAAGTCCGATGGCGTGCGGACGTAGAACGACGTCATCATGTCGTTAATGTGCCGGCCAAGCGTCAGGACGATGCTCTTCTGGTAGTCCTTGAGCACGATGTCGTACGCATGGCCGACATCGTCCATGAACTGCGTTTCCAGCATGATGTGGTGTAGTTGATTTCGGTTGTCGGGGTTGGCGATCACCGCAAGGCTGTGTTCGCGGGGATTGATATGCATGAACTCCACGACCCGCGTGCCCTTGACGGTCGTAAAGTCGCTGGTGCGAAAGCCGAGCAGTTGACGATAGAACGTCGTGACTTTCTCGAATAGCGCGGGCTGTACCATGAGCACGGCATGGCCCATGCCCAGCGCGCCCGTCCGAAACCCGCCCATCGACCGCGCCGGCTGGAAGGTTGCGAGTGCAGGGCCATGGAAGATCTCCACGCCGTTGCCCGCCGGGTCCGTGAATGTGACCAGGTCGCGCACGCCGCGCTGGGACGCCAGGGCGCGAGAGCCGCGCGCGACCTTCACACCACCCGCCTCGAGTCGCGCAGCCAGCGCGTCGAGCGCAGCGCCGTCCGTCACTTCCCAACCATATGTCGCCACCCGCGCGCCCTGGTCGATGGCCAGGCGGTACTGGTGATCGTCCATGCGGAACACGCGCGTGCCGGCGCTGCGGTCGGAAAGCTGCAGGCCGTACACCTTCGGTGCCCACTCGCTCCAGACATCGAGCTTGTCGCCGGGCGCCACGACGTAGCCGAGAGATTGCAATCTCGGGCCGGGAGTTTTGCCGACGGCGGCCCATCCCTTGTCGGCCATCGTCAACAAGGTCGCGCCACCCAATCCCAGCACCGCGCGTCGCGAGACGGGCGGGATACCCCAAACATTTTCCTTGTCAGTCATCCTAAGTTTCCTCTCTTGCAAACCATGGCCATCTTGAAGTTTTACGTCAACGCCACTACGCACAGTCGCTTCGTTCGGGTCTTGCCGACAGCGCGGGCGGCTTGTAGAGGCGTCCTGGCAGCGTGAAATCGTCCCGAAGTGATGGAGCGTCCAGAAATTCGCGAGTGCGAGCAACGTCAGGATCCACTGCAGGCGCTGTCCTCGAAGGCCGACCTGGACTTCGTTCCAGAGCCCCATGTCGCCGTGCGTGATGCGACCGTCACGTGTCACGGCGGTCGCCTCGACGAACGCCAACGCGGCCCCGCGATTTCGCAGCCGCATGCCGCGAAGATCGATGGGGGAAAGCAGCCCGGCAGCCACGACTTCAAATAATCGATTGTTTATTAAATATTCGCTCGCAGATAGACTAACATAGGTGAACGTCGTTAGAATAGATTATCGTGGCAACGTTCGCTGGGGACGTGCAGAAAACCGTTTCGCACGAGTCACGCTCGCGCGTCGCACGGCCGCCACTAGCATTTCCCATCATTTTGCAAAGGAATCCTCCGTTGTTCCGTCAACCGATCCGGCTGGTCATGGCGCTGACCCTGGCGCCGTCCTTGGGGCTAGCGCCATTGGCGCAGGCCGCGCCCGCGCACGAGGCCCCGGCCACGGCCCATTCTGCGCCTGCGTCGGGCGCGGTGACTGGGCTGCTCGGTGTGACGAGGATCCGGCCGGACGTGGTGGTCCTGTCGGGCGCGGGTGCCAACATCGTCGTACAGATCGGGCCCCAGGGTGCGCTTGTGGTGGACAGCGGCACCGCGTCCAGCGCCGACCAGGTGCTGGCCGCAATCCGCAGCCTGACCGACGCGCCTATCCGCTTTTTGTTCAATACAGGCGCCGATGCCGCTCACGTTGGTGGAAACCTCACCCTCTCCACGGCGGGCAAGGCCTTCGGCCAGAGTTCGGGCCCCTTCACGTTGCCGGGACGCGCCACGGTCGTGGCGACAGTGCCGGTGCTCCAGCGCATGACCGAAGAGAACTACGAGAGCGAGGGGCTGCCGACGCAGACCGTCCGCGATCGCAAGGCGCTCTATCTCAACGGACAAGGGATCGAGGTGTACGCACGGGCCGGGGCGCACAGCGACGCCGACGCGGTCGTGCTCTTCCGAGGCTCGGACGTGTTGGTGACGGGCGAGATCTTCGACATCACGCACTTTCCCGCCATCGACGTGGAACACGGCGGCACGATCCAGGGAGAAATCGACGCCCTGAACGCGCTCATCGACCTGGCAATCCCCAACGTGCCCCTGACCTGGCTTGAGGGAGGAACCATGGTCGTTCCGGCGCGCGGCCGCCCCTGCCAGCAGGCGGAACTGGTCGAGTACCGGGACATGGTGACGATCATCCGCGATCGCGTCCGGGCGCTGAAGACCGAGGGGCGCACCTTGGCGCAGGTGATCGAGGCCAAGCCAGCTGCCGGGTACGCGCCGCGCTACGGCGCGAGCTCGGGCCCCGGGTCGACGGCGGGCTTCCTCGAGGCGATATATCGCAGCCTCGGTGACGAAAAACACGAATCCGGGTCGCCGAAGACACCGTGAACTGGAGACACATCCTGGAATTGCTACGAAAAGGCCTGGCCATCGCGCTCTGCGGGATCTGCGCACTCGTCGCCGGGCGGGCCGGCGCTGCGCCAGCCGAGCCGCCAACCAGCTCCGCGCGGTCGCTCGCGCCCTTCGACCTGACCGGAACCTGGGTGTCCGTGGTCACGCAGGACTGGCGCTATCGCATGGTCACGCCTGGTCGCGGGGAATATGCGGGCATTCCCCTCAACCGTGCGGCGAAGGACATTGCGGACCAATGGGATCCGGCGGGGGCGCAAGCTGCGGCCGAACCTTGCAGGGCCTATGGCGCCGCGGTGATCATGCGCGTGCCGGCCCGGCTCCGCATCACCTGGGCGGATGCGCGCACGCTGCGGGTGGAGATCGACAATGGCATGCAGGTGCGCATGCTGCACTTCGACGAGCGCGATGCGGCAACCGCCACCGCGGTCGAAGCGGGATCCTGGCAGGGCACGTCTCGCGCGGCCTGGGACGAAGGCGCGCTCAAGGTGATGACGCGCAGCATGCGCCCCGGCCTGCTGCGAGCCAACGGGGTTCCTTATAGCGGCGATGCCGAGCTCACCGAATACTGGGACCTCTACCGCGAGGCCGACGGCAGCCAGCGTCTGTCGATCGCGAGCATCGTGCGCGACCCGGTCTACCTGCAGGAGCCTTACGGAACCAGCCCGCTCTTCCGCCGAGAACCTGACGCTTCGAAATGGGACCCGACTCCATGCAAACCGCAATGAAGCGTGCCAGCCTGCGTGCCTGGTGCCTCGCACTGGCCTTCGTCCTCGGGAGCGCTATCGGCCAGGGAGCCAGCGCGCGCAGCGTCGACGAAGTCGACCTGTCCGGGTACTGGGAGCCGCTCGACATGGAGGACTTCCAGACCACCTATCTCGGCCCGGACCCGGTCGACTACACCGGCCTGCCGATCAACGACGCCGGACGGGCGCGCGCGCTGGGCTGGTCCGACGGCCAGCTCGCGATGCCCGAGCGGCAGTGCATCTATTACGGTACCGGGTATCTCGCCACCGGTCCTTTCGGTTTTCGCATCTCGGCCGAGACCGAGGAGTTCAACGGCCGCACGATCGCCTGGCGCATCTCGCCCTGGATCGACCGCCAAGCCACGGTCATCTGGGTTGACGGACGCGCCCACCCGGGACCCGAGACCGCACACACGTTCGCGGGTTTTACGACCGGCGTCTGGCAGGGCCATACGCTGACGACCACAACCACCCACCTGCGCGAGAGTCCCCTGCGCCGCAACGGCGTGCAGGGCAGCGACCGGACTACCGTGACGATGCACTTCACGCGACACGGCGACATCCTGCACCTCACCGCGCTGATCACCGACCCCGTCTACCTCAGCGAACCCTTCGTAGTGAGCCGGCTTTACCGCCTCAACCCGTCGGCATATCTGAAGAACGACATGGTCATGCCATGCGTTCCGCGCCGGCAGGGCTCGATTCCTGCGGGCTTCGTGCCGAGCTACCTGCCTGGCAAGAACCCGTTCGAGCACGCATTTGCCGACCAGTACGGCCTGCCGGTCGAAGCCGCTTTGGGCGGAGCGCAATCTCTCTACCCGGAGTACCGCCATCGCCTCGAGGGGACATACCGACGCCCGGAGTCGATGTGCAGCAACGGATCGTGCTGCGGCTGGGGAGATGCGCGCAATCCCGAGCACTACAACCGCTATTCGGCGCTGGCGTGCCCCGGTACCAAGCGTTCCTCGCCGGAGGTGGGGGACCTGATCGACCCGTCCGGGGGCGCGCATTGATCACGAATTTCAGGGGAGACGAAGCCATGACCAACCGGAGAACCGCGCTTGCGGGCCTGCTGGCGGGTGCCGGTGCGGCGCTGCTGGCGACTTCGCGCGCCGAGTCCTGCACGGTGCCGATCGATCGCGCCCGTTTCCAGCACTACCTGGAGCTCTTTGCCGCGGGCGATCCGGCCTACCTGCAGTACTACGCCGACGATGTCGTGCTCGCGATCGGCGAGCGCGCCGAACTGCGTGGCCCGCAGGCCATCGAAGCGCGCTTCCGCAAGCTGCGCGAAGACTTCGTCGAGACCTTCGAACTGCTCTTCTTCTGCTCGGACACCAGCGGCGTGGCTGTGGAGATGGCCGGCTCCTACCGTTGCATCCGGGATGTCGAGAACAGCGAGATCTTCGGCCGCTCGGTGCGCAAGGGCGAAGTGCGCCGCCACCGCGGCGTCGTCCTCTACACGGTTGCCAACGGCAGGATCCAGTACATCCGGGGCCCGAAGCCGCAACTGCTAAACGACTGGCGCCTGGAGGAGTGAGGGACGGGATGAATGCTGGAACGGCAACAGGGACCGCTGGACTGCGCTCCGGCGAACAATAGAGGACATCGAACGACATGCGAAAAACGATAGACAAAACCGGCGGCCTGACCTCCGGCGTCCATGATCCGCACCGTGCGCAGACACGGCGCTCACTCATACTGTTCGCCTGTGGCGCCTTGGTCGGCCTCGGGATTGCCGGCTACGGCCTGCTCACGGCCAAGGACACCAGCGCCGTGCCGCCGGAGGCCATGGCGCTCGTCAACGGACGGCCGATCCTGCGCAGCGACTTCGAGACCCAGGTACACACGCAATTCGGTGTTGCCTACGCGAGGTCGACCCCGGACCAGCGCCGCAGGGTGCTCGACGACATGATCGCGGAGGAGCTCAACGTTCAGCGCGGCGTCGAGCTCGACCTGCCGAGCTCCGATCCCGACGTGCGTGCGGCCATGGTCTCGGGCGTCGAGCTCGAGGTGACCGCAAATGTGCTGGCACAGCGACCCTCGCAGGAACAGCTGCGTGCATGGTACGAAAGTCACAAGGCGAAGTACGCGAGCGACGCCTCCATGCGCATGCGCGACCTGGTGGCGCGCACGGGGCCGCAACGGGATGCCGCCCGGGCCGGCGCCGACGCGGCGCAGGCCGTCGCCGCACTGCGCGCGGGCCGACCGCTCGAGCAAGTGATGCACAGCTTCGGGCTCGAGGATTCGGGCCGCGTGGATACCGACACGATCCTCGACTTCGCCGCCAGGGCCAAGCTCGATGCGCCGGTGTATGCCGCCGCGAGCCGGCTGGCTGCGGGGGCCGTGTCGGACCCGGTTGACGCGGCCGACGGGGCGCATGTCGTCGTGATGATCGAGCATCACGCGTCCGTGCAGCAGGCATTCGACACGGTTTCCAACCGCGTAGGGGCCGAATACGACAAGGAGGCTCAGGAGCAGGTGCTGCGGTCCAACGTGCAGTTCCTGCGCGGGCGCGCCGACGTTCAGCTGTCTAACGATGCCAAGGCCCTGCCCGGGACGGCGCGCCACCAGAAGGAGGGCGTATGATGCCCGGTCTCCATCGCTGGCTTGCGGTGCTCGCCGGCCTCGTGTTCGCACTCATCA